>NZ_JBEXNO010000013.1:0-158932 GCF_040611175.1 Streptomyces sp. NPDC003036 | reverse complement strand
GTTGCGCAACGCTGAGCGGCAGCCGTACGAAGGCGCCGCCCCGTGCGCAGCGGCGTGCGGCCGAGCGGCCTGGCCGTACGACGGCGCGGCCCGGCGGCGGGACTGCTTGGCGCACCCCCGCACAGGGCGAAGAGGCGGCTGACAACCAACGGGGCGGTGCGGCCGTACGACAAGCGAGCGGTGCGACCGTCGAGAGCAGCTGCACCACCAGCCTGTCGTGCGCCGTTGCCGGGCGCGTGACGAGGGCCTGCCGCGGCGCTGTTGCGTGCTTCGTCGTACGGCCGTCGCTCGTCGTAGGCAATGAGAGGCGGCGTATTCGCCAAGCTGGGCGACGACTCCCGCACGGCGGCGGTGGCGGCGGCGACGGCCCGCCGGCTGATCAGGCGTTAAACCGGGACTTCGCCGCCCGGGGCGGGCGGCGGGCGTACGACCATCTCGGTCGGAGCGGCCGGCCTGGCCGGGCCGGGCCCAGTGAGTAAGGCCTGGTCGACCTCGCCGCCGCCGAACAGCGGCAGGCGGACGGGGCCAGCCAGGCCGGATCCCAGCCGACGCCACCTGGCACACCGCCCGGCTGGCGCTGGGCAACTCCCACCAGACCCACGGACCGTGAGCCGCCAGCGCACAGCTGGACGGCGGCCGAACGCACGACGGCCGCCCGCCAAGCGGCGCGCGAGCGCGCGGCCGTACGACGGAGACGTTAGGGCTGGACGGTGAGGCGGTAGAACTCGAGCTGGATGCCGTCCGGGTCGCGGAAGGCGATGGCGTCGCCGGTGGGCTGTTCGACGATGCCGCTGTGGGGGATGCCCAGATCGGTCAGTTTCCGGAGCTGAGCGAGGAGTTCTCGGGAGAGTCGACGGCGAACGACAGGTGGTCGAGGCCGATGCGGCGCGGGGAGAACGGGGCGGGGTCCTGGTCGTCGTGGCGGATGAGGCCTAGCAGGATGCCGGCGGGCGTCTTCAGGTAGCGGTAGGCGAAGCCGTGTTCGGCATTGGTGCCGTCGAGGACGCAGGTGGCGTCCAGGAGCCTGGAGTACCACTTCTCCGAGCGGTCGAGGTCGCTGACGCTGAGGTCGACGTGGGAGAGGGCGAATCCAGACATGGAGGGGCCTTTCGTAACGGGTGCGGGTGGGGCGGAGGCGAGGCCGGTCGGGCATCGCCGAGAGTGCGGTGGGCCGATTCCAGGACGCTGCGGACGAGCGGCTGCGCGTCGGCCGGCGCGGGCGCGGAGATCTGGTCGCGGAGGAGCGCGTCGATGGCCCGGTAGAGCATGCGGCCGGCCCAGTGCGGGTGGGTGGTGCGGAAGGCGCCGTCCTGGGCCCCGCGGGTGACGAAGGCCGCCAGTACGGCGATGACGCGCTCGTCGGACGCGCGGCAGATCCGGAGGGCGCGGGCGTTGGCCGAGCGGTAGACGATGCGGCGGAGGACGGTGTGCTCCAGGGCGTGGTCAATGATCCCGGCCAGCAGGCGGTCGAGCGTGTCCCACCAGGGCGCGCCGTCGCCGAGGATGGCCTCGGCGCGGACGAGGAGCGCGTCGACGGACCGCTGCCAGAGCGCGCCGAGGACGTGGTCCTTGGAGTCGAAGTAGAGGTAGAAGGTGCCCTTGGCGATGCCTGCCCGCCGTGTGATGTCCTCCACGGTGGCCTCGTCGAATCCGAGGGCGCCGAAGACGGCGAGGCCGCTCTCCAGGATCTCGGCGCGGCGGTAGTGTGTGGTCCCTCTGCCGGTGCCGGCCGCGGCGCGGCGCGGGTGGTCGTGGGTGGTCATCGGGTCGACTCCGGGTCGTGGCGGTCGGTCAGCTCAGGGCCGCCTCGGTCCAGGAGCGGAGGGCGGCGGGGGCCATCTCTCCTATCTCCCCGACGGCTTCGGCCACGTGGTCCGGTCCGCCCAGGGCGGTGAACTTCCGGCGCATCAGGCGGGCGTGGTGGCGGCGGGTGTGAGGGCCCGCGGCGCCGTGCGGGATCAGGCGTTCCCTGGCCGCGGTGCGGCCGTCGGCGAGGCGTACGGTCACGCGGGCGCCGGTGGCCTTGTGCGCCCCGGTGAAGTCGGCCGGGGCCCGGTCGGGCCGTGCAGTGGCGGCCATGGCGACCAGGTCGGGGCCGCCGAAGCCTTCGAGCCAGGCCGTGGCGTCCGGCCCGGCGTGGCGGATCGCTTCTCCGAAGGGCGCCTCCGAGGCGAGGAGAGCCCGGGTCATGGCGGGGTCGTGGACGAGCCGGACCCGTCGTGCGATCCGCCAGCGGGACTCCTCGTCGCGCCCGGGTGCGGTGAAGTCGGCGACGGATAGGTCGCCGGTGAGGAGCGCGGTGGCGACGGTGTACGGGGTGTGGAGGACGAGCGCGCCGAGCGGGGCGCCGGGTCCGTGGACGTAACGTTCCGCCGTGCGCTGGGCGGTGAGCGTGTAGAGGGACGTCTCGACGACGACCTCCTCGATCGCGTCCGCGCCGTCGAGGTGGCCGAGGGCGAGGTCGTGGTGGAGGTCGAGTGCGCAGTCGATGGCCGCGTCCACACCGGGACCGCCCGGGTGCATCTTGAACGAGAGGGTGTCGGTGTGCCACCGCTCGCCCAGGCCGGCGGTGACGGCGTCGGCGAGGGGCACGGTGGCGAAGCGCGCGAGGAAGCCGTCGGGGTGCTCCAGTAGGTCGGGCGGGCCGTGGAAGCCGGCGGTCGCCGCATCGCAGGCGTCCATGGCGGTACGGACCGGGGCGAAGGTGCTGAACAGGCGGGCGTCGCTGGCCAGGAAGGCCCGCAGGAGCGGCCACGGGGGCTGGGCGAGGGCTAGCCCGAGGGCGTCGGTCCAGGTGGCGGCGGTGGCGCCCTCGCAGTGGAGACGTCCGGCGACGGCGCCGACGAGGTGGGTGTGCAGGGCGCTCTGGCCGCGCAGCGGGCCCAGGGTCGCGGCGGCGGTGACGCGCGCGGCGCATTCGTTGGCCGCGACGATCGCGGTGAGGAGCGCGGCTCCGTCCAAGCCCAGGTGGTGGGCGTAGGCCAGCGGAACGGCGACGGTGGAGGGGGACAGGTGTCCGGCGTACGCGGTGTCGTCGAGGTTGAGCCAGGACCCGAGGCCCGCCAGGACGCACGCGGAGGTGCGCGGGTCGTCCTGGAACGGCGGGCCGAACGCCTCGACCATGCGCGCACCGAGGGGCTGTTCGGCGCCCGCCCGGATGGCGGCCAGCTGCGAGAGCAGCTGACTCGCGGCGAGGGACAGCACCCGCTCGGGCACCTGATCGGGGCGGAGCGCCGCGGCCCAGCGGGCGAGCGTGACCAGTGCGGGCGGCCCGCCGGGAGCGGTCCCCCGCCGGGCGGCGGCGACGGGCGCGGTGGTCTGATCGGGCGGGCCTGCGGTGCCGGGCGCAGCGACAAGGTCCGGCGGGCTCACGGGGCCGGGTGTGTCGGCCTGATCCGACGGGCTTACACTGCCGGGCGCGACAATCCGGTCGAGTGGCCTTACGGGGCCGGGCGCGTCCGACCCCGTCGGCCGGCCCGGGGCGGTCCCCCGCCCGGCCGACCTGTCCGCCGCTGACGGCTGATGCGGGACGGCCACGGCATCGGCGTCGCGTCCGGCGGGCGTCGCCTCGGGTGCCGTCGGACGGGACGGGCGGCCGGGTATGTGCGCGCGGGCGCTCATGCGGCGGGCGTCAGTTCGGGGACGGGTGCGCCCCATACGGGGATCATCGCGGGCAGGACCCGCAGGGTCATCGAGGTTCCTCCGGCCGGCTGGAGCTCTCCGTCATGCTCAAAGCAGAGCGGTCGGCCGTCGAGGCGTTCGACGCGGATGGTGCGGCCTCGCGCGTAGACGACGCCCTGGCGGTTCATGTGGGCGCCCGTCAGGGTCAGCTTGGCCACTTCGGAGGGGAGCACGTCAGCTCCGAGGATGCAGACGTCGAGGAGGCCATCGTCGGGGACCGACCAGGGCAGGACGAGGTACTGACCGCCGCGGATGCGTCCGCCGCCGACGTTGGCGAAGACGGTGCCGCCCTCGTGGATGACCGAACCGTCGACGGTGACGCGGCCGGGGTAGGCGGTGAACGTCCGGGCGGTCTCGGCGAGGGCCTCGGCGTAGCGGGCGGGTCCGGTCAGAGGGATGCCGCGGGCGGTCTCCAGGGCCTGGGCGATGACGCCGCTGCACGCGCCTAGGAGGACGAGGGCGCCCGTCTCGACGAGGAGCGCCAGGTCGATGCGGCGCGCCACGGCGCCGGGCGCGGGGCCGACGAGGGCGGAACGGAGGGCGTCCTGCCAGGGGAGGTCGCCCCAGATCATCCGGTAGCCGGAGTTGCCGGTGCCGGCCGGGACGGTGACGAGTCCGGCGGTGGCGGGCCGGTAGCCAGCGGTCATGCCGGCGATCACTTCGCCGACGGTGCCGTCGCCGCCGACGGCGACGACGAGGTCGGGGTCCTCACCCGGGGGGCGTTGCAGCGCCGCGCTCACGGTGGTGCGGGCGTCACCCCTGTACCGGGTGATGTGGACGTCGACCCGTTCGAGGCGCTCTCGACACAGGTCGGTGGCTTCGGCCAGGGCCTCGGGGGTCATGGTGCCGGCTGTCGGGTTGGCGACGACCAAGGCCCTGCGGGGGCGGACCGCCTGCCGTGCGGTCCGGGCCGGTACCTGAGGGTCGTTGGGCATGGCGTCCTCACACGTGGGCGGGAACGGACGGGAAGCCTGCCGACGAGCGGCAGATGATCTTCCTCTCGAATCGAGCGTAACAACCGGACCGACCGTCGGTCAATCAGATCGGAGCTGCCGTCGGCCCCTCCTTCGCCCGCCGTCCCGGACGGCCGCCGCCCGGGTCCCGGCGGCGCGCGGAGACTCCGGATGGAAAGCATCAGCTCGGTGTCAGAAGCAGGTCAGAGCGGGCTGCGACGATCAAATCCCGGCTCCCTTCGTTCCCGTGCGCCGGTCAGCACCGGGACCCATTCGGAAAGGCCAACCATGCTCTCGGACGGAACAACAGAGGAGAAATCCTCCGTACGTTCTGCCTCTTCTGGCCGTGCGGCAGAAGAACGCCAGGCACCCCTGCGTAGCTACAAGCTCTACGTCGCCGGCAAGGACGTCGAAGGCGACGGCTGGGTCTACACCGTGAGCGGCAGATCTCTCCTGGAGGACGTGTTCACCAGCGTGACGCTCAAGCGGACGCTGGAGAAGGACCCCGAGTCGGACGCCGCCCAGCACCCCTACGTGGTGGGCCGTTGCGCCATCGCGAGCGACGACGCCCTGAGCCTGGCGAGCGAGGCCGCCGCGGCCGCCGCGCCCGGCTGGGCCGCCTTCCCGCTGGAGCGCCGCATGCGGCTGGGCCACCGCTTCCGCGAGGAACTCGAACGGCGCCGGGACGAGTTCATCGACATGCTCATCGCGGAGGCCCATCCAGCCAAGCTCGCCCGCTGGGAGTACAGCTCGCTCCTCCAGATCTTCAGCGAGGAGAGTCTCGGGTGGTACCAGGAGCAGATGCACACCGAGTTCCGGCACGGCGGTCGCCGTCTCATCCTGCGCCGCCAGCCCGACGGCGTCGTCGCCTTCAACCCGCCGCAGAACGCCCCGCTCCCCAGCGCGGCCCTCGGCGTGCTCTGCCTGATGTCCGGCAACGCGGTCGTCATGCGCGCCCCGCGCAGCATCGCCCTCAGCACCATGTGGCTGATGCGGGACGTGGTCGCTCCGATCCTGGACGAGCTCGGCGCCCCGCCCGGCACGCTCAACGCCCTGTGTGCCAATCCCAAGCAGACCATGGACCGCTGGATCGACGACCCGCTCATCGACGACATCTTCTACATCGGCGGCAGCCAGGAGGGTCTGCGCCTGGAGCGGAACTGCGTCGAGAAGGGCAAGAAGGCCATCCTCGAACTGGCCGGCAACGACTGCGTCGTCGTCTGGTCCGACGCCGACGTGCCCAAGGCCGTCGAGGCCATCACCGAGGCGTTCTACGGCTCCGGCCAGATATGCATGGTCCCCAACGGCGTACTCGTTCACCCTGCCGTCGCCGACGAGCTGCTGGCCGAACTCCAGGAGCAGGTCAAGCGTATCCGGCCCGGCTATCCGGAGGAGGAGGACGTCCTGCTCTCCCCCGTCCGGCGCAGCGAGCGGTTCTTCCGCCTGCTCGGCCAGGCCCTGGACCTGGGCGGGACGCTCGTCACCGGCGGGCGGCGCATGGAGGTCGACGGCACCCCGTCCGACACGGGCGTCTTCCTCCAGCCCACCGTCGTCCGGGTCGACGGACTGGCACGGGCCCGCACGTTCGACATCGTCCGCGAGGAGACGTTCTTCCCCCTCATCCCCGTGGTCGTCGCCGAGCCCGCCGCAGACCAGGAGCTGCTCAGCCGATTCGTCGACTTCACCAACGCCAACCCCTATGGTCTGCGCAACTCGCTGTGGACCGGGTCCGACGAGGTCATCGACACCTTCGTGCGCCAGGTCGTCAACGGCGGACTGCTGAAGATCAACGACTCGCACATGGGCTGCGTGCCCTACCTGCCCACCCACGGCGGCACCGGTCTGACCGGCGGAGCCTTCGGCGAGGCCAACTACCCAATGCTCAAAACCTCCCATCTGCAGGGCGTCAGTATCGCCAGCGGCGTCAGCCCGTACGAGGCGGTCTTCGGCGCCTGAGCGCGCCGCGCCCCGCACCCTCCGCCCCGAACCTCTCTTCCTTCCCCCATCGGAGGTACCCGTGCGCTCCCTCGACCGTGCCCGCGCCGTCTGCGAGCAGTACCACCCGGGGCTCCTCAAGGCCCTGGAGGAGATCCCCTTCGACCAGCGCGAGCAGCCTGGCAGCACCGCCATCGACCTGTTCCGTGCCCACGGCGGCGTCGGGCTGCTCATCCCCACCGCGTTCGGCGGCGCGGGGGCCTCCCCGCTGGAGGCGGTCCGCGTGCAGGAGGCCCTCGGCGCGGTGTCACCGTCGCTGGCCGCCGCCACGACCATGCACCACTTCACGGCGGCCATGCTCTACGCGCTGGCCGAGCGGGAGGACCGGCTGACCACCGCCCAACTGGACCTGCTGCACCGGATCGTGCCGGAGCAGAAGCTCATGGCGTCCGGTTGGGCCGAGGGGCGTACCCAGCAGAACGTCCTCGCCCCGACCGTCACCGCGGAGGCCGTCGAGGGCGGATACCGTCTGCGGGGCTCGAAGAAGCCGTGCAGCCTGTCGTCCTCGATGGACCTGCTGACAGCCAGCATCTCCGTGCCGGGCGCCGACGGCGCGCCCGAGCTCGGCGTCGCCCTCGTGCCGGCGGACTCCGCCGGGCTGAGCGTGCACCCGTTCTGGGGCGCCGGACTGCTGGGCGGCGCCGAGAGCGACGAGGTGCGTCTGGAGGACGTGTTCGTACCAGAGGAGCTGGTGGTACGGACCTCGGCCGACGATCCGAGCCGGCTGGACGACCTGCAGATGGCCGGGTTCATCTGGTTCGTGCTGCTCATTTCCGCCGGGTACATGGGAGCCACCGCCGCCCTGGTCGAAGAGGTCGTCACGCGCGAGCGGGGCAACCCCGCCGAACGCGCGGCCCTCGCGATCGGCCACGAGGCGGCCGTCGCCCTGCTCGAAGGCGCCGCACGCGCCCTGGAGGCCGGGGTCGAGGGCGAGGAGGCGGTGGCCGGCGCCCTGGTCGCCCGCTACACCGTCCAGGAGGCCCTCGTCACCCACGCGAACCGGGCGCTGGAGCTCCTCGGCGGCATCGACTTCATCAAGGGGTCCCCGAACGCGACCATCGCTGCCTCCGTACGCCCCCTCGCCTTCCACCCGCCGGCCCGGCCCGCCGCGGCCGAACCGCTGCTGCGCTACTTCGCCGGCGGTCCCCTCGAACTGGCCTGAGGGCCGCTGCGGCGGCCCTCCCCCGCGGCGGTCCGGCCTCCGTGTCCCCCTGTTCCGTCCCGTAAGCCATAGGAGTGACGACTCGTGACCGTGGTCCAGAACTCCCCCGACGGCGCCGCGCCGCCGAGCGCGGAGGAAGAGATCCTCCGGCTCTACCGAGCCCACCTCAGCAAAGGCCGGGCCACACTGGCCGAGCTGTTCGGCAGCCACATGGAGGTGGACTCCTCCGGAGCGTGGCTGACCACCAGCGACGGCGAGCGCTTCCTCAACGCTGGTGGGTACGGGGTCTTCATCATGGGCGCCCGCCACCCCCGGGTCGTGGAGGCCGTCCAGCGTCAGCTGCACACCCACCCCGCGGCGACCCGGATTCTGCTGGAGCCGACCGCCGCCCGGGCCGCCGAGGCCCTCGTGTCGGTCATGCCCGAGGGGCTGGACCGCGTGCACTTCGCCCTGTCGGGCGCCGAGGCCGTGGAGACCGGTCTCAAGCTCGCCCGGGCGAACGGGTTCCGCCGCACCGTCTCCATGAACGGCGGCTACCACGGCAAGACCCTGGGCGCGCTGTCCGCCACCGCCAAGGACGTCTACCAGCAGCCGTTCCGGCCACTCGTGCCCGACTTCCTCCACCTGCCGTTCGGCGACGCGGACGCGCTGGAGGCCGAGCTGTCGGCCCACCCCGGTGAGGTGTGCGTCATCCTCGAACCCGTCCAGGGCGAGGGCGGCGTGATCATCCCGCCGAAGGGCTACCTGAAGCGGGTCGAGGAGCTGGTCCGCCAGTACGAGGGCTTCCTCGTCATCGACGAGATCCAGTCCGGTCTCGGCCGGCTCGGCGAGTGGTGGGGCGTGGACATCGACGGCGTCGTGCCCGACGTCATGCTGACGGGCAAGGCGCTGGGCGGCGGCGTGCTGCCCGTCTCCGCCGCCGTCGCCACCCGCAAGGCGTTCCGGCCGTTCGACAAGGACCCCTTCCTCCACACCGCGACGTTCTCGGGGCAGCCGCTGCTCATGGCCGCCGTCCAGGCTTCCATCGAGACGATCAAGGAGGAGCGGCTCGTCACGAGGGCCGTCGACCTCGGTGCCGTACTCCTGCGGGAGCTCACCGAGATCGCCCGGCGCAACATCCCCGACCAACTGGTGGAGGTCCGGGGGCGCGGTCTGCTGATCGGCGTCGAGCTGGTCGAGGCCGGGCTCGCCGGCGAACTGCTGATCGAGCTGTTCAACCACGGAGTCGTCGCCAACCACTCGATGAACGGCAGCGCGGTGGTGCGCTTCACGCCGCCCGCCACCTTGACCGGCGCCGAGGTGCGGATCCTCCTCGACTCCTTCGACAAGGCCACCCGCGACCTGATCCGGGGCGCGGCCACGATGCCGGAAGGCGGTAACTGACCGTGCGACACGTAGAGATCAAGGTGCTGGTCCCCTCGCAGGAGGCCCGGACCGTCTTCGAGTCGATCATCCGCTGGGAGCGGTACCCCGATCTCGCCCCCCATGTGCACACCACCGCCGTGCACGGCACCCTGCCGTCGGACGACTGCAGTTCGAGCTGGGAGCTGCACTTCCGCAGCGGTCTGCTGCGCTGGACGGAGCGGGACGAGTTCTCCGTCGAGGACCTGACGGCCCGCTTCGAGCAGACCGACGGCGACTTCGACAGCTTCGAGGGCGTGTGGACGCTGCGCCAGGAAGGCGCGGACGTCGCCGTCGACTTCGAGGCGGACTTCGACTTCGGCATCCCCAGTCTGGAGGGGATCCTCGATCCCATCGCCGAGCGCGTCATCAAGGAGAGCGTGGCCTGGGCCGTCACCGGCATGTTCCCGGGCACCCAGCTGCTCGGCGACGCCAACCTCAGCGACATCCGCCCGGAGACGGCTGCGGCGTGACCCGCCGCCCCGACAGGAGCTGAACCGTGGATCAGGCCAACCCCTTCGAAACGCCGCGCACCTACTCGCTCCACCGGGCCGAGTACCTCGTCGGTCTGGCGGTGACCACCGGACTCCTCATCGCCCATCTGGACGAGATCAGATGGGTGCCGGCGATCGCGCTCTTCCTCTACATCGACCTCATCGGGTACATCCCCGGCGCCATCGCCTTCCGGCGGAGCGGCGGCCGCCCGATCGCCAAGACGTACTACGTGCTCTACAACGTGATGCACAGCCTCATCACCCAGGCCGCGGTCGTGACCCTGTGGTGCTGGCTCATCGGGCCCGAGTGGGCGCTCCTGGTGATCCCCTTCCACCTCTTCGGTGACCGGGGCCTCTTCGGCAACTTCATGAAGTCCTTCGCGCTGCCCTTCGAGCCGGTGCGCCAGCCCGGCTACCTGCGCCTCCTGGACGACCTCGGCATCAAGCACCCCAAGCCGGTGGGCCACGTCTCCGACCCGGCGCCCGTCGGGCACGTCCCCGCCGCGCGGACCTCCGCGCCCGGCGGGCGGTTCCGTCAGGAGGCGGCGCGATGAGCACCGCGCTCCGCCCCCGCACCGGGTCGGCGGCCGGGCATCGCAGCCCCGAGGGCCGGCTGCGTCGGCGCCGGGCGCTGTACCACCTCGCAGCTCCGGTGGCGGTGCTGACCGTGCGTCATGGCGACGTGCTCCACGGCACCACGGTCAGCACGGTGTCCACCGTCTCCCGGGAGCCGCTGCTGCTCGGCGCCTCCCTGCGGCGGGGGTCGCAGTTCGCCGAGCTGGCAGTGGCCGCGGGCCGCTACGCGGTGAACGTGCTCGCTGGGGACCAAGCCCGTCTGGCCCGGTACTTCGCCGACGGCTCGCGCCCCGAGGGGGCGGCGCAGTTCGCCGGCCTGGCCTGGGAGACCGGCCCGTACGCGCACGCGCCGCTCCTCGACGGCGCCCTGGCCCACTACACGTGCCGGCTCTTCGGCACCACCCCGCTGGGCGGCCAGGAGGTGCTCATCGGCCATGTGACGCACGCCGTCGTCGGCGAGGGCGATCCCCTGCTCAGTTACACGGGCGGACTCTTCAGCGGGCCGCTCACCCCCGTCCGGGACCCCGGAGCGGGCAGCCAGACCAGGAAGGAGACCCCCACATGACCGAGCCCGTGGCCCCCGAGGCCGACTGGGACAAGGCACCCGGCCTGCTCGACGGAGCGAAGGAGCTCACCCTCGGGCCCGAGGAGTGCGACCTCTCGTACTGGATCACGTCCGTGGCGCAGGGCACCCTCCGGGACCGCGGCGACACCGGGCACCACGCCGACGCGGTCGTCCCCGACTTCCTCAAGGAGCCTGGTCCCCTCCGGGACGCGCTCACCTTGGAGTTCGGCTTCCGGGCCCTGTCGGAGGAGATGGCCACCCGGATCCTCGGCCGGTACGTGACCATCGCCCCGGGCATCCCAGAGATGGAGTTCTACGCAACCCAGCTGATCGACGAGGCCCGGCACGCTCGGGTGTTCCGCAACCACCTCGTGGAGCTCGGCCACCCCGCGGACAGCCTGCTGCGGGACGTGGACGAGATGGCCGCCGACTACCGGCGCCGCGTGCTGGAGCCGGTGAAGGAGTTCACCGACGACATCGTGACCGGGCAGTCCGACTTCATCGGCGGGGTCGCCGTCTTCGCCATCGTCATCGAGGGCGTGCTTGCCCCGGCGGCCGAGCTGAGCGAGCGCAAGTGGACGCCGCTGTCGCCTGCCACCGGGGAGATATCCCGGGGCACCGCCATCGACGAGATCCGGCACCTGACCGTGGCGAGCACGATCCTCCGCGACCACGTCGCCAAGCACCCCGAGTACCGGCCGAGGCTGCTGGAGATCCTGCGCGCCGGCGTCCGGCTCTGGGACGAACTGCCCGACCGCGAGTACGTCCTGCCGCGCGAGGAGATGTTCCAGAAGGGCATGCAGGAGCACGCCGACCTGATCCGCGACTACGAGATCTGGCCCGGGGTGCGGATGCTGGACACCACACCCGAGCAGCGCTACGACATGGCCGAGCAGTGGACCGACGAGATGGCCGAGGCCCGCATGGCCTACATGGGCCTGCCTGTCGAGGTTCTGGCGAGCGGCCAGGCGGGCGGCGAGGGATGACGGCACTGTCCCGGCCGCCGGCTGCGGGGCGCGCGGCGGTCATCGCGGGCATCGGGTCGTACGTGCCGCCGAACGTGGTGACCAACGAGGACCTGACCCGCCGGCTCGACACCTCGGACGAGTGGATCCGCAGCCGCACCGGCATCGTGACGCGCCATGTGGTCTCCCCGGGCACGGCCACCTCCGACCTGGCGGTCGAGGCCGGCCGGCGGGCCCTGAAGTCCGCGGGCGGCGAGGACGCCGACGCCGTGGTGCTCGCCACCACGACGCCGGATCACACGTGCCCCGCCACCGCGCCCGCCGTGGCCGCCCGCCTCGGCCTGACCGGCGTGCCGGCCTTCGACGTGGCGGCGGTGTGCACGGGTTTCCTCTACGGTCTGGCCAGCGCGTCCGGGCTGATCGCGGCGGGCATCGCTGACCGGGTGCTGCTGGTGGCGGCCGACGCGTTCACCACCATCATCGATCCCGGGGACCGCACGACCGCCGTGATCTTCGCCGACGGGGCGGGTGCCGTCGTGCTCCGCGCCGGCGATCCCGGTGAACTCGGCGCCGTGGGCCCGCTCGTCCTGGGCAGCGACGGCGGGAGGAGCGACCTCATCGAGGTGCCTGCCGGCGGATCGCGGCAGCGGTCCTCGGGGCGGGCCGCCCGCCCGGAGGACCACTACTTCCAGATGCAGGGGCGCGACACGTACCGGCACGCGGTCGAGCGCATGACCGCGGCCTCCGTAGAGGCGGTGCGGCGCCGCGGCTGGACGATGGACGGCGTCGACCGTTTCGCCGCCCATCAGGCCAACGCCCGCATCCTGGCCGCGGTCGCGGACCGGCTGGAGATCCCCGACAAGCGGCGGCTGTCCAACATCGAGCACGTCGGCAACACCGGCGGCGCGTCCCTGCCGCTGCTGCTCTCCCAGGCGACCCAGGACGGTCGGCTGACCACAGGCCAGAAGGTCCTGCTCAGCGCGTTCGGCGGCGGCCTTGCCTGGGGCGCCACCGCCCTGCACTGGCCGGAGCTCGATCCGTTCTGAGCCCCGCGTCCCCTCACGTCCCCCGCACCCCTTCCCACCCAGCAGTGATCACCCCGCGCACCGTGCGCACGACCGGAGGAACACCATGTTCGAGCAGCTCAAGAGCATCCTCGTCGACAAGCTGAAGGTCTCGCCCGAGGCCGTCACCCCCGAGGCCACCCGGGAGGAGATCGAGCTTGACTCCCTGGCCGTCGTGGAGCTGTCCCTCATGCTGGAGTCCGAGCTGGGGCTCAAGATCAGCGACGATGAGCTGGTGGAGGCGCCCACCGTCGGCGACATCGTGGTGCTCATGGAACAGCGGGGCGCGAAGATCTGATGGCGGGCATCGATGTGGCCGTCACCGGCCTCGGCCTCGTCACCCCGGCCGGCATCGGGGTGGGGCCGAGCTGGGAGACGGTCCGCTCAGGACGCTCCACGGCCGCCTTCGACCCCGTCCTGGAGTCGAATCCGGTGAGGATCTCGTGCCGCGTTCCCGGGTTCGACGCCGATGCCCTGCTGGGGGCCAGGCGTGCCCTGCGCCTGGACCCGTTCGTACAGTTCGCCCTGGTCGCCGCCCGTGAGGCGCTGGCCGATGCCGGGCTGGATCCGCAGACCTGGGACGGCGCCCGCGTCGGCGTGGTCCTGGGCAACGGCGACGGCGGGCCCACCACGGTGGAGGCCCAGCACCGGGTGCTCCTGTCGTCGGGCGCCGCCAAGGTGTCCCCGCTGCTGCTGCCCATGCAGCTGCCTAACATGCTGGCGGGCCAGGCGGCCATCGAGTTCGGGGCCACCGGTCCCAACCTCGTGGTGTCCACCGCCTGCGCCTCGGGCACGACCGCCGTGGGGGTGGCGCGCGACCTGCTGCTCCTCGACCGCTGCGACGTGGTCCTGACCGGCGGTAGCGAGGCCCTGATCACGCCGCTGGCGATGGCGGGCTTCGCGCAGATGGGCGCCCTGTCCCGGCGCGAGGACGACCCCGCCGCCGCTTCGCGTCCCTTCGACGCGGACCGGGACGGGTTCGTCGCCGGGGAGGGCGCCGGCATCCTGGTCCTCGAACGGCTGACGGACGCCCGCGCCCGCGGTGCCCGGGTACGGGCCCGTATCGCGGGATACGGAGCCTCCGCCGACGCCCACCACATGACGTCCCCTCATCCGGCGGGCGCCGGGATCGAGTCGGCCGTGCGCGAGGCCCTGCGGGACGTGGGCGCGGGACCGAGCGACGTGACGCACGTCAACGCGCACGGCACGTCGACGCCCCTGAACGACCTGGCCGAGGCCGTCATGCTGAAGCGGACGCTGACGGGCGACCCGCTCGTCACCTCCACCAAGGGCGTGACGGGGCACCTGCTGGGCGCGGCGGGCGCCGTGGAGGCGGTGTTCACGGTGCTGTCGGTGGAACAGGGCATCGTGCCTCCCACCGCCAACCTCACCCGTCCCGACCCCCGCATCGAGATCAAGGTCGCGGCGACGGAGACGCAGCTCCCCGTCGACCTGGCCCTGAGCAACTCCCTCGGCTTCGGCGGACAGAACGCGGTGCTCGCCGTCGCCCCAGCCTGACCGTCACCGCCTTCCGGGGCAGCCGACCCGCCACCGGGTCGGCTGCCCCTGTCCATACGCTCTCAGCCCGCCCAGGCCGGCATTTGCGCGCGCCGGGGTCCGAGGCCGCACCGGAAAGAGGAGACCGCCGTGCACGACGTACGCGAGCTGATCGCGCTGGGGCCCGAGGCCGTCCGGCGCCTGGCGCGACGCGATCACCCCCTCGATCTCGACGCCCTGGAGACGGTCTCCCGCAGGCGGACCGCCGCCGAGGAGCGGGTGAGCCGGCTGCGGGCGGAGCTGAAGGCCACGCCGACATCGGCCAGCGGCTGGGACTCTTCGACGGCGCCCGCGCCGCCCGGCTCTCGGGGGCCCGGTTCCATCTCGGCCGCGGGGCAGGGGCGCGGCTGGAGCGGGCGGTCGGCGACTTCCTGCTCGATCTGCACGTCGCGGACCACGGCTACACCGAGTACTCCGTCCCGTTCCTGGTCAACCGGGAGACGATGACGGGCACCGGTCAGCTCCCGAAGTTCGAGGAGGACCTCTTCGCCACGCGGGTCGGCGACCGCGAGCTCTTCCTGATCCCCACCGCCGAGGTGCCGCTAACGAACCTGGTCGCCGGAGAGACGCTCACCGACGCCGAGCTGCCGCTCGCGTTCACCGCCCGCACGCCCTGTTTCCGCTCCGAGGCCGGTTCGCACGGGCGGGACACCCGAGGGCTGCTGCGGCTGCACCAGTTCGAGAAGGTGGAGCTGGTGCGGGTCTGCGCGCCGTCGGACGCCCCCGCGCAGCTGGAGCTGATGGTGGGGCAGGTCGAGGAGTGTCTGCGGCGGCTGGAACTGTCGTACCGCGTGGTCCTGCTGCCCGCCGGGGACATGGGCTTCTCCGCGCAGAAGACCTACGACATCGAGGTGTGGCTGCCGGGCAGCGGTGACTTCCGGGAGATCTCCTCGGTCTCGGACTGCGGCACCTTCCAGGCCCGGCGGGCGGGAATCCGCCACCGCGACGCCGCGGGCCGGAAGGGTTCCGCCGCGACGCTCAACGGGTCGGCGCTGCCGATCGGGCGGACGGTCGCAGCCCTCCTCGAACAGGGCTGCCGGCCCGACGGCAGCGTGGTCCTGCCCGAGGCCCTCGTCCCCTACACCGGGTTCCGCACGCTCCTGCCCGGGGGGCGTACCGCATGAGACGCGGGAGCGGGCCCATTCCGCCAGAGCGGCTGGCGGAACGGACCCGCTCTCATTTTCTGGGGACGTTCGGGACCGTCAACGTCCGCGCGGCATCACGGGAGAGGGGGCCGTCACGCGGATCGGCAGAGCGTGGGGGCGTTGGTCAGGGCGAGGGACGGGTCGTGGGTGAGGATCGCGTGTTCCACGTTGCGCAGCGACGGGGAGGGAAGCACGCCGATCTCCTCGGAGAGGCGCTGCCACATGCGGCGGTACGTGTCCAGCGCATCGGCCTGACGGCCGGAGCGGTACAGGGCGATCATGAGCTGTTCGCAGAAGCGCTCGCGGAGCGGGTTGTTGGCATGGGCGTCGCGGAGTTCCGGCAGGATACTCGCGTGGCGGCCGGCGCCGAGTTCGGCGTCGAACAGCAACTCGCGGGCCCGAAACCGGTGTTCCTCGTAGAGGGAGCCGGCGAGGCGGCACACCGACCCGCCGGGGAAGGGTCCGAAGACGGGCCCTCTCCACATGGACAGGGCGGAGCGGAGGAGGCCGGCGGCCTCGGCCGGGTGGCTGGCGAAGAGGTCCTCAGCCCGGCGGACCTTCCGGAGGAACTGGGCGGCGTCGAGCTCGTCCTCCTCCACGGCCAGCCGGTAGCCGGAGGGGTGGACGGTCAGGCGGGACACGGTCCGCTGGGGCTCCATCGATTTCAGCCGACGCCTCAGCCGGCTGATGTGTGCCTGGAGGGCGTTCGCCTGGTTGTCCGGAGCCGACTCCCCCCACATCTCGTCGACGAGGGTTTCGCCGGAGACCGCCTGTCTCTCGCTGACGAGGAGCACCTGTAGGAGAGTGCGTTGCAGGTCGCCCGGTATCTCGACCTGACCTGTTTCGGTATGTACCTCTAACGACCCGAGAATCGAGAAACTCAGCACATCGTCCTCCGTTGCCGTATGTGTGGGGTGCACATGAAGACGAACAGGATGCCGCCGTGAGTCACCGCATATTTCAGGCGGGTGGCTTCGACGGGTATTCCGTGTCGTCATCTCCACGAACAGCCTTGCGCTTAGTTCGACTCGATTCTTCCAACGTTAGGTTTTATTGTGAACTTACTTTTACGAATGTTTACCGTGAATCCCGGTAGCCGAGACGGGCGGGTGCCGGACCGGCACCCGGCCGGTGTTCCCACGAACCGATATGCGCGCCGCCCCGGACCCGCAGTGTGGCCGCGTGTCCGGGAATGTGCTCCGTAGCGCGCACACGCACCAGGTCCCCCCACTTGAGGTCCTGGTCGAAGACCACGGACCCCTCACGGTCGACGAGACGGGCCCGGACGGTCGCGTTCGCCGCCTCCTCGGGGGTGCGGGCCAGCAGGTCGATGAGTTCCATCGCGTTCCTGCGGACCAGCTCCGACCGCTCGGCGTGGGTCGTCGAGCCGAGGATCCGGCCGATCTCGGACTTCGACATGGCCTGTACGTTGTCCAGTCGGGCCGCCCGGCCGGCGAGGACGTCACGGCCCGTGTCGACCAGGGCCCGGTCGCTCAGGGCGATGTGCGCCAGGATCCAGTCGATCTGGGCGCGATCGGACTCGGCGAGGGGTGAGGTGTCGGTGATGTGCTCGGCCGCCTCCAGCAGGTGCTGGTAGGCCGTGAGGAGTGCGTCGGTTTCCACGGTGCCTCCGTAACAGGTGTGTGCAGTGACGGCCGCGGTCACACGGAGGCGGCGCGGGAGGGTTCGGCTGCGGGCCCGGCGGCCGCGGCGGCGGCCGCCGCCCTGGCCTCGGCCATCTTCTTCCGGCTGGGCAGAATCACCAGCGCCAGCAGGCCGCCGACGAGGGTGCCGAGGGCCGCGGCGGTGAAGCCGATCTGGAGGCCGTCGGTGAAGATCGGGGCCACCGCGTCCCGCACCGGCCCCCGCGCCTGCTCCGGCAGCTCGGCGATGGCGCTCAGGTCGCCGGAAGAGAGCAGCCCGGTCACCTCACCGCGCGCCGCCGGGTCCAGCTGCACGCCCTTCAGCGCATCGGGGACCCCGCCGTGCAGGTGCTGGATCAGCAGCGTGCCCGTCAGGGCCACCCCGAACACGCTGCCGACCTGCCTGAACGTGTTGGACACGCCCGACGCGGTGCCGGCCTGCTCCGGGCGGACCGAGGAGAGCAGCGCGACGGTCGCCGGCGCTCCCACCAGGGAGACACCCGCTCCGAGCAGCGCCATCGACCACCAGTAGGAGTCGAATCCGCTGCCCGGCTCCAGCTGGGCGAGCTCAAAGAGGCCGACCGCGCTCGCCAGCGACCCGATCAGGATCGGGACCTTCGGGCCGAACTTGGCGGCGGCGACGCTGGCAACGTACGAGAAGACCATGATCGACACGTTGAGGGCGAGGAACCGGACACCGGCCTCGGTGGTGGACAGACCGTTGACCTGCTGGAGGTAGAAGGTCAGCAGGAAGATGCTGCCGTACAAGCCGAACAAGCCGAGGAAGTTGACGCCTCCGGCGACGACGAGGACAGGGTTGCGGAAGAGGTTCATCGGCAGCATCGGGTCCTCGCTGCGCAGCTCCCAGGCGATGAAGGCGGCCAGGGCGACGGCGGCGACGACGAAGGAGCCGAGGATGACCGGGTCGCCCCAGCCCCGCGCGCTGGCCTCGATCAGGCCGTAGACGAGGGTGGCCATGGCCACGACGAAGAGGATCTGTCCGGCGATGTCGGCGCGACGGCGGTTCGGCGCCTTGCTCTCGGCGAGCCGGCCGGCGAGCACGACCAGCGCGGCCAGGCCGAAGGGCAGGTTGACCCAGAAGATGGACTGCCAGCCGAAGGCGTCCACGAGGACGCCTCCGAGCACGGGTCCGGCGGCGAGGGCGAGACCGCCGATGCCCGCCCAGATGCCGATGGCGCGGGCCCTCGCGGCGGGCTGCGGGTAGGTGGTGGAGACGAGGGCCAGCGAGACCGGGATCATGATGGATCCCGCGGCGCCCTGGAGCACCCGAGCGACCAGCAGGAACTCGTAGTTCGGTGCGAGCGCGCAGAGGACTGACGCGGCGAGGAAGCCCACCAGACCGCCGAGGAAGATGCGCTTGCGTCCGAAGATGTCGCCGAGCGTCCCCGCCGTGAGCAGGAGGCAGGCGACGACGAGGGCGTAGGCGTTGATGACCCACTGGAGCTGAGTCATGTCCGCCGAGAGGTCCGCCTGGATCTCCGGCAGGGCCACGTTCACGATGGTGGAGTCGAGGTACACCATGAAGACGCCCACGCAGATGAAGGTCAGCAGCAGACCTTTTCCTCGGGTGGTGTCCGGAGTCGTTTGTGTCATGTCTTCCTCATGTTCACGCGGAAATGGAGGGCTCCCAACCTGCGCGCAGCAGCGGGCCCTGCCGAGCCTGGGCACCAGAAAAGCTAACTGACCGACGGTCGGTCCGACAAGTGACCGGCGGCCGGTCATGTAGCCTCGACAGAAAAATCTCGAGCAAGAAGGGCTGCAGTGATGGCTCAGACCGCGACCCCGAGGAAGCGCAAGCGCGTCGTGAAGACCCCCGAGGCACGCAGGGCCGACATCCTGAGGGCCAGCCGGGAGGTGTTCGGGACGGCCGGCTTCGCCGACGCGACCATCGCGGACATCGCTGCGGCCGCGGGCATGGGCAAGGGCAGCTTCTACATGTACTTCGAGACCAAGGACCACGTCCTGGCCGCCCTCTGGGAGCAGTACGTCAGCGCCTTCTACGACACCACCCAGGAGATCCTGGGGCGGGGACAGGCCTGGTGGCCCACCATGGACGAGCTGCTGCTCAGGCTCCTGGACCACGCCATCGAGAACGCGGAACTGCACCGGCTGGTTTACGGATCGGCGAACGCGAAGGCGCTGGAGCTGTGCAAGGAGTCCAACGCCCGCGTGGTGGACGCGATCTGCGACTTCGTCCGGCGCGGCGCGGTGGCCGGCGCGTTCCGGAGCACGAACCCCGAGTGGGCGTTCCGCATGATCTACCACGCCGCCGACGGACTGCTGGACGACCTGATCGCCGACGGATCGCCGATCGACGCCGAGGCGATCAGCCGCAGCGTGCTGGAGATGGCCCACCGGACGCTCGGGGATCCGGGCCTGGCCCCGGCCGGCCGCTGACGCGCCGCCCGGCCCGATCCCGGGCCGAGCATGCACGAAGCCCGCTTCGGAAGACGCCGGGAAGGCCTTCCGAAGCGGGCTGCCGCACCTTCGGGGGGCCAGACCCCCCGGAGATCGTCCGCGTTATCTGCGGAGAGGGCAGGATTCGAACCTGCGCGGGCCCGATGGACCCGACCGTGGAGCCGAAGCTCCGGTCCCCGATAAACCACTCCGGGCACCTCTCCAGAAGCCGCCCGGTGCCAGCCAGGCGGTTCGGTGAAACAGCGGAGAGGGCAGGATTCGAACCTGCGCGGGCCCGATGGACCCGACCGTGAAGCCGAAGCTCCGGTCCCCGATAAACCACTCCGGGCACCTCTCCAGAAGCCGCCCGGTGTCTTCCGGGCCGTTCCTGAGAAGAACAATGACAGACCCCGCTGATACGGGCCTGACTCATCGCTGACGCGCTTCCGACGGCCTTCCGGAACACCTTTCGGCGCCCCGCCGTTCGATGTTCTAATTCCCTTGGTTCAGTCCCACCGACAGGGAGCGCGAACGTGTCCGCGATGGAAACCGAGAGTCCGGCCTTCCTGGCCGTACGAAAGTACAACCCCGCCGACAACCCCAGTTCATTTCTCGCGGTGAACGAGGGAAACGAAACATTCAGCGTCCCCGAAATGAACGGGGTCATATCGTTCCGGAGGACGGGCCGGTACGCCGTCCAGTTCGGCGGCCCCTTCGCCGACGGCGCGTCGTACGACGCGCTCCTGGAACGCTTCGTCACCTACGTCCACGACGAGGGCCTCACCCTCGTCGCCGTACAGCTCCAGCGCGAGGACGCCGATGCCTACGCGCGCCAGGGCTTCACGGTCAACCAGATCGGGGCCTCCTGGGCCGTACGCGTCCCGGAGCTCTCCCTGCGCGGCACCCGGTTCATGCAGCTGCGGAACAAGGTGTCGCGAGCCCACCGCAACGGCCTGAAGATCCAGGAGGTCCAGGCCGCGGAGTGGCGGGACGGCCTGGCCGTGATCGACCGGGCGTGGCTCGGCTCGAAGGGCGAGGGCGCCCGCCCCCTGGAGTTCCTGGTGGGCCAGATCGGCGGCCCGATGCAGGCGCACCGCCGACTCTTCGTCGGCACCATCGACGACGCCCCGGTCGCGTACATCTCCTACTCCCCCGTGTACGGTTCCCGCGCCGGCTGGATGCACGACCTGAGCCGGCGCATCCCGGACGGGTCGCCCGGACTGATGGAGGCCATCAACGCCCACGCGCTGGAGGTGTTCCGTGGCGAGGGAGTGGAGTGGCTCCACTTCGGCTTCACGCCCTTCACCGGGCTGGACGCGAGTCACGAGGTCCCGGGCCACAGCCCGGCCTTCCAGTGGCTGATGCACTTCCTGTGGGACCAGGGCGCGGCGCTCTACCCCGCGCAGACCCAGCTGGCCTACAAGCAGAAGTGGGGCACCGACGTCCTCATCCCCGAGTACGTCGCCTTCGAGAACCAGGCCTCGCTCGCCGGCTTCGCCCACATTTTCCGGGCGAGCAAAGCCTTCTGAGACCCCGCTGCACGAGACCGTTCCGCCGTTCCTGCCATGAAGGGAAGATCGTGTCCTACGCAACTCTCAGTACCGACGAGCTCCGGCAGTCGATGGTCGAGCACCTCATGCGGATCATGGGATGCCCCGACGACGAGACGCTGGCCCGCGAGGCCGACGCCGTCCTGCTCACCCTGGACGGGCGACTGGCCGAAGAGGCCGCGACCGTCTGACCCGCACCGCCCCGGTCAGTCCGGCGTCAGAATCACATCAGCCCGGTAGGCGAGGCTGGGCAGCACGTCGACTCGGAACCAGGCACAGCGCAGCGCCGAGGCTCACGTGCGGGGCGAGGGAACGACATCACCTCGTGGCTCCTGCCTCTCCCCGCACGCCTCCTGACACCGGCACGGCTGCCCTGCCACCGCCTCGCCACCGGGCACCTCAGCCTAAGGAGTGCACCGTATGTCATCGCCGCACGTCCCTCCCCAGAACAGCGTGGTCGAGTCCCTCGACACACGCCGGGTGTCTCCGCCCTCGCAACCCGCGGGGGCCTCCGCCACCTTCTCCGAGCTGCTGAAGCGAGTGAAGGCCGAGGGTCTGCTCGACTTCGACCCGCGCTACTACATAGGCCGCCTGGCGCTCAACGCGCTGCTCCTGGCGGCCGGCTTCACGGCGTTCTTCCTGCTCGGCGACTCGTGGTGGCAGCTCCTCGTGGCCGTGTGGATGGGCCTGTGCGGGACACAGAGCGCGTACATGTTCCACGACGCCGGCCACAAGGCGATGTTCCGCGACAAGCGGGTCGCCACCGCGGTGGGCTACATCCATGCCAATCTGATCAACGGGTCGAGCTACGGCTGGTGGGTCAACCACCACAACCGGCACCACAGCAACCCGAACCACCTCGACATGGACCCCGACATCGGCCGTCGCACCGCGATCTTCGACCTCAAGCAGTACCCGAGCCGGAGCGGCGTCAAGAAGTTCATCGTCCGGTACCAGAGCGTCCTGTTCTTCGTCCTGCTCGTCCTCGAAGCCCTCAAGATGAGCAAGACCGCGATCAAGGTCATCGCCAAGGGCGAGACCAAGCGCCCGGTGCTCGAAGGCGCGCTGATCCTGCTGCGCGCGGCGATCTACCTGACGCTGACCTTCACCGTGCTCTCCCCGCTGCTCGCCGTGGCCTTCATCGTCGTGCAGCAGTTTTCCCAGGGCCTCTACTTCGGCATGATCTTCGCCCCCAACCACAAGGGCATGGAGGTCCGCGACGGTGACGAGGAGACCCTGGACTGGCTGGAGCGCCAAGTGCTCACCTCACGCAACATCCGCCCCTCGCTGCTCATCGACTTCCTGTACGGCGGGCTCAACTACCAGGTCGAGCACCACCTGTTCCCGTCCATGGCGCAGAAGAACCTGCCCCGCGCCCGGGTGCTGACCCGCGAGTACTGCGCGGAGCGCGGCGTCCCGTACCACGAGGTCGGCTTCTGGGCCTCGTACCGGGAGGTGGCCGGCTTCCTCCACGAGGTGAGCGCGCCCGTCCGCCGCAACGAGGTCGAGCAGACGCTCGCACAGCGCGCCGCCTGAGGCGCCTCACCCTTCACGATCGGCCTCCCGACGGGCCGCACGACGGCGGAACGATCGGCGCCACGGCCCGGACCGGGCGGGTCGCCGGCCTCCCGACGTCGCGACACCGACGTCGGGGAGTCCGCCTTCCGGACATCCCGCCGTCACGCCTCACCCACGAACACGACGGACACTACAGACCGTTACAGACCACGACTGGCGAGATGAGGAGCGGTGCCCCCGATGCCCAGAACCGCCGTACCCCAGGGGAGCGGCACGGACAGAGCCGCCGCGGCTTCGATCGGCGACCGGCTGGACCGGATGCCCATCACCTCCACCCACCGGCAGCTCACCGCCGTGGTCGGGATCGGTCTGCTCTTCGACACCTTCGAGAACAACCTCGCCGGCACGATCTCCAAGGTCCTCCAGAACGACTTCGCCTTCGACGGTACGACCCTGAAGCTCGTCCTGGCCTCCGCGTTCGTCGGCCAGTTCATTGGCTCGCTGACCCTAGGCCGGGTCGCGGACCGGTACGGCCGGCGCCACGCCTTCCTCGTCAACCTGGCGATATACTCCGGCTTCTCCCTGCTCGCCGCTTTCTCCCCCAACGCGGTGTGGCTCATCGTGGCGCGCTTCCTGGCGGGCATCGGCATCGGCGCCGAACAGACCCTGTCCGACTGCTACCTCGCGGACGTGCTGCCGGCGTCAAAGCGGGGACGGTACACGGCGTGGGCGTACACGATCGCCTTCTGCGGCGTCCCCGCGGTGGGCTTCGCCGCGATGTGGCTGGTGCCGCTGAGCCCGCTGGGCATCGACGGCTGGCGCTGGCTCTTCATCATCGGCTCGCTCGGCTCCGTCGTGGTGTGGTTCCTGCGCCGCCGGCTGATCGAGTCCCCGCGGTGGCTCGCCGCCAACGGGCGGGTGGAAGAGGCGGAGCGCCTGGTCGCGAGCATGGAGTCCAAGGCTCCCGCCGGCCTCCGCCCCCTCCCCGGCCCGGCGCAGGCCCCCCGGGACTCGGCGCTCGCCGACCGCGGGCAGCGGCCGCGGCTGCGGACCGTCTTCAGTAGGCAGTACCGCCGACGTACGGCGATGCTGTGGACCTTTAGCGTCCTTTCCGTCTTCGGCTACTACGGCTTCGGCGCGCTGGCGCCGCAGATCCTCGCGGCCAAGGGCTACGGCGTGGTGACCGGGCTCGGCTTCATCGCCCTGTCCTTCCTCGGCTACCCCATCGGCTCCGCGCTCTCGCTCCCCATCATCGACCGGTACGAGCGCAGGACGCTGGTGGGCGTCGTCGCCGGAGCCATGGTGGCGACGGGCACCGGGTTCGCCTACGCGGACTCCGCCGTGCTCGTCGTCGCGTTCGGGTTCTCCTACACCCTCTGCAGCAACATCTTCTCCAACGTGTCCCACGTGTACCTGGCCGAGCAGTACCCCACGGCCTTCCGGGCGACGGCGTCGGGAGCGGCGTACTCCTTGTCGAAGCTGAGCGCCGCCGCGCTCCCCTTCATCCTGCTGCCGGTTCTCGACGCGCACGGCCCCGGCATGCTCTTCCTGGTCATCGGCGCGGCCATGACCCTGCTCGCGGCGACGGTCCTGCTGCTCGGGGACTCCACGACCGGCACCTCCGTGGACGGGGACCGCTCGACCGGCGCCCCCAAGGGCGGGGACCGTACGACCGGCGCCCCTCCGGACGGGGACCGTACGGACACCACCCGTCTTCCGTGACGAAGCCGCCCGGCCGGGCGGCGGATTGGCAGGGATCATGAGCGGCATACTCGACGGCAAGCGCATCCTCGTCAGCGGCCTGCTGACGGAGCACTCCATCGCCTTCCACGCGGCGAAGGTCGCGCAGGAGGAGGGCGCCGACGTCGTGCTCACCGGGTTCGGACGGATCTCCCTGGTGGAGCGGACCGCCCAGCGGCTGCCCAAGCCGGCCCCGGTCGTCGAACTCGACGTGACGTCACCGGAGCAGCTGGACGGCCTGGCCGCCGCGGTCGGCGACCACGTCACCGGCCTCGACGGCATCGTCCACTCGGTGGCCTTTGGCCCCAGGGGCGTCTTCGACTTCCTCACCGCGGACTGGGACGACGTGGCGACCGCCGTGCGGGTGTCCGCGTTCTCCTACAAGGACCTCGTCATGGCCTGTCTGCCGCTCATGCCCCGCGGCGGTTCAGTGGTCGGTCTGACCTTCGACGCCACCCGGGCCTGGCCCCACTACGACTGGATGGGCGTCGCCAAGGCTGCGCTGGAGTCCACCAACCGTTACCTCGCCCGCGACCTGGGCGACCGGGACATCCGCTGCAACCTCGTCGCCGCCGGCCCGATCCTGTCCTTGGCCGCCAAGTCCATCCCGGGCTTTGGCGACCTCGCGGAGGCATGGGAGCGGCAGTCCCCCCTGCCCTGGGACCTGAAGGACCCGGAGCCCGTCGGCCGCAGCGTCGTCGGCCTCCTCTCCGACTTCTTCCCGAAGACCACCGGCCAGATCGTCCATGTCGACGGGGGCGTGCACATGGTCGGGGCCTGACGTCCCCGGACGGGTTCGGTGGGGCGGGAGGTCCACGGGCGTGGCGGCGCCGATCGGATTCCACCGGGGCCCCGCGCCGTGGGATTCCCCGCGCGGATCGCCCGGCTGCGCGGCGACGCGGGGCCTCCGTCCGGGCGATGAGCCCTTTTAGAGCGTGTTTTTGAACTCTGGCCGTGTGGTGCGTACGGCTGGATGATCTGGGTTGTGGCGTCTGGCGGGGTGGGCCGGCGGCACTGCCGGGAGTGTGGTGATCCGCTTGCGTCGTCGATGGCGGCGGAAGCGGTGTTCTGCTCGGGTCGATGCAGGTCAAGGCGGTGGCGGAGGCTTCAGCGGGCCCGGCAGCGGGTCGCCCTGATGCAGCGTGGTGACCAGGCCGAGTGCCCGGTTTGCGGCCGTTCGTGGACGGTGGGGGTCGAGCGGTCGCGGTCGGCGCTCTACTGTTCGTCACGGTGCCGGGTCCGTGCCTGCCGTCAGCGGAAGGCGTCGCGCAACGGTGATACGGAAACGCCGTAGGCGAACGGCACGGAGACACCACCGGTCGCCGCCGTTCTGCATGGACTTGGGGGCGGCCAACGGGTGCTTCGAGCGCCCCTGGTTCACGCTCTGCCCCGTCATGTCGGGTCCGCGTCACGGTGGAAGCCGACCTGGGCCGGAACCCCCCTCCTTCAGCCGCCACCGGGTGGTTGATCCGGCTCGGGGGTGAGGGCGGTGATCATCGTGTCAGACCGGATCGGCAACGTCACTCGAACTCGTTACGAACAGCTCGTCGCCGAAGCCCGCGACCTGATCAGCCAGATGGCGAAAGCCCAGTTCGCGCTGGGTGACAAGGCCTTAGAGATCGAGCCGATGCGGCCGGTGGGCGGATCGATGCCGAACGGCACCGACGACCTGTTCACCGTCGAGGAGTCCTTGCAGCTGTTCGCCGACGACATCGGGGTGGCCCGCTCCACGGTCGAGGACTGGCGGTGGACCGCCTCGCGCTGGCCGGAGGCCAAGCGGAAGGACGGCGTGTCGTTCACCGTCCACAAAATCCTGGCCTCGATCCAGCACGAGGACGAGCGGTGGGCGGCGATCGAGGACGCCCCTTTCAACTCGCGCACGGGCAAGCGGCAGTGGACGCCGGATGCGGCGAAACGGCTGGTCGGGCAGCGGGTGGATCGGCCGGTGACGGTCGAGGAGAAGGTCCAGGCCGTCACCGACCTGACCCGCGATGAGGAAGTCGCCTCCCGGGTGACCGTCGACCTGCTGTCGCGGCCGGCCGCCGCCGCCCAGATCGGCCCCGACGACCGGGTCCGCGTCGTGCGCGAGCTCACCCGGGACGACGACGTCGCCAAGCAGGTCACCACCGACCTGCTCAAGCGGCCCACGGTCGCGAGGGAGACGATGCGCGACGACACCGCCCGCTTCCTGGTCAACCGGGCCCAGTTCGACAACTCCGCCCAGGCCCGCGAGACGATCCGCGAACGCACCCAGGCCGTTCGCAAGATCGACCACACCATCGAATACCTCGACCTGGTCGGTTCCTGCCACCAGTTCGTCGCCACCCTCGGCCGGCTGGTGCCGCGGATGCGGGGCCAGGAGTTCACCGAGGACGAGCGCGAGACCGTCCGCCGCGGCGTCTCCAAGGTCCGGGCCGCGGCCGACTGGCTCGAAGCGGCGATCGACAACGGCGAGTTCACCCTGGACGAGCAGCTGGCCCAGCTCCTCAAGGGCGAGTAGGCCATGCCCCGCCGTCGGGAGGCCCGGCCGCTGGATGAGCACTACGGCGACCTGGTCCGCGTCGCCCTGATGGAAGCCCGCCCCGCCGGTCTGAACACCCGCCAGCTCATCACCGCCACCAGCCTGACGAAGTCGCAGGTCGAACGAGGTATCCGGCACCTTCGGGATGTCGGGGCGGCCGAGCACCTCACCCCGATCATCTGGCGTCGGCGGGACGGCTACCTGTTCTCCGACGAACCGGCGGACTGGATCGAGTACGAGAAGAAGCAGTTCCGGCAGATCCTCGGCCGGCTCACCCGGATGATCACCGGCACGCTGGGTCCGCACCTGGCCCGCCACCCCGACGACGAATGGGCCCAGCTGGCATCCGCCCAGATCACGGGCGTCCGCGCGACCCTGGCCCAGCTCACCAAATAGGACCCGACCACCCCTGCCGAGCCCTCAATGCCCAACGTTCCCCGCTGTCGCCGCAGCCGCTATCCCTCCGACACCACCGTCGCCGAGTGGGCCTTGATCGAGCCGCTGCTACCTATCCCGGCCTGTCAGACCAAGACCGGCGGACACCCGGAGAAATGGCACCGGCGCGACATCGTGGACGCGATCCGATACATCGTCGACAACGGCGGCAAATGGAGGGCTCTGCCTGCGGATTTCCCGTCCTGGGAGACCGTTTACGGGCTCTTCTGGCGGTGGAACCGGGCCGGGGTGGTGGCCTGGATCCGCGAACAGCTCAGGCGCCGCATCCGCACCAACCTGGGCCGCTGCCCGCACCCGGTGACGCTGATCATCGACTCCCAGAGCGTGAAGGCCGCCGCGACCGTCAGCAAGAAGACCCGCGGCTACGACGCCGGGAAAAAGATCAACGGCCGCAAGAGACACATCGCGGTCGACACGATCGGACTCCCCGTAATGATCACGGTGACGCCCGCCGACATGACCGACCGGGACGCGGCCCGCGAACTGCTCTGGCGTCTGCGCCTCACCCAGCCACAGATCACCCAGGTCTGGGCCGACTCCGCCTATGCCGGACAGCTCGTGACCTGGGCAGATGACCGCCTCTGGCTCACCCTGCGGACCCTCTCGCGTCCCAAGGGCGCGAAGGGCTTCGTCGTCGTCCCTCGCCGCTGGAAGGTCGAGCGCACGATCGGCTGGCTGATGAACGCCCGCCGCAACGTCCGCGACTACGAACGCCTGCCCCAGCACTCCGAGGCCCACCTGAACTGGGCCCTGATCACCATCATGACCAAGCGCCTGACCCGCAAGCGGCCGGCCCCGGCCTGGACACGGAAACCGAAGCCCAGCCGCTGACCCCAATTGCGTCATCGTCCGGAGGACCGGTCCTCACCCGCCTCGGCGTGAGCTTGCGCAAACAGGCACTCAGATTCCTTCGTAGCTGCTGCTGACGGTGGCGACGAGGGCCTTCGAGTTCTGGGCAAACCCGCCAAGAGCCTCGGGTTTGCCTGCAATGAACGGCCCCAGCATCGGCTTGAGGATCGACTCTCCGCCGGGAACGAGAGCGCCTACAGCGTTGTCTCCATATCGCCCGCCTGCATCAGGCCGCAGTGGCGGCAGGTCGGCGCCGCCACACTGATTCAAAGGGCTTCCGACCGGGAGACCGGCCAGGTTGCCGTCAGCGGCACCCGTGCCGTGGGTAGTGGTGCCATTCGCCCGGGCGCCGGTGTGCTGATTGGCGCAGCTTGTGCCGAACGCCGGAGAGAGGAAATCGCCGACCCCTCCGGCGGAAGCTGGCGCCGCAGTGGCCAGGCCGAATCCAAAGGCAGCAACGGTGATGCTCAGCGGCGTGATGATGCGGCGGAATGTGGTCACGACACGGTCAACGATCACGCTTCAGCCTGGTCACCCTCGCGACGCATGGATGACTTGCCCCAACAGTCCGGGAAAGCCTCTAAAGGCTCGGCGCATCGAGTCTCCCTCAGAGCTGCAAGTGGGCTTTCCTGACTTGAACGACCGACTGACCTCCTGGACACGCCGACACGGGCCGATGCTGATGAGCCGTCCCGTGGCGACGCCCCTGCGCGCCTTGACTCGCAAGTCGACGGCAGCCATCGAGCCTTCGAGTTCAAAAACACGCTCTTAGGGCCCCGGTCTCCGAGCTCCGATGTCGGTTCGCGCCCGTGCCCATGGACAGCAAGGGCCCCGACGGTGTGCTCGCCGGGGCCCGCTGTGTTCGGTGGGTGCGGTTCAGCCGCAGGTGTCGCTCTGCTCGGAACCGGCAGGCGGCACCGCTGCGGCCGGGGCCGCGCAGCAGCCCTTGCCCTGCCAGGCGTCGCGGCCTTCCTGGGCGTCGCCGCCGGTGGGCAGCTCCTGCTCGATTTCCCGCGCCGTCCTCATCAGCTCCAGGGCCTCGCGGCGCAGGTCGCTGGCGCGCTCGCGCCGCTGCTTGACGCGTCGGCGCTGCTGCTGGGGCTGAACGCGTTGACGTACTGCCCGCGCGGTCCGGTCAGCAGCCCTTCGGCCATGAGCTGGCGTACGGCGACAATTCCCGCGAGAGCCGCACGCGCTACGTGACGCCGTGGCACCGCATCGGACACGGCGGTCATCCGCTGGCAGGCTCGGCGCCCGCGCCGAAGGGCGGGACATCCGCGACCGCGACGTCCAGCCGGAGCCGGGCGAAGCGCACCGGGTGCCGCCACGCCCCGCGCTCCAGCGCCGTATCCACCATGATCTCGGCCACCAACGCCGGTTCGACCAGCACGACGTCGAGCGGGGTGCGCGACCCCCAGGAGGTCGTGAACCGCGCGCCTTCCCATGGATGTCCGGGCCCTGCCGGCTCCAGCCGGTCGGCCAGGTCGCGTGCCGCGTCCGGCCGCAGCGGCGTACTGCGGCCGACCGGCCGGAGCGCCCCGGCCGCGTCGAGGCGGCCCAGCACGAGCGTCTGCGGCCGCCGTACGGTGCCGGTGATCGCGCCGACCACCGCCTCGGTGGTATCCCGGCGGCGCACCTTGTAGAGCGCGCGGGCCCCCGGCAGATACCGCTGACCGCTCCCCTTGATCACCAGCCCTTCGACGCCGGGCACCTGCGTCCAGGACGTCAGCCACTCCTGCGCCGTCGCCGGGTCGGTCGTCTCCGGGCAGAGCGTCCACGGGGCGTTCAGGCCGCGATTAGTGAACAGCTGCTCCAGCTGCGCGCGCCGCTCGCCGTACGGGACGCGCAGCAGCTCCTGGCCGTCGAGCTGGAGGACGTCGAAGGCGATGAAATGCGCGGGTGCCTCTGCCGCGAGGCGGGCGGCGGTGCGGCCGCCGGAGACCGCTCGCCGCTGGAGCGCCTCGAACGACATCTTCCCCTCGGCCCACACGACCAGCTCGCCATCGAGGACCAGGCCGTCGGGCAGGTGGGCGGCCGCGGCCACGAGATCCGGGAAGCGGCTTTGCAGGAGGCTGCCGCGGCGGGACTGCACCAGCATCGGGCCGGGCGCCGGCCACGGGGTGAAGACGAGCGCCCGGTAGCCGTCGAACTTGGGCTGAAATCGCAGCTCGCCAGGCAGCGCGCCCGGCGCGGGCACCGTGTCGCGGGCCTGCGCCAGCATCGGCTCCACCGGCGACCGAAGGACCATACGTCCGGTCTACGGGCAGCCCGGTGCCCCCGCGACCGGAGGCGGCCAGCGGTGTCGCGGGCGTCATCATGTGATCAACGCGCACGACCAGGCGCGGTCACATCTCGTTGGGCAGGACATGAAGCTGACTGGTGAGCCGGGCAAGCTGGAGGCGCTGGCGGAGGAGGCCGTCGTCGCGGCGTGCACGCTGGCCGACGCCGCCGATCCTTCACGGTGGAGCGCGGGCGCGGTGGAGGATGCGGCCGCCGCCCTCGAGGTCCTGGCCGGTGCGCTCGCCCAGCTCGATCCCGAGTGCGCGGAGATCCTCTCCGTCGTGCCGATCGCCGCAGCCGCCGTCGTCGAGCGCGCCGAACAGGCCGGGGCCGGAACCAGCTCGAGCGAGGCCGGCGGCAGAGCGGCGGCCGGAACGAGTGCGGCGCTGCGCCAGGCACTCGCCGCTCACGGTCTGACCCGGCACCGTGTCCACCAGCTCGGGGCCGCGCTGGTCACCGTGACGCTGGACGCCCCCGAGGCGCAGGCCCTGGCCGTACTGCTCAGCCGAGGTGACGCACTCCCCCGTCAGTCGCAGCAGGCCGATGACGGGTGGGGTGCGGGACCGGCGGAGACCGCGGCCGCCGCGCTCGCCGACGCACTCCGCGCCCACGGCACGGGCGCGTACGCGCGGGTCCTGGCCTCCGGTCAGGTCAGCGCCGGCCTTACCCCGCAGACCGCCCAGGCGGTGGTCGCGGCCCTCACCTCCCGGCCCGGTGGCGCGTCACGCGGCAAGCGACGTGGGCTCGGGTCCGGCTTCAAGGGCATCGCCGCCTCGTAGTCAGCGCTCTCCCTCCCCCTGCTTCGCGCTGGTGGGTGCCTGGCCTACGAGCAGGTGTTCAGAGGTACGGGCTGAAGCGGCCGAAGCGGGCCAGCAGCGCCCGTGCCGAGTTCTCGTTCAGCCCGAGGGCGGCAGCGGGCTGGTCGGGTGTCGTCTCCGAAATGGCATCACGGGCCGGCCAGTACCCCAGCCGTACGGCGGTCACCTCCAGCCGGCGGGCTGCCCGCAGGGCCGCCAGGGGGGAGGTCTTCGTCAGCTTCTCGATCTCCTCCTCCAGCTGGGTCAGCAACGAGGTGACCGCCTCGGGCAGGGCCACAGCCGAGGCCTCCACTTCGGTGGTGTGCGCGTCCCAGTCCATCAGGCACGCGTCTGCCATGCCCGCTCCTGCCTCCGCCAGCTCCTGCTCGCCGATCGCGTCCCAGTCCAGGGTGTGCTCCGTGCCGGTCCAGCCGCACGAGCACACCGCGCGCAGCGCGGCCGCGCGCGGCCCGCGCGTGATCCGGCCGTCGTAGACGCTCCACTGGGCGACCGACTGCCCGCCCCCGCCAGAGCCCGTATCGAAGAGGACAGGGGCTGGGACGGTGCCGTCGGCCAGAAGGACACCGACCGCGCCCTCGTGCGAGGCGCCGAACTCGTCGGTCGTCCACGTCTCCCGCTCACCCATGCCGCTCCTCCAGCCGCTTCGCCAGTCTTCCCGCGCGCACCCGGTCACGGGGCGCCGGAGACGACGATGCCGCAGACTCGGCGGCCTTAGGGGCGTAATCACCTATCAGGTGACCCTGTGGCTGGGCCCCGCTGCCGCGCCGGACCTGTCGGCAGTGGGGGCTCCCTCGTAAGCGGGCTTGGCGCACGGCCGGGGAACCGCCGACCGGACGGAGCCGTCAGCCGCGGCAGGAAGGTCGATGAGCAGCACGTCGCCAAGCCCGAGCTCGTGGTCCTGGTCGTCACGGCTGCGGATGAGGACACCGTCCGCACCGATGGATGACTCCAGAAACAGTGGGCGACCTGCCGCATCACGCCGATGTGGCGTGATGCGGGCGAGCGGCGGTGCTTAGACCTGGCTGGCGAGACGTTCGTCGTAGTAGTGCTCGCCGCCGACCAGCACCGAGGTGACGTGTAGGGGTAGGCCGCCTCGCGTCCGGGCAACTTCCTGGGAGGTCTGACGGGTGAAGCCCAGGGAAATGCCGGGGATGAACGGGTACTCGGGCTCGGTCCGGTCGACCGTCCATCCACGTTCCTCCGCCCTGCGGAAAAGGTCCTCGGCCGGCGCCGAGAAGACGTTGTCGCCGTCGAGGAGCACGCGGACATCGGTGTGGCGGCCTTCACCCGGCCACCAGAGCTCAACCGCAGTGACGGACTGCCCCCCATCTTCCAGCAGCACATTGACCCGGATCTCGTCGCACGCCGTGTAGATCGTCGCCGACGGATCGTCCTCGTCGTACTCGATCTTCGGTGTCCCCCAGGGAGTGACCGCCTCGACGGCCTCATCCAGCGTCATGCCCAGCCGTACGGGGCCAGCGCTGCGGGGCGGGTCCAGATCGAGGTCCATGGATCCGCAGCATTTCATGCGGCGTCGACACCGGGCCAGCCGGATCCCGGGCAGCTGCAAATGGCGTGTCAGGACGGATTGCCGGGCGAGTAAGCGGGCGGCACCTGCCGCAGCGGCACGGTGCGGCCGATAGTCGTGGCGGCACAGCACAAGGAGTTGCGGCATGGCCGGCTGATCGTCCGCTCGTTCTCGTTGCGCCGCAACGATCCCGTGCCAGCGGACAAGATGACCAGCGGCCGTACTACCTCTGTCGTTCCCTCACTGGAGGTTCAGACGCACCGGATGGTCCTGGTCTTCCGGACAGTAGAACACCCGGAGTTCTCCGTGCCGTCCCACGCTGAGCCCCGGGTCGCCGCCGCTGTCCACGGTGAGCAGCAGCCGCATCCGGGCCGTGCACGAGCAGTCGAGGGGCGTGAAGTCGGTGAGGTGCCAGCTGGGCCACCCGCCGGCCTTCCAGCCGGGCAGGCAGCCGAGCACCCGGTGGTAGTCGGTCCCTTGCTCCCCGGCTCGTTCCTCGACGTGTTCGTACAGCTCCGCCGGCAGCTCGTCTTGATCGGGCAGGTCGAGCATCTCCACGGTGTCGAGCCGGCACGGCGCTGGGAGGTACACGTCCTTGGCGCCATCGGGTATGGACGGCGCCTGGGCCAGGGCGCCGATCTCCGCCGAGTTCCGGTACCGCAGCTCCACCACCGGACCCCAGTACCGGGGCTGTCCCTCCGGTTCGGCGTGATCCTGCGGGCACCACAGGAGCTGCAGCAGATCGGTCCCGGACGGCCAGTGCAGTGCCGGCGCGTCCCGGGCGTAGAGCTGAAGCACCGGAACCATCGGCAATCCGTCGCCGGTCACAGGCTGCGGCACGAGCCGGACCCGTTCCCAGGCGACCAGGTCCAGCGATCCGCCGTCCATGATCCGCGACCGGGCCTCGACCTCTTCGGCGGTCAGCACGTGCGCCTCCCCCGGCCGGTGCCGCTGCCTGCGGTTCCGCTGGATGCTCTGCCACACCTCCCGCTCGGCGTCGGTCAGCTTCTCCCGCACGTACACCAGGTGGGGTTGCTGGCAGCACGGCCACGGCTCGTCGGCGGGCCACAGCGGCGCCCCGCCCACCGAGCTCTCGTACGGGCCGGGGCTCCCGGTAGAGGGCCTGAGGAGGGTCCCGGGGCGTACGTACGACGCCAAAGAGGGGAACTGGTTCAGAAGTTCGGCGACGGTGACGGTCGGTGCGGTCATCCAAGCAGGCTAGGGCCTGTCCGGCGGATCAAGGTTGGAGGGGCCGCCATGATCCGCCGGACAGGGCCTAGAGCGGGGCGGCGGGCGACAGCCCCGCCGCACGTGAACGCCGACCTCTCCCAGCAGGCGCTTGGTGTGTGCCTGACCCCGGCCGTAACGGGCTGCGACGCCCATGGAGGTGCCGTCCTGCCGGCTGACGGCACACGGTCCCCGGGACCGTTCAGACCGTCGACAACGGGGCTCCGTGTGCTCGGCGAGAGCCGACGTGCGGGTTCAAGGGACGCAATGGAGGCTGCGTTGCGCTGCCGCCGCCGACCGCCACGTCATGAAACAGGCCTCGTAGTTACCAGGAGGTAGTCGAAGTACAGCGGGTAACCCTCTTCGTCGGCGGGGTATTCGTAGGAGCTGTTGTTGGCGAAGGACATCTTGAGCTCGGGAAAAGCGTAGGTGCCGAAATCATCATCGCAGGATAGGGAGTGCCCGCTTTCTTCCAGCTGTTCAATCAGTTGTTCTTTCGGGATTCGGAAGACATCCAATCCGTCGAAAGCGACCCGGATATCGGCGTCTTCCTTACGGAAACGCCACAGTTCCACCCCGATCAGCGTTCCGTCCTCGGGGAATGACAGGACGAATTGAAAGGCGGAGTCGTCGAGGTTGACGACGAACACCCCCGGCGGTCGCTCGCGTCCGGGCCGAGCGCTGATCCGGCCCAGCCTTTTAGCAATCTCCATCGCCTCGTCGAAGGGCATACCGAACCGGAACGGACCCACGCCGACATGCGGCTGAATCTCAACGTCCATGCTTGCTCCACTCACTCCTTGTTCACTCACCGAAGGTTCACTTTAGTAGCGCGGCCTCGTCGATGGTCCAGCCGCGTGCAGTCAGCATGTCCTGAAGTCGCTTGTTGTCCTTCAGGCTCTTCACCATTTCCTCGATGTGGTCATCGTACTTCCCCGGAAATCTACGCTTGATGTCGTCGATGTCCATCTTCATGGCTTCGGTGATACGGCCTTGGCTCACCAGTTCCCGCTGCCACATCTGCCATGCCTTCGCCTCGTCATAACTGCCCGTGCTGTACACATCGCGGTGGTCATCGTATTCCATACGAATAGACGGGCCGTAGTTGACCTTCTGCCTGTCGTGCGGCTTGCCCGCCCGGTAGAAGCCAGGATCGGTGATGTCCTTCCAGGCGGCCTTGGACGGGATGTGATTAACCTCCATATCGATGGTAGTGATCCGCTTCCCTTTTTTGTCCTTGAGGTTTGCCGGGAGCAGTCCTCCGTACCATCCGCCCCTTTCCGTACACCCCTTGGCAATCAGCCCTTCGGGATCCATCCGCGTATGGGGGTTGGTGACGTACGCGACCGGATTGGGCGCCGGTTCGAGGCCCAGAGGGTCCGGCGACACGTAGCGCGCCGTCTCCGGGTCGTAGTGGCGGTGGAGGTTGTAGTGGAACCCGGTCTCGGGGTCGTCGTACTGACCGGGGAAGCGGAGCGGGGTGTAGGCGTCGGCACTGCGGTTCCAGGCCGTGAGGCCCCAGACGGTGGAGCGCTTGTGCCAGGCGATTGTGCCCTGCTCGTCAACGAGTTCGGTGGGAGTGCCGATGAGGTCGGTGACGATGGCGAAGAAGCGGCTGTCCACGTCGCTCTGGGCGTCCCCTTGGAGGGAGTCGGACGCCAGTCGCCGCTCGACCTGGGAGACCGGCTGGTAGCCCTCGTGGTCCCATGTCAGCGTCACACCGGTCGACGTGTCGGTCTGCTCCGCCAGCCGCGTGTCCTCCCAGGTGAAGAGGACGGTGTCCGCCACCCTGACCCCGTCGGGCGCCATGCGGTGTTTGGCGGTGCGGCGGCCGAGGGGGTCGTAGGAGTAGCGCCACACCGTGCCGTCAGGAGTGGTACAGGACTCCAGGCGGTCCTCGACGTCCCACGTGTAGTGCCAGGTGTCCGGCTTACGGGACAGGCGCCGCTTCTGTCGCAACACGACCCGCCCCGCGGCGTCGTACTCGTAACGCACCCCTCCCGCGCCGAGCAGACGCGTGCCGTCGTACGCCCGTTCGCCGCGGCTCTCGGTGCGCCGCGCCTGCTCGGGCCAGTGGGCGCTGGACTGGTTGCCGATGGCGTCGTAGGTGTAGCTCTCCGACCAGTCGCCTCCGGTGACGCCGAGCGGACGCCCCAGCGGGTCGAGCTCGAACCGCGTGGTCAGCCCGGTGAGGTGGTCGGTCGTCGCGGTGAGGAAGCCGTCGGCACGATAGGTGTACTCCCGTGAGCGGAGAGTGCGGTGTGCCCTGGACACGGTCTGCGCCGTCAGCCGGCCAATCGCGTCCCAGCTCGAGGTGAGAGCCACCGGAGCCTCAGCGGGCCCGAAGGTGCGCCGCAGCTCGCGGCCCATCTCATCACGCGTGTACTCCAGCGCGTGGCCGGAGGCTTCAACCCGCACCCGGTTACCGCCGGTGTCGTAGGCGTACGAGGTGACCGCTCCGGTCGGGGTCGTGCGCGAGACCAGCTCGCCGTGCGCGTCGTAGGTGAAGCGCATCGTGCGTCCATCGACGGTCTCCGTCAGGAGACGCCCCGTGGCGTCGCGCTCCACGGCGAGAGTGGACGTCGGCGACTCGGCACGGACCAGCCGGTCCGCGACGTCGTATGCGTAGCGGGTGACGACTCCGGCAACGTCCTTCGCCACCACGTTGCCAAGGGCGTCGTACAACATCGTGACGCGCCGGCCCAGCGGACTCGTGCGGGTGACGAGGCGTCCGGCGGCGTCGTGCTCGTACGTGGTGGTGCGGCCGTCGAAGTCCGTCTCGGATGTGGGCAGACCGGTGGGCCCGTAGGCGTAGCTCCACGTCCTGCCGTAGGGGTTGCGGACACCGGTGAGCCGCAACTCGGTGTCGTAGCTGAACTCGTAACGCTCCCCGTCCGCGCCCGTGCGGGCGGCGAGCAGGTCGAACCACGTGTACTCGAACCGGACGACACCACCCGTGGGACTCGTGTACGACAGGCAGTTTCCCTCGTCGTCCCAGGTCCACGACTCGGTCGCGCCGTCCGGCGCCACCCGGTGCGTCAGCCACCCTTCCGGAGTCCATTGCAGCCGCGTGACCGATCCGGCGGGGTCGATGCTCTCGACGGGACGGCCGAACGCGTCCCGCTTGACCGTGTACGTAGCGCCCTCCGGGTCGGTGACCGACATCACCAGGCCCGCCGCGTCGTTGGTGCGCCGCTCCGTGTCGCCCGTGGGGTACGTGGCCGTGGCGACCGCGCCTGTGGCGTCGTGTGTGAAGGTGGTCGCCTTCCCGTCGGGCGCGGTGGTCCCCGTTCGGTTGCCGCGCTCGTCGTAGGTGTGCTGCCACACGGTTCCGTCCGGGCCCGTCATGGTCTCCGGCAGATGCAGCGCGTTGTACGAGGCCGACGCCTGCCGCCCGTCCGGGTAGTGGACCGTGGTCAGGTTGCCGTGCTCGTCGTACGTGAACCGAGCCGTGTTACCCAGCTGGTCCGTGCGCGCGAGCAGGTTGTCCCAGCGGTCCCACTCGAAGAGGACGGTGTGCCCGAGGGCGTCAGTCTCGGCGATGACCTGGCCGAGCGGGTTGAGCCGGGTGACGGTGACCGCTCCCGTGGAGTCGGTGAACGTGGTGACGCGGTTGTCCGTGTCGTACGAGAAACGGGAGGACAGCGCGCCGTCCGGCCCGACGGTCTGCACCACGCGCCCGGCCGTGTCGTAGACGTACTGGTAGATGTGGCCGTTGCGATCGGTCCAGGAGGTGATCCGGCCCTCGCCGTCGTAGGTGAACCGCAGTGGCGCGCCGGACGAGTTGGTGACCGCCTCCAGGTTGCCGTCCCCGTCGTACCCGAAGGAGGTGACGTCGACCGGCCCCTCGGAGGTGTGCAGCGCGAGAGCGGTGACCCGGCCCAGCTCGTCGTCGTGGGCCACGTGCACGCGGTATCCGCCCTCGTGAACGACCCTGACGGGCAGGCCCGCACCAGTGCGGTCAATCTGTACGGCGTTGCCGTTGCGGTCTTCGATCTCGCGCAGCCAGTACAGACCCCCCGCGTACGGGTTGCCGGTGAAACGCCGGATGAAGCCGGAGCGCCCGTCGGTCACGGCGCACGTGACGGTACCCAGCGCGCTCCGGTCGACATAGGTGAGCGGGAGCCGGTCACCTTCCACCGGCCAGACCTCCTCACCGCTCTCACCCGGCAGGCGCGGGTACACCAGCAGCGAGCCGTCCTCGCGCGCCCAGACGGCCCCGTCGGCGGTCAGTTCCAGGCGTTCGTCGAGCGTGGAGGCCCAGCTGGTGCCGAAGCAGTGGCCGTAGCGGTAGCTGGATATATGGGTGCGGCTCAGCACCAGAGGGAGAACGCCGGGCAGGGCGAGGTCGGTCTGGGAGAGGACCATCTCGCCGCTGGCGACGTCGACCGGGTCGGACTTGCAGCGGCGGCGCAGGAGGGCAACGGCCTTCGCGCGTACGTCGTCCAGCACGGTCTTGAGTGACTTCGGCCGCTTGCCGTTCGCGGTTCGCCCCGCCGGCCCCGACTTCCCCCGCTGCCCGTCCAGCCCGCCGTCGTCCTTGCCCGCCGGTGACTTAACGCGCTTGGCGTCGTCATGGACGCCCTGATCGGTGTCCCGGTGGGTCTTGGAGCCGCCCCTGATGGCGTCGGGCAGCTTCTTGCCGATGTGCTCGCCGAGGTCGTCGAGGGCTTTGCCGAGCTTCTCGGTGACGCCTTCGATCGTGGTGTCCAGGACGGCGGTGAGGGAGTCCTTGCCCTTGGCGCGGCCGTGGTGGGACTTGGCCTTGCCGAGCTTGCCGCGCGTCTTGCCCTGCATGGCGATCTGTACGTCGGTGAGGTTGCCCCCGGCCTTGCCGTGGGCGTCGTGGTCGATCACCGGACCACCGCCCGCGCCGCCCCCGGGGCCACCGGCGGAATTTATCCGCAGGCCGTCCTTGCCGGCCTGGACGGTCTGGCCGGTGTTGTAGCCGTCCTGGACGCCGGTGACGTTCAGCGCGGTCTGGATCGCCAGGTCCGTCACGACGTTCTCGATCGCGGCGACCGCGGGCTGGGTGAGCACCGCAACGATCTCCGCAACAGCGGCATCCGCCATCTCTTTGAGGATCGCCTTGAACGCCGCTCGCGTGACAGCGATCTTCGTGCCGCCTATCAGCGTCGACAAACCCATGCTTGCCCTGCACCTTGGACCAGTGCTTGTCGAGCGCGGTCAGCGACTCGCTCTGCCCAGAGGACAGCAGCCGCTGGATGTGCTGGTGCGCCGCGTGACCGTCGTCGTCGGCGTCCTCGGCGAACTCCCGCAGGGCGGTCGCCATGCCGCGGTAAGCGTCCTCGTCGACGTTCGGCCAGCCCACGCCAACGACGTCGCCGAGCGGATCAACACCATCAGCCGGCGCATCCACGCCCGCATCCTGGAAGAGGGCCGGTGGCACTTCCACCAGTTCTCAGTCCCCGACGACACCGGCCGCCTCCAGCACGGCGCGACCCTGTACCCGCTGCGGTTCACGGGCAACAACCGGCGCATCACCGAAGGCCACATGCGCGACGCCCTCGCCTACGTCACCGGCCTCGGCCACGCCCTGGGGCAGCAGTGAACACCGACCTGCTCACGGCGGCCGCCGCCCTGCACCCCACCAGCGCCGGGTACGCCCTCGTCTACGGCTCCCACGCCATCCACCCGCGGCCGACATCCGACCTCGACCTCCTCTACACCGGAAACCGGCCTCTTGCCCCCGACCGGCTCGCCCAACTGATCTACGACGTCAAGCACCTCCACGCCGAGCACGACCTCACCCTCGACGAGGAGGTCAGCTACACCACAAAGCTGTACGCCACCTCAGCGGAGATCGAAAGCGCCGCCCGCCTCGACGGCTTCATCGGCGTGAGCGGCTACGCCACGCCCGTCGGCGACCCGCAGATGCTGAACTCCCCGGCGTTCAAACGGCGGCTCCTCCTCAACGCCCTCACCACCCCGCACCTCTTCCTCACCGGCGACGTCCACACCTACCGGCGCCACGTCGCCAAGGCCGAACGAGGCTGCGCACTTCTCGCCCTGCGGATCGCCGGGGCCGGAAAAATCAGGCTCGCCGACGCCACCGGCGCCCTACTGGCGTCTCCGGAAGGCCTGACCGAGAAGAGGTTCCTCGGCTACCGGCCCGGCCCCCACCTGTACGCGGTCCTGCGCCGGGGCCTTGCCGACCTCGCGCACGAGCACCTGGTCCACCTCGACCACGACGCGATCACCTGGAGACCGACGTGACCACCCCTACCTGGGACGACCTCCCAGCCCTCCTCCGCCACCGCATCGCCGACCACTTCCAGCCCACCGGCCCGGCCGAGCCCGTCGCGGGCGGCTTCACCCCCGGCGTCCGCGTCCGGATGCGCACCGCCACCGGCGGCGAGGTGTTCATCAAGGCCATCCCCGCACACGGCCCGCTCGCCGACCTGTACCGCACCGAGGCCGCCATCAACCGCACCCTCCCCGACGGGCTCGGACCGCGGCTGCTGACCACCATGGACACGGACGGCTGGGTCGTCCTCGCCTTCACCTACGCCGAGGGCCGCCACCCCGACCTCTCCCCCGGATCCCCCGACCTCCCCGCCGTACTCGACGCCGTCGCAGCCCTCCATACCCAGCTCCCCCGTGCCCGTACCCGGACGCGCCCGAATTCACGGACCACCCCGTCGTCGAACGCGCGGCCACGCAGCACGACGCCATGCGGCGACACCCTGCTCCATTGCGACATCAGGGCGGACAACATCCTCATCGGCGAGCACGGCCCACTGTTCGTCGCCTGGGCCCTCGCCCACCGCGGCGCCGCCTGGCTCGACGCCGCCCTGATGGTCCCCCAGCTCATCCTCGCCGGCCACACCCCAGAGGAAGCCGAGAAGCACGCCGCCCAGATCCCGGCCTACCGGGACGCCCCCGAAGAAGCGGTCACGGCGTTCGCCGCCTCGATCACCAGCTACTGGGAGCAGCGCGCCCACGAGGGCGTCGAGGATCTGCGGGCGTACCGCCAGCGAGCGCTGGAAGCCGGGCGGGCGCGGAAGGCGCACCGCCGCTGAGCGCCACGTCCTCGGATCGGTTCTCGACGGCCGGATCAGGCGGCAGCGAGCGGTCGATGCCGACGGGGTGGAATCCGTCGTACGGAGCGCGCGGTTGCGGCGTGACGGCGTCCGCGCGGCGGGAGCCCGACACAGGCGAGGGAACGTGCCACGATCGCTGGGAGCCCCGGGTCGGCTCCGAGCTGATCGGTTGGGGAGCCGGCGGGCCGAGCCAGGGCCGGGCACCGCACAGGGCGATCAGGCCCGAATGGACGGTCAGCAGTTCATACAGCGCGGTGAACCGTTTTTCCGTGGCCGTCGGCCAGTCGGTGCCGGTTGGTCCACCTTGCAGTCATCGGCCAGGCCTGTGACGACGTGGCCACGGCGATCGACCGGTCTCGCGAATGATCAGGATGTGCTCACGCCTCAGCGTGTGTTGCGCTTGTCGGGCAGCGGGCGGAGGTCTGTTGAGAGGACGGTCAGCTGGCGAGCTGGCTTCGCCAGTGGTGCAGCGGCTGGATGAGGCGGCGTCCGGCCTGGTGGTCGATGGCTTCGGCGAGGCCGTGCAGGAGGGAGGTGAGCATGGCGCGGGTCGTGGGGTCGTTCAGGCGCTCGCCCGGCTCGGCCTCGTGGTCCAGGCGGGTGTGGACTTCGGGGACGGCGACCTGGGGGCCGCCGACCACGTAGACGTTGAGCAGGGCGAACAGTTCACGCAGCTGGCTCTGGGCGCGGATGCCGCCGAAGATGCCGGGGGAAGCTGACAGGACTATCGCGGCGTGGCCGGGCAGGGTGCTCGCGCCGTAGGGGCGTGAAGCCCAGTCCAGGGCGTTCTTCAGGACACCGGGCATGGCGCCGTTGTATTCGGGGGTCGCCACGATGAGACCGTCGGCGTCGGCGATGGCCTGCCACATCCTGTGCACGGTGGCCGGCGGGTCGGCCTCAAGGTCTTCGTTGAAGTGGGGCAGTTCGCCCAGGCCCTTGAACAGCTCGATGTGCATGCCTTCGGGGGCGAGGGTCTGAAGGCCCTGGAGCATCTGGGTATTGAATGAGGCGGCTCGCAGAGAGCCGGAAATGGCCAGGACATGGCTCATGAAGGGTTACTCCGGGACAGATACGGGCGTGGCAGTGTCGCCGCGCCGACATGGACAAGCGGCATTGAGGGTGAGGGGCGGGACAAAGGCCGGCCCCGCCGGGCGGGGCTTCGGGGCGGGGCCGGTCAGACAGCTCGGTGGGTCAGCCGCGGAAGCTCTCGCGTTGGGCGAAGTCGGGGATCTCACCGGCCGCGAAGGCGTCCGTGTAGTGCAGGGGGCGGGCGGTGTCGATGTTCCACACGTAGATCGGCAGCCGGTCGCGGGCCACGGCCAGGCGTGCCTGGTTGGGACCGTGGTTCATCCCGCCGGGGGTGACGCTCATCAGCCCGGGGGGCGGGCCGACCCTGCGGCCGTCGGGGGTGCCGAGGGGGACGATCACCTCGTCGTAGTCGACGTTGCGGTGGTAGGGCTGCGCGCGCTCGGCGTCCTCGGCACTCTGCATCGGGCGCGGGGCCATGGTGACGATCCAGTTGTCGCCCGATTGGAACGTGGCGTGTGTCATCGGCGGCACATCCAGCCGCTCCGATGTCAACGGCCGGATGTCCGCCAGTCGGAGACGGAACGGGGCGAGGCTGCCGGTCCAGCCCTCGACGTCGGCGGGATCGAAGGCGTAGAAGATGGAGGACAGCTCCCCGTCGCGGGTGACGAGCACCTCCCACTCCCCGCTCGCGTCTGCTGGTGCCGGGACGTCCTCCCGGGCGTCGAGCCGGGGGACGTCCAGGACGCCTCGGTCGAAGGGCAGGAAGTGACCGAGCGGGCCGCGTTCGGGGAGCACGATCGGCTCCCGCGTCTGCACCACGTACGTCAGGTGCTCGACACCTTCGTCGGGTATGAGGCGGTAGTTGGTGCCCTTCGGGATGACCAGGTACTCCAGCGGTCCGTAGGTCAGGGTGCCGTAGTCGCACACTAGGGTGCCGCTGCCGGACTGGGTCAGCAGCAGCGTGTCGCCGTCGGCGTTGCGGAAGTAGTACGGCATCGCGGCGGACCGCTTGGACACCGAGATTTTGATGTCGTCGTTGAACATCAGCAGCGTCGGCAGTGCCCTGGGGTTGGACGCGTCAGCGGTCGCGAGGTCGGTGATCTGGATACCGCGTGGCCGGATCGGGCCTTCGACGCGCAGCCAGTTGGTGGTGGGGTGGGCGTGGTAGAGCTGGGAGACCTCTCCCTCGAAGCCGCGGCGTGCGTGATGTTCCTCGAAGGTGCCCTCCGGCACCGCCGAGTGGGCCTGACCGGATATCCGGCCCTGGACGTGCTTGGCGAACAAGAGACTCCTCCATGGGCGCGTACCGCGTCGCGCCAGTCGGTGAGTGTGTGAGGGTGCGGCGGGGCGGGCGGCAGCCCCGGTGCACCGTTCGCGGAGGCGGGGGTGCCGCCGTGCTTGTAGCCGGGTCAGTCCAGGGTGAGGACGAGCTTGCCGCGCTGGCCGCCGGTTTCCATCAGCTGGTGCGCTTCGGCAAGGTCCGCCAGCGCGAAGCAGCGGGCGATGGGCAGGTCCAAGTCGCCGCGGGCGGCGAGACCGGCGACCTGGGCCACAGTCTCGGCCGCGCGGGTGCCGAACATCATCGTGATGCCGTACTGCTTGGCCAGCGGTGGGCTGGCCAGCGTCACGATCCGGCCCTTGTCGCCGGTCACGGCGATCGAGACGGTGATCGCCTCCTCGGAGCCGGTCAGATCAAGGGAGGCATCCACCCCCTGCGGGGCCAGCTCCCGCACACGCTCCTCCAGGCCCTCGCCGTACGTCACAGGCGTACCACCGAGGGATCGCACGTAGTCGTGCTTGTCGTCACTGACGGTGCCGATCACCCGGGCGCCCCAGGCGCGGGCGAACTGGGCGGCAACCGAGCCGACCCCGCCGGCCGCACCGTGGATCAGCACGGTCTCGCCCGCTGCGACCTCCAGCATCCGCAGCGCGTTGTACGCCGCCTGACCGACCGCGCCGATGACCGCTGCCGTCTCCCAGGAGAGCTCCGCAGGCTTCAAGGTCAGGTTCTCGACGGGGACGACGACCTGCTCGGCGTAGGCCGCCAGATCGACGAACCCGATCACCTCATCCCCCACCGCGAAGCCCTCGACTCCGGCGCCGACCTGGTCGACCACCCCGGCGAACTCGTTGCCGAGCTGCTGCGGGAAAGAGATGTCGAAGACCGCGTCGAACTCCCCGCGCCGGACCTTCGCGTCGATCGGGTTCAGCCCCGCCGCCTTGACCCGCACCCGCACCTGACCCGGCCCGGCCTTCGGCTCAGGAAGATCAGCCACCCGGAGAACCTCCGGAGCGCCGTAGGAGTCCATCACCACTGCCTTCATGCCAGCCGCCGCCTTACCTTCGATTGAGTGAATCAGTACCGGAAACAGCCTTCGATCTGTGCCATCCGGCGTCCTTCTGGTGACCAAGTCAACGCCTACGGCTCACTCGCGTCCAACACTCCCGAGCTGATACATGACAGTCAAAGGCTGTTACCGTGGAAGGCGTGGACCTAGACCTGCGCCAGGTGCGCTACGCCGTCACCCTCTCCGAGGAACTGCACTTCGGCCGGGCGGCAGCGGCGCTGACCATCGCCCAGCAGACGCTTTCCTCGCAGATCAGCGCCCTGGAAAGCCGTGTCGGTATCCCCCTGTTCACCCGCGACCGCCGCCACGTGGCCCTCACCCCCGCAGGCGAAATCTTCGTCAAACGCGGCCGACGCCTGCTGGCCGACGCCCAGCGCCTGGTCGACGAGGTCGCCCGCACACAGGCACCGCTGCGCATCGACGTCCTCACCGAAGGGCTCACCCCTTCACTCATCACCCAGCACTTGCGCGGCGAGTCACCGTGCCTGCCCTTCGAGGTCTTCCAGAGCCAGGGCCTGGCCGCCGCCCTGCCCCGCCTGCTCGCCGGAGACCTCGACATCTCCTTCGGCCGCCCCCACGGACTCGGCCAGGACCTCCCGGCGCCCCTGGGCACCATGCCCGTCCGGCTGGAACCCATCGGCCTCGTCATGCCCACCGATCACCCCCTGGCAGCCCACGACGAGGTGACGCTCACCGCTCTCACCGACCACCCACTCCTCGTCCACACCGCCGAGGAAGCCGCAGAATGGCGCGACTGGATCGACGAAGCCATCAACGACTTCAACCTCCAGGCAGCACTGCGCGTACGCGGACACGGCCGCGCCGCCATCCACGCCACCGTCCTCGCCCGCGGCTACCCCGCCTTCGGCCTCACCACGGGAGACCTACCCCACGGCCTCACCGCTCGCCCCCTGATCAACCCCGTGCCGCTCTACCCATGGCACGCCGTGTGGAATACGCAAACAGCCACACCTACCGTCAACCGCGCCCTGGAGCTCGTCCACAACTACGCCCAAGACCACCACTGGCACCAGTTCCCCGACCGCACCTGGTGGCTCCCGGGCACCGACCGGACCGACCTGCCCAGACCCTCCTGACAACTCTCATGCCCGGCTCGTAACTCCCGCGTCGGCCGAGGTGTCCAATCGCACCTGCCGGAAGTTGCGGACCCTGTCCAGGGTCCGCAACTCGCCGTACGCGGGTTCCGGCACAAACGTCGGAATCCGCGCGGAGGTCACCCGCTGCGGCCAGTGGCCGGGCACTCTGTCGGCATACCTGAGCGGCGCGAACAGCCGAGCCGCCCAACTGCTACTGAGCGTGACAACTGCTCATGATCACGGGGAAGTACTCACGAAACTGCGGAACGACCCTCCAGCGCTACGCCTGGGCGGAGCCGATCACTGGAGTCCAGGCGTCGGCGGCGTCGTCCATGAGGCGGGCGGCGCGCAGGCTGTTCATGCCAACGGCGGCCGGCGCATCGTCCGGGATGACCTCGGGCTCGGGGAACGCGCGGCGGCTCAGTTCCCGCATCGCGGCGGTCTGCCGTTCCACCGCTTTTTGGCGATGGCCAGGTCCGCTTGACGCGGTCGCGCGGCTTGGCGGTGCGCTTCGAGGGCGCGGAGGTAGCCCTTGGGCGGGGTCCGTCGGTGTACCGGCGCCGAGTGCGCAGTCGGCTGCGGGTCCGGGTCGGCGGCCGCGGTTGCGGGGCTGGTCTTCGCCGGTGTGGGCGGCAGGACGTGCAGGGCGCGGACGTTCGCGTTCGGCGTCCGCTCGTTGACCACCGCGCTCTGCTTGGGCATGCTCCAGCGGAGCTTCGGGCCGTACGCGGGAGCGTCGAACCGGCTCTCGACACTGGAGCGGGTGGCCAGTCCGAGATGGTCAGCGACCTGCTGTCAGGAGGTCCCGCGCTTGCGGGGCAGCCCGGGTGAGGTCGCGCTCCAGGGTGCCCAGCGCCGCCCGGGCCTCGTCGAGCTGGGTGAGCGCGGTGAGGACATCGGCGGCCGGCACCTCCACCTGCTCCTGGTCGAGAAGAACCCCTTGCTCCGCAGACTCTGCCGGCTGCATGCATCCCTCGATCCGCTGGCGTGCCGCGGTCAGGCAGAGGGGCGTCCCGCCGGCACAGCTCCGCGATGTACGTCTCGAATTCCTGCCACGACAGGGCGTCGACCTGGGCCATGGACAACTCACGCGCCCGGGCCTCCTCCTGCGCCCGCCACGCGCGGTCCTGGCCGACCGTCAGGCGGTGCGCCCGCAGCAGCTGCCCAGCCGGCCCCGCCCACCACGGCTGCGGCGAGTACGACCACCAGGGACGGGCCACACCCTCGACCAGTTCCCGACGACCCACACCGCTACGGCCAGCGACAGCACCGCACCCCAGACCTGCAGTTTGCTGCGGGTCTGCTTCTTCAAGCGCCGACGCCGTCGACGCGCCGCCATCACTCCCCCGCTCCCCGGACCCGAGATCCGCAGTGTGCGCCGACGGGTGCCGTCCGACCCGTGCGCGTGCGGCGGGTCATCGACTGGCCTGGGTGACGCCGCTCGCAAGCTGTCTCAGGGTGTCGGCGATTTCCTGGCCGAGCGGGGTGGGAGCGAGGAGAACGCCCAGCGCCGGGATGATGACGGCAGCGGTCTTCTCCTCGCTCCCGCTGCGGGCCTGGGTGCGGCGCCGCAGCCGGAAGAAGACGATGACTGCGCGCAGCACGGCCACGTTGATAGTCAGCAACCGTCCACACATCCCCCAACGATCGGTGCAACAGACGGGGGCTGCAGGCGCCACCCCAGCGTTCTTGTGTAGCGGGGCGGATGCGGGACAAGGCGCTGCTGGCGTCGTCCCCAAACACGCGGGGGTAGTCCCGCCGCGCTGATGGCGTCGTTGAGCATCATTACGTCGTCTCCGCACGCGCGGGGGTTGTCCCCCTGGTCTGCCTGGCCGGCATCTCCGTTGGAGGGTCGTCCCGCGCCCGGCGGGTAGCACGTCTTGAAGGCCACGACCGTGACGCTGAGGCTGTCATAGGCTCCGCGTACGTTTTACCCGCGTCACCGGCACGATCGGCATGGCGCGTTATCGGCAGGACACGGGTCCCAACTACTCGAATTAAAAGGAGACCAAGGGTGGCATTTGATGTGGAGCAGGCCGTACGGGAAATTCCCGGGATAGAGGAGTTTCCGGGCCTCTCTTACGCGTGGCGCTGGTCGCCCATGTCCCGGTTCGTGTTCTCGCTGGCGATGAACGCGGAGGGGACGCGCGTCCATCAGGTGAACGCCCGGAACTCCTTCGACGAGGATCTGGCCCGGTCGGTGCTTACGTTCGCGCGTGAGCACCGTGCGGGGCTCGGGGAGGACCCCCGGCCCTTCGAGGTCGTTCCCGGGTTCTCCCACCCGGGGTACGACTTCGACGCCCTGGTGGCGATCCAGCCAGACATCCACGGCTACTACGTGGGTCGGAACGACGAGCTCAACGAGGTCGTGGTCGGGGTCTTCCCGGCGTACGTCCGCGAGTTCTCCGGGAACGAGACCCCGGAGGAGGCGCTCTTCCGCTTCAAGCGGATGTTGAACGCGGCGGACATGACCCGTGGGGCCATGCCGTTCCTCCGGATGAAGTTCGACAACACGCGGACCGGCGGAGGAAGCGAAGGCGACCTCCGTGGTTTCACTACCCCCGACGTGCTGCTCCGGGAGCTGGAGCTCCTGGAGGGCGCGCCCGGCAGCTTCGTGGAGTACGAGAACCGCCACGGGCGGGTCCAGCGGATCGAGTGGAACGGCTCGTGGACCGTCGACGGCGAGGCCCGGGAGCACGCGCCGGCCCACGCCGAGGTCCTGGAGACCCTGAACTGAACCCCGTCGCGTCCTGCTGAGAACGAGGGCCGTTTCGGTGAACCGGGTGGACGGCACCAGAGCGCCCTCGTCGAGTACATCGACGAGGGCGCTCTGGTGCCCGTGAACATCGGTGGCGACGGCGCCTACGGGTTCACGGTGCGCGGTGAGTCTGCTGAGCATGTTGTCGACGGAGCCGGAGTCGTCCCGCGCCCGCAGGGGTAGTCCGCAGAAGGCCGCCGACGACGCCCGCGCCGAGCTATCGTCCCCGCCCCCGCGGGGGTTGTCCCCCTGGTCTCCCTGGCTGGCATCTCCGTTGAGGGGTCGTCCCGCGCCCGGCGGGTAGCACGTCCTGAAGGCCACGACCGTGACGCTGAGGCTGTCATGAGCTCCGCGTACGTTCTACGCATGGTTGATCAGAGAGCCCCTTTGTCATCGGTATGCGATTTCGCGACCTGGGAGCCCGTACTGCGGTTCATGCTGGCCAGCGACACCGAGTGGCCTGCCGGTCGGCTAGCGCGTGTGGCGGGACGCATCAGCCAGTACGGCTGGAGCCTCGCCCATCGTGGATCGATGTCGCCGTCAGCGCGAATCGCGGTGGAGGACATTCAGCGGGCGCTCGCGCGGGGTGGAGTCAAGAAGGAGGTCGCGTTTCGGGCGGAGGTCCAGCCGGCCGGAAAGGTCACGCTCGGCCTTGTCTGGCCAAGTCCGGTCGTGGAACCGGCTGTCGGCTGCCCGGACCTGGGAGTGCTCATTCTGGTTGATGAAGCCCTTCCGGAGCCTTGGCTCCGCAGTCCCGCTGCGGTGCCTGGGGCGATACCGGCACCTTCGGCGGATCTGAGGTTGCTGGAGCGGACGCTCCGCGAACGGCTGCCCGACGCCGTGGGCGCGGCTGAAGAGGAGATCGCTGCCGCCGAAGCACGCCTCGGTGTCACGTTGTCCGACGAACTCAAGGTGCTTTACCGGGTGACACGGGTGGACTACGAAGACGACTTCGAGGAGGCCGATCGCGCCGGTGAAGCGGTCGGCTGCGAGCTCTCCGGTCTGGACTACCTCTATGCCATCAACGGACCGCTCCGTCACCACGGATGGGATATGGACGCGAAGCGCGCGGTCAGTACGGCACCCGACGCCGCGGTGCAGGGCCTGGCCGGCTCAACGGGCTGGATCGGCTTCGGCAGCAACGGAGGTGACGAGTTCGCCGTCGACCTGACTCCTGGCCCGGGCGGACACTTCGGGCAGATCATCCCCTGGTCGATCACGAGAAGAGCCTCGGTGCCATCCTTGTGGCCGACTCCCTCACCGACTTCGTTCTCGGCCGACTGCGCGAGGAACGCCGTGACCTCCGCGAAGATCAGCTCTCTGCCGTAGCCAGGGTTGGCACCGGTCATCTTGAGACCATCCAGGACGCCGCTCACCCCGCCCTGGAAGTCCTGTCCCTCGACGCCTGGGACGGCCCACCGTTCAGCCTCGCGCCAGTCGCCGAACTCCCCCGCCTGCGCACTCTCACCGCCTCGCCCGGCACCCTGGCCAACCCCATGGAGATCGCCGGTCTCACCGGACTGGAATCCCTGGAACTCGGCGCCCACGAATGGCGCGTCCTCCTCGACGCCGGAGCCGTCCCGCGCACCCTGAAGGCCGCAGCCGTCACGGTTCGGGAACAGGACCACCTGCCCGTCGTTGCCATCGCCAACGAGATCCTGTCCCTCTGGGACCGGCATCAAATCGTACAAACGCGCATCGAGGGAAACCTCGACGCTCCGACACAACCGGCGTGACGCCGCCGTAGCGGTGACAATGCCACCGACTTGCCGCTGCGACCGCCCGACCCTGCCGAATGAAAGATGGCCGCACCGCCAGCATCAGTGCAGGCCAAGAGGCGTTGTCCCCGCGCCCGCGGGGGTAGTCCAAACCGGGGTCGGCCTTGGCTTTGTTCACGAGTTTCGGACAGCGGATGTACGCGGCTTTGAGCAGCACGCCGACTTGGCGGTGTTCGATGTTCACGAGTACCGACAGCACACTCCCGGGGCTGGAGGCGCGCTGAGGATCCCCTTGGCCGGCGACGTGGCCGGGCGCCATCCGCCGAGGAGAATCGCTGCATGCGGATTCTGATCATCACTGCCGGTTCACGTGGGGATGTCGCGCCTTTCACGGGCCTGGGGCGGCGCTTGCGGGACGCCGGCCATCAGGTCGCCGTGGCCGCTCACGCGTCCTTCACCGCACTCATCGACGGGTGTGGTCTCGACTACCGGCCTGTGCCGGGAGACCCGCAGGGGCTGATCCGGGACTGGTCCCTGGCGGCGTCGCGGGAGGAGGCCCAGGCGCTGACGAGGGCGTACGCGGACGGGCTCGCCGACGGGGTAGCGGAAGCCGTGGCGGGCGGGGCCGACCTGCTGCTCACGGCCTCCGGCCCGGCGCCGCTCGGCAGGACGGCCGGCGAAGCGCTCGGCATCCCTGTCATCGGCACGTACCTCGTACCGACTTTCGCCACCGGAGCATTCGCGCTGCCCAACGCACGCAGCACCGTCGGCGGCCCGGGGCCGGAGGGCAACCTCGCCGCAGGTCGGGACGTGGTGAGGCGCGCTGAAGGGGTCTTCGCGGGCGCCGTGACCCGGCTGCGCGCCCACCTCGGGCTGCCCGGCGCCGGCGCGTCATCGTCATCGTCATCGGGGGACATCCGGCCGGTCTTCCACGGCTTCAGCCCGCTGGTGGTGCCGCGCCCCGGGGACTGGCCGTCGTGGGCGGAAGTATCGGGCTACTGGTGGCCCGCGCGGCCGGACGGGTGGCAACCCCCGGCCGAACTGGTCGACTTCCTCGAGGCCGGTCCGCCGCCGGTGTTCATCGGGTTCGGCAGCATGGCGCCAGGGCAGGGGGAACGGCTCAGTGAGCTGGTGGCTGCGGCTGTACGGCGGGCGGGGGTGCGTGCGGTGGTGCAGGCGGGGTGGGCCGAACTGAGTGGCTGGGGCGACGACGTCCTGGCCATCGGCGACGTCCCGCACGACTGGCTGTTCCCTCGTACCGCCGCTGTCGTCCATCACGCCGGGGCGGGTACGACCGGAGCCGGACTGCGGGCCGGAGTGCCCGCTGTGGCCGTTCCCGTCATGGCCGACCAGCCGTTCTGGGCGTCTCGGTTGTACGAGCTGGGGGTCGCCCCCCGGCCTGTGCCGTTCCAGGACCTGTCCGCCGAAGCTCTCAGGGACGCGATCACGGTCTGCCTGTCCGAGCCGGCCCACCGACGCCGCGCGACCGAACTCGCCCACCGCATCGCAGCAGAGGACGGCGCCGCCGCGGTGCTCAGCCACATCGGCGCAGAGGGCGCCGGGTGAATCCGAGGAATGCTCCACCCCCATGCTGCGGTGCCAGACCGTCCGATGCACTCCGCCGTATCCGGTGCTGCCGAAACTCGCGAACAACTCGAACGCCACCGTCCCCCCAACGCCTCCCAAAGTCGTGAACAAACGCTGCCCGAAGTCATGAACAAAGCCACGGTCTCGAAGAACTCCTCCAAGGGTCGTCCCCGCACGCGAGGCGCGGTGGTCCCCGTGCCCACGGGGAAACGCCGCCCCACGCGTGGTCTTGGCCGACCGCCAGGCGGTGCGCCCGCAGCAGCCCCCGAAGAGGGACCACGCCAGTGAGCCGTTTCCACTGGAAACGGCACAGCGCCACGTTGACCCGGCGGCGCAGTGGCGGGTACCTCAGCCCCACAGTTTGCGGGTGAACTCCTGCGCCCACTCCACCCGCTCGTAGTGCGGATCGTGGGGCGTGCAGCCGCCATCTTCCGTACGTCCCGTGCATGGAGGCGGAGGGCCTCGGAGAGCGGCTCGTCTACCCGGCCCGCACCACCGCACCACCCCCACCCGCCCCGATGTCACACATCGCACCGCCCACCCGTCATCCCTGAGGAACGGCCACACACCCACCCTCCGGGAGAGACACCATGCCCACCCCCATCACCATCGTCGGCGGCGGCTTCGCCGGGCTCACCGCCGCCATCACCGCCGCCGAAGCCGGCGCCCGGGTCACCCTGTACGAGGCGCACCGCACCCTCGGTGGACGGGCCCGCACCGCCGAGGGCCCGTACCGCACGAACGAAGGCCCCCACGCGCTCTACCACCGCGGCCCGCACTGGTCCTGGCTGGCGCAGCGCGGCCTGCTCGGGCCCATGGCCGCCGTGCCGCCGCGCGAAAGCGCCCGGTTCCGCTTCCACCTGGACGGCGAGCTGCGCCGCACGCCGCCCCTCGGCATGCTCCGCCTGGCGCGCCGCAGGCCCGAACAGGCCCCGGTCGACGTGGACTTCGCCACCTGGTCGCAGCGCCTGGCCGGCGGCCCCGCCGGCCGCGCCGCCGCGCACTTCGCGGCCGTCGCGCTGTTCCACCACGACCCCGGCTCGCTCTCCGCCCGCTTCGTGCAGGAGCGGCTGCGCCGGGCCACCGCGCTGCCGCCCGAGGCGCACTACCCGCGAGGCGGCTGGGGTGGGGTCATCGACCGGATGGCCGCCCGCGCCCGGGACCTCGGCGTACGCGTCGAGACCTCCGCCCGTGTGGATGCGCTGCCCGACCGTGACGGCCCGGTCGTCGTCGCCACGTCCCTGGACGCCGCCCGCCGCCTCCTCGGGGACCCGGCGCTCACCTGGCCCAGCGGGCGCACCGTCCTGCTCGACCTGGCGCTCCGGTCGCACCGCGGCGACCCGTTCGTGATCTCCGACCTGGACGCACCCGGCTGGCTGGAACGGTTCACCGCCCAGGGCCCCTCCCTCGCCCCGGCCGGGCAGACCCTCCTCCAGGGCCAGTTCCCGATCGCGCCACAGCAGTCCAAGGCGGACGGTGTCGCCCACGCGGAACGGCTGCTCGACAAGGGCTTCCCCGGCTGGCGCGAGCGCACCCTCTGGCGCCGCGAGGCCGTCGCCAACGGCCGTACGGGAGCGGTCGACCTCCCGGGCACCACGTGGCGCGACCGCCCGGCGATCGACCGGGGCGACGGGGTCCTCCTCGCGGGCGACCAGGTCTCGGCGCCCGGCGTGCTGACCGAGGTGTCGTTCACCAGCGCGATCGGTGCGGCCTCCCTCGCCCTGCGGGCCGCCCGCGTCACCCCGTCCCGTACGCCCGCGCCTTGACCTCACGCGGACTTGAGACTGAAGGCTCTTTCCGTACGGCGCGGAGCCGCGACACCGCGACGCCGCCGCACGCGCCCCACTCAGCAAGGGAGAGCCACCAGGCGCGCCATCCGCCTGCACGCCTTCGGTCCCGCCGAGAACCTCGCCTACGAGGAGGTGCCGGGTACGACCGACGCCGGCGCGCGTAGCGGGCGGCGCTCTCCGGGCCCCAGCCGGTGTCCCACAGCGGTCGGCGTGCCCTGATGCCGTCGCCGCGCCGGATGTCCTGGCCCTCGTCCCGCAGCCCCTGGTTGATTCCGGGAAGCGAGGGCACCAGGCGAAGGGACGCCGGTGCACGATGCGAGCCGTCAGCGAGCGACTCGCGGGGAAACCCCGTCCGAGGGGTGTCGCGCCCGGTTGCCCAGTACCTGAGCCTGACGGAACAGACCGGCCGCGCCCGCCAAGAGCCAAGGGGTGGCCAAGGTCCGTGCGGAACGTGCGGGACGGCGCCGCGCCCCGCCCGCAGACGAGCCGGGCGCGGTCCCGGACGCAGGACGCGGTGCCCTCCAGGCCAGCGGCCAGGCACCGGTTGGTCTCCTCGAGGACCAGCTCGGCGAGCGCCCGGGCTTTGTGGTCCTCGGGGAACTGGGCGGCCGCGCGGCGTACGTCGCCGGCCACCGCCCGGGCGGCTCCGGCCAGCAGCAGGGCGAGCTGCTGATGGTCCGCCGTCTACAGGCCGGGCTCGCCTGTCCACGCGACACGGCCTTGACCAGGCGCTGGCTCTTAGGCAGCGAGCAGCGTCTCCACCGTCGAGTTCGGATTCCACTCGGGGTCCAGGCCGGTCAGCCGCTCAGCGACCCGGCGCCAGGCCGTCGGGTCCGTGCCGAGTTGGGCGCGCACGAGGTCCGCGAGGAGAGTCCGGCCCTCGGCGGCCTGGGGCGGGGCGTCCGTGCGGCGGGCGGCGGCGCCCAGGTAGGCGAGCAGGCGCGCGGCCGGGGCGGCAAGGCGCACCAGGTCTCCGCCGTCGAGCAGCCCCGCCGTGAGCTGCCCATGCAGCTGGGTGGTCGGCGCGCCGTGGAACTGGCCGCCGAGACCGTGCCGGGCCCGCTCCCGGGTGAGCTGCGCGCTGCCGGGCAGGCCGTCGGGGCCCGGTTCGGGCAGCAACGGCGCATGCCGCAGTTTCAGGTCCTCGGGGACGCCGTCCAGGTGGACGATGTCCTGCCAGTACGGGAGCGGTTCTTGGGCGTGGGCGGCTTCGAGAGCGGCCCATTCCACAGGCTCGCCCGGCGCGCGGGACTCGACAAGGTCGCGTACGTGCGCGGCGTGCCGGGCGCGCCGCAGCTTCCCAACGAGCTTCTCCGGTGCCAGTTCGCGTCCAGCCGGGCGCGCAGGACGGCGGCGGGGTCGGCGGACGCCAGGGCCTTCACGCATACGGTGGTGGCGGAGCGTCCCAGTGCGTTGCTCCCCGCGAGCCGCGCCAGCCGGTCGGCGCCGCCATGCTCGAGCAGGCGCAGGCAGCCGAGTAGTTGTTGCCCGAGGCCGAGCCGCGAGCCCTCCCTTTCGAGCAGCTCCTGCACGAGGTCGGGTTCCGCGGAGCACAGCCACATCAGACCGCCGGCCGGCCGCGCGGAATGTCCGGCACGCCAGTCGGCGAGCACTCGGGCGCCCAGGGACGGCCCTCCGGCGTCGGGCCGTGACCGGGTCACGATCCGGTGGACGACGGGCCAGGGGTTCCCGTGCCGCAGCAGGGCGAGGTCGACCTCGGGGTCGTCGAGCTCGACGAGCCGCTCCACCGCGCCGCTGCGCTCCATCCAACGCGACTGGGCGGCGAGGACGCGCAGCGCGTCGTGGTCGCGGTCGGTGAGCAGTCGGTCCAGGACGGTGCGGGGTGTGCGGTCGTGGCGCAGCAGGTACGCGGCGAGCAGCCAGGGTCCGTCGGGGCCGAGTCGGGGCAGTACGGCGTCGACCACCTCGGAGTCGGCGAGGCAGAGCAGGGTGCCCTCCGGCCAGGCCCAAAGATGGTCGCCGTGCTCCAGCAGCTTGATGGCCTCGTCGTGCGTGGCCGGCCTGGTCCTGCCGATGGATGTTCCCGGGCGGACTGCAGGGCTCGCCCCCGATTGCGCGCGCTGCAGCAACTGCGCCCAGGTCAGGTCCTCCGAGGCGGCTTCGGACGCCGTGACGGTCGCGGCCAAGCGGAGCCAAGCGTCGGGGTCGGTGCCGATTTCGGCGCGCAGCCGACGGGCGAGTGCGGCCCGCCACGCTTCGGCGAACGCGAGCCGCCGCCAGTCGTGCGGCAGCAGGAGCAGGCGCCGGGCGGGCAGCAGGGCGAGCAGCTCGTCGGCGGGCAGGACGCCCTGGACGTAGGCGCGCTCGATGTGCTGCGCGCCCGATCCGTACGTCGCGGGCAGTCGTGCACGCAGTTGCGCGAGGCTGGGCGCCTCATACGCGACGCCGTCCCGGGAGGCGGGGATGCCGCGGGCGGCGCAGGCGAGGGCGAACCAGCGAGGGGTTGCAAGGCCGGGCGCGGTCGCCGGCTCGTACAGGGTCAGTGCGCGCAGCACCTCGGGATCCTTGGGTCGGGGCGCACCGTCCGGGGCGAGGGAGTAGAGCAGGTCGAGCGCGGCCAGAGCGTCCATGCGCTCGAGCCGGTGCAGAGGCCGTCGGGATGGGGGCTCCGAGGCCGGTGGTACGGGCTCGGCCGCCGGCCGGGGCCCGGCGGCGCCCTCGGCCGTTGGTTCGTCCCGGGCCGGCGTATCAGGCTCGATCGGTGATTCGGGCGCGGCAGCCTCGTCCGCGACCTTCCCTGCCGCGGCGATCAGCTCCGCGACCGTTCCCCTGTGGTGGGGCAGCAGGACGTCGAGCCCGGCCCAGGCTCGCTGCCGCTCCGCCAGATGCGTCTGCGTCAATGCCCTCAACTGGGCGACCGCCGCCGTGCTCAGCACGTCCCGTTCCGCGAGGCGGGCAACGCGGCCAGGGCGTAGGCGGAAGGGCGCGCGGTGCCGATCAGCTCGATCGAATCGAGGTACCGCGCCACCGCCATGCCCTCCGCCCAGACGGCGGCGCTGTCGTCGAGTTCCTCCTCGGCGAGGCGCCGCTCGGGCGGGGTGGTGTTCCCGGCGCGACGGCCCGCGGCCCTCCACGGCTCGTTGAGGACGCTCAGCCGGAACGCTTCGCGCTGTGCATCGCTCGCCGCCTCGTGCCGGGCCAGCTCCTCGCAGGCCTTGGGCATGAACGGAGTCGCGGCATGCGCCTCGGCGAGGGCGTCGAGATCGTGGGCGTACGGCTCGGACAGGAGGTGACGCAGGGTGCTGGTGCCCCGGGCGGTGGCGAGCAGCGCGGGCAGTCGGGCAGGGTCCTCGTACGGCTCGCACCGCGCGCGCAGCCGGCGCGACCCGTCGCCGTCCGGGGCGGCAAGGGCCTGGGTGACCGTGTCCACGGTCGCCCGGCTGAGCCAGGCGGCTGCGGCGTGGTCGTCGAGCAGGGCGCGTACGGTGTCCGGGCCGGTGCGCTCCCAGATGGTCAGCAGGGCATACTGCTGGGCCACTGGGCGCACGCCGCACCGCAGCGCCGACACCACGAGCTGCGGGTCGCCCGAGCCGAGCAGCGGGGCGAGCCAGGTGCGCGGGACCTGGCCGTGCGGCGCCGTCAGCTCGGCGCGCAGAGCGTTGTCGAGCGAAACAGTGTCGAGCCGGTCCACGATGGCGCGGCGCAGGGACTGCGTGGTGCGCGGGTTGCGGTAGACCGCTGCGGCGACCTGGGTGTCGCCGACCGCGACCAGCCGAGCCAGGACCCGGGTGTCGAGCCGGGGATGGCGGGCCAGGGCCGCCCGGGTGCGCGTGTCGCCGTGCTCGACGACGGCGGCGACGAGGGTGGGCGCCGGGTGAGTGCCGCCGGCCAGTAGCTCCATCGTCACCGGTTCGGGCAGGGCAGCGAACGCGGACGCGGCGTGACGCGGCTCCGCGTGCTCGAGGAGCAGGCCGAGCGTGCGGTGGACACTGCGGGGCGCGGGCGGCCGGAGCGTGTCGTCGGACTTCGGCGGCACCGGCGGCGCGGCGAGCAGTTCAGGCAGGCTGCCGCGGTACGCGACGAGTGCGTCGTGCAGCCCCCGCCAGCGGCCCCCGTCCACACCGAGGTGACGCTCCGCCAACTGCTTGAGGTAGGCGGACGCCTCGTTGTCGACTCCACCCGCCAGGGCGACCCTGGCAGCCACCGAGCGTGCGGGCCGCGCCCGCTCCACCACGGGCAGCGCCGCACCCCTCCACGGACCCGCGTCCTCCGCGTCCTGACCGGCCCCGGCCATCTCGCGCAGCAGCCGCCCAGCCGCCCCCACCTGCGTCATGGTCGCCATGCTAGACACGGCCACCGAGGTGCGGACCAGGCGGGCCCCGGCGGCCCTCACCGTCGTGGCGAGCGCTGCGGTGGAGGTCCGTACCGCCAGGGCGGAGGTCCCCGCGACACGCCCTCCGTCCCGCCGAGACCAACCACACCGCTGACGGCAACGGCGCGCCGGCCGGCCAGTAGGACCGGTCAGCGACGGGCCCCGCGCTCCCCACGATCACGCCGTCGTACGCAGTGCAGCAGGCGGCTGCCCGCTGCTGGCGGCGAGCGCCTCGGCGTACTCGGTGCCGACGAGGCGGACATCGGCGCCGTAGTCGCGGAGGCGGGCCGCCTTCACGGGCGGGACGGTGGTGGGGAGGAACACGGTGGCGCGCACGCCCTGCTGCCGGGCTGCCCACGCGCAGGCCAGGCCGGCGTTGCGGCCCGAGGCGATGGTGATCCCGGCATCGGGCAGGGTGCCCGCGTCGCGGTGGGCCTGGATGAAGTTCTGGGCGCCGCGGGCCTTGAAGCTACCGGTGTGCTGCATGAACTCCAGGGCCAACCACACCTCGCAGGGTTCCTGAGGGCGGTCGTCCAAGGGGTCGCGGTGGCCGGTGCGGATCGCATCGCGGTCGAGGGGGGGCGAGGGTGACGGGGCGGATGCGCCCGGAGATCCGGTCGGCGGCGGTCGCCGTAGGTGAGCTGGTGCACGAGGTTGCTCCCGCGGTGAGGGGTTACGACCAGGCGATGAGCTGGCCGGTGGTGGTCAGGCCCAGGAAGAACGCGAATGCGACGCGGCGCCCGGTCGGGTTGGGCTCGACCGCGTGGAAGTTCGCCGGGTTGAACAGCAGCCCGTCACCGAGCTCGGGGGCGAGGCTGATGTGCTGGCTGTGCTCGACCGTCTCGGGCCGGTACCCGTACGCCTCCCGGTGCCGCTCGTCGGCCGGCTCCCAGCGGTGGCGCCACACCGTGGTCGCCCCGCCGGTGGCCGGGACGGTCACCCAGACGTTGAACGCCAGCTGCGCCACGATCTCCTGGTCGAACAGGCCGGCGGGGAATTCCCGGTTGATGTCGTCGTAGTGGACCAGGGCCCCGGCGTTGATCTCGCGGAGCGTTCCGCCGAAGACGGCCCGGCCGCCGATGGTGGCCGTGGTGACGGCGGCACCCCAGGCGGAGCCGATCCGGGCCAGGGAGACGGTGATGGGGTCCGGGCGCATTCCGGCGCGCTGCCAGGCGGCCGGGCGGCCTCGACGTCGCGCCAGTACCGCGCGGCATCCAGTCGGCCGTCGTCCTGGCGGTAGTCGTTGAGGGCCGGGCCGAAACGGACGATCGGGGTCACGCTCGGCCTGCTCCTGGGCGGCCTCGCGGCGGGCCTGCTCGCGCCGCCGCACGACATCCTCCACCTCGATGGCGGCGCCTGCTCACGCAGCCGCTCCTCGAGGACCTGGCGCCGCTCGCCGTCACTCAGGCCGGGCAGCTCCCGGTCGGCCTCGGCCGCGATCTTCGCGCGCCGGGACCGGCGGACGTGGATCACATTGCCGCAGTTCTCGCACTCAGCCCCCATGTCCAGCCGGATCCCGGCGTCGCAGCGCCGGTCCGAGCACGCCTGACGCTGCACCAGACCCCGCCGGATCAGCCACGGGTACGGCTTGTCGACCAGGGCCTCGCCGCCGGTCTCCTTCAGCCGGTCGGTGAGCCGGTCGGCCAGCAGCCGCGGCGCGCCACCCGGCAGCGCCAGCAGCCCCTCCAGGCGGGCCGGCTCCTCCTTCACGGCCGCCCAGACAGTCAAGGCCGGTCGGGTGTTCGATTATCCTCCGGGGGTTTTGGAACTATTCCTTCAGTCAGTCAGGGACGGAAGGTGCGGCGGTAGGTGTCGGGTGGAACGCCGACGCTGCGGTGGAAGTGGCGGCGCAAGGTGGTGGCGGTGCCCATGCCGGTGGCTGCGGCGATGGCGTCCACGGTGGCGTCGGTGGTCTCCAGCAGTTCCTGGGCATGACGAATGCGCTGGGTGTGGAGCCATTGCAGTGGCGTGGTGCCGGTGAGGTGCTTGAAGTGGCGGCCGAGGTGGCGTGAGCTCATGCGGGCCTGGCGGGCCAGGTCCTCCACGGTCAGCGGCTGGTCCAGCCGCTCCAGCGCCCAGGGCAAGAGCTCGCCCAGGGGGTGGCTGCCTGGGGCGGGCAGGGGGGTGGCGATGAACTGGGCCTGGCCGCCGTCACGGTGGGGTGGGATGACCAGGCGTCGGGCGATCTTGTTGGCGTTGGCCGAGCCGTGGTCGAGGCGGACCAGGTGCAGGCACAGGTCCATGGCGGCGGCCTTGCCCGCGGAGGTGAGGACGTCGCCGTCGTCGACGTAGAGGACGTCCGGATCGACGGTGGCCGCCGGGTGACGCCGGGCCAGTTCCCGCGTGTGGGCCCAGTGTGTGGTGGCGCGCCTGCCGTCGAGCAGTCCTGCCGCGCCTAGGACGAAGGCGCCCGTGCACAGTGAGGCCACGCGGGCACCGGCCGCGTGGGCCGCACGCACCGCCTCGACCAGCTCGGCGGGCGGGTCGCGGTCGGGGTCGGCCCAGCCAGGGACGATCACTGTGTCCGCGTCCGCGAGGTGGTCGAGTCCATGGTCGGGTTCCAGACTGAAGCGGTCGACGTGCACCCGACGGCTCCCACAGAGGGAGAAGTCGTACCAAGGGTCCACGATGTGGGTGAGGTCGGATCCGAAGACCTCGACGGCCACGGACAGTTCGTAGTGGAGCATGCCGTCGGTGACAGCCAGTGCAACAGCGGGCATGTCTGAAACTGTACGCCGCATGTCGTTTCCGACGCTCGCGCGGGGTGCTGCCGGACGGACAGGATGTGGGTGTCAGGCCGCAGCGGATGGACCTCGCAGCGGGCGTTCGAGTGCAGGGAGCAGTCTCATGGGGTCACGTCAGCTGGTGACGGTGTTCGGCGCATACGGTCACACCGGGCGGTTCGTGGTCGCGGAACTGGCCGCGCGTGGGTTCGTCCCGGTGCTGTCCGGGCGCAATGCGCAGGCCTTGGAGGAGCTGGCCCACGAGCACGGGCTGGAGGCCCGGGTGGCGTCGGTCGACGACCCGGCCTCGCTGGACTGGGCCCTGGCGGGAACGGCGGCGGTCATCAACTGCGCCGGCCCTTTCGCATCGACCATCGGCCCCGTGATCGAGGCCGCGCTCCGCGCGAAGATCCCCTACCTGGACGTGGCCGCCGAGCTTGAGGCCAACCTCGACACCTTCGCCCACTACCGCGAGCGGGCCCGGGACGCGGGAGCGGTGATCGTCCCGGCCATGGCCTTCTTCGGCGGCCTCGGCGACCTACTGACCACCGCGGCGATGGGCGACTGGACCGAGGCCGACGAGGCACACATCGCCTATGCGCTCAGCAACTGGCACCCCACCGCCGGTACCCGGCTCTCGGGCGCGGTCTCCCGCGAGCGACGCGGCGACCGCCGTCTGCGCTACAGCGGCGGGCAGTGGGAGCACCGCACCGACGCCGCGCCCACCCTGGAGTGGACCTTCCCGGAACCGATGGGACCCCGGCCGGTGATCGGAGAGTTCACGATGGCGGACGTCGTCACCGTCCCCCAGCACCTCTTCATCCCCAACGTGACCACCTACATGACCGTCGAGGCGGCCCGAGACGTCGCCGCACCCCACACGCCGGCCCCGACCGCCACCGACGAGGGCGGGCGCTCGAACCAGACCTTCCTCGTTGACGTCGTCGTCCGCTCCGGCGGAGCCGAACGCCGGGCTACGGCCAGCGGCCAGGACATCTACGCCGTCACCGCGCCCCTCGTCACCGAGGCCCTCGAGCGCGTCCTGACCGGCCGCACCAAGACCGTCGGCGTCGTCTCCGCCGGCGAGATCTTCGACGCCCCCGACTTCCTGCACGCGCTCGACCCGCACATCACACTCGACCTGCATCCGCAGAAGCAGAACGCCTGACCCAATCCATCCGCCCGGCCGTCGGGGCGCGCGCCCTCAGCGAGCCGTGACGACATGGGCATCGGCGTCCTCGTTCGATTCCCTCGCCTTCACGGGTGGTACCCGAAGTCCTGAACAAACGCTGCCCGAACTCGTGAACAAAGCCGGTGCCACCTTCCTGGTGCGTGGCGAGGGCGCGGCGGTAGCCGTCCGACGGATCGGGGCGCGGTGCCCGTACCGCGGGCGTAGTCGGCTGCGGGTTCGAGACCGCGGCCGCCATGGAGGGACCGGTCTTCCCGGCGGCGGGCGGCAGGACGTGCAGCGTGCACACGCTCACATCGGGCACCTCGGCGTTGGCCGCTTCGATCAGCTTGGACGCGATCCAGCACAGCTTCGTTCCGTACGCCGGGGCGTCGGGGGCGACGTCCAGGCGGCCGGTGTCTCCAGGTTGACCCGCCGGAAGGCCGGATCCAGCCGCCGGCAGACACGCTCGACCGCTTCACCAAGCTGGTCCATGTCGGACAGGAACGACAGCCGCTTCACCCTCGGCAGGTCCGACATCCGCTGTACATCCGGCTCGTCCACGAGCAGAACCGAGTAGCCAGGCAGGAACTGAACGTCCCCGATCACCGCAAACCCCGATGTCAACCGCGCGTCGTCCCCGCACACGCAGGGTAACCCTTCCCTCCCCAACGGCTTGGGCCTGACCTTCGGTTCCGGGTGGTCTCCGCGCACCCGGGGGCAGTCCCCCTCGGCATAGTGGCGATCGGCCGGCACACGTCGTTCCCCGTCCCTGCATCCGCAGGGGTAGTCCGATCGTCTGGTTGATCCGGTTTTGGAGCGGGATGTTGTCCCCGGCACCCCCGCGGGGGTTGTCCCGCTCGGAACGAGCCGCTCGATCCGCCGCTTTCGTGATCCGTGGGCACGCGGGGGTAGTCCGACAAGGTCGTCGGGGTACGGCTCGGCTTGGTGGTGGTCCCTCGTACGCCGAGGTGGTCCGTACGAGGCGATGGCGGCCGCGGGCGCGCAGCCGTCGTCCCCGCGCCCGCGGGAGTAGCCCCCCCTCGACACGCTCGCCCATGGTTTGGTGACCGTCGTCCCCGCAGTCGCTCGCACCTGCGTGCCGTTCGGGTCGACGCTGCTCGGCAAGGTCCTCGGCGGCTGCGCCGCTGCCCAGTGCCCGGACTCCTCCGCCTCGGCGAGGCCCTGCGCGACGGTCGTGGACGCGCGGACATCGACGCGCGTGCCGGGGCGGCCGCCCTCCCCAATCCGAGAACCGATGCCCTGCGTGGCCTGGTCCTGCGTCAACAACCGCTCAGGTGGGCGCGCACACTCGATCGCCACTACGCTGCCCACGCCACCCTGGGCCGGTTCCGAGCAGACCGACCGTCCCCGACGGCGTACCCCAGGGGATCAGGAACCGCACAAGCCCGTACCCGCGCAGACGGATCCGGCACCTCTGAGGCTCATCGACCGCGCTCCCGACGGCGCGCGACGGCCAGAGGGCACAACGGCACGATAGGGCCGGACAGCGGCACTCCCATGGTGGCGGCGACGAAGACCCCGGCCCCTACGACGACGTCCCGGCGTCCGCCTGCCCTGGCTTGAGGTTCCTCTTGGCAGCGCTTCCGGGCAGCAGATCCGCCGTCAGCGCGACCGGCACGACGCGGCTGCGGGCTCCTTCCGACCCGTACATCAGGGTCCTGCCGTCGAGGGTGAACGTGACGGACTCCCCCTGCCGCTGCAGCGGTACGGCGGGCCAGCCGATCTCGCTGGGCCGGCCGTCGCGCCAGCGGTAAGCGCGGGCCTCGAAGTAGCTGCGGACGACGAGCCGGGTGCCGTCGGGTGAGAAGGCGCCGTCGGTGGCCCAGACGTTGATGTCGGCGACGCGCTTGAAGGTGTTCACGCCGGAGGCCGAAAGGACGGCAGGCGACTCGTAGAGGGCGCCCTTGCCGGACCTCTTCTTGCTGATGATGTAGGCGCGCCCGCTCCTGGGGTGAACCACCAGCGATTCGGCGTCGCGGGGCCCGTCCTCGTAACGGACGGTGTAACGGGTGGCGGTGACGATGGCGTCCTTGAGCCTCTTGGGCTCGGGAAGGCGGTGGACCCACACCTCTGACCGGGCGCCGAGGTTGTCACCGATATCGCCAAGGTAGAGGTGGCCGTCGGGCCCGAGCGAGACGGCCTCGGCGTCGCGCGCGTCGACTCCGTTGAGGGTGAGGGTGGCGACCGTCCGCCCGGTCCGGCTGTCGACGGCGTACACGTGGGCACCGTCGCCGCTGTCGTTGTGTGTCCAGTAGACACCCGGATGCAACCGGCTGGCCGCGAGCCCGCTGGACTCCTTGATGCGGGGGTCCTCGATGGTGAACGCGGACGGCGCGCGTACCTCGGCGGCAGCGGGGTCGGCCGTGGCCGTGACGGCGCACACAGCGGCAGTGAACGTGGCGGTCACGTATCGGTTGATCATGCCCGGTGAACGACCGGGCGGCGGCCGTGTCACGCTGGGCCGCCGCGGCTCCGGCCGGCCTGCGGCGCCTGCAGGGAGTGGGCCAGCCGACTGGTACCGCAACCGCCGGAAGAAGTCAGGCAGACATGACAGTGCGGCGCGGTCAGGTACCCACAGCAGCCGTACGACGACCGCGCGGAGCAGCAAGTCCTCCTCCAATGAGGGCGGGCTGCCGCTCCCCCCGCGAGAGGAGCAGCTCTCGGGGCCATGTCACAAGCGGCTCGCTGGGGATGCCCGGCTCTCCCGGCTGACGGGCAGAGCGGCACGCAAACGGGGGTACCGTCCGCACGCCGTGCCGAAAACGAGGACAGGCGCCGGCGATGTCGAGGACCGCTGCTCCTCTGAGGTGGCAACGTGCCGCATGAGGCCGCCGAGCGGGTGGTGCGAACGCCCGGACGGCCGTTCGGCCCTGGCAGAGCGATTGCACTTGTCCCCAGGGTGTCAAGAGTTTCTGGCGGCGCATGCCAGTAGCCGGGGACAGAAGGAATGGACGATGTGCACGGGAAAAGCGGTGAGCAGAAGGAGGGCGGCGATCGTCGCGACGCTGCTGCTGATGGGAGGGCTGACCGGGCAGCCGGCAGGGGCGGAGGCCGCTCCCCCGCAGCCGGAGACCGCCTCATCGGTGATCACGACGTGGGCCAGAAGGGTGAGCGAGACCGTGTCCCCGGACGGGCGTGCTTCTGACACACCGGTGTGGCGCACGTATGTGTCACTGGCCATGTACAACGCAGTGGTGGGCATCGAGGGCCGCTATGCCCCGTACCGGTGGCGAGCACGCGCTCCGCACGGTGCGTCGGCCGAGGCAGCGGCCGCGACGGCGGCGTACGAGGTGCTGCGGACCGGCTTCCCGCAATCGGGGCCGGCGTTGCGGACCGCGTGGAAGGCTTCCCTGGCAAGGGTCCCGGACGGACCGGCCGAACAGGCGGGAGTAGCCTTCGGCAAGCGGGCGGCACAGCACATCATGGCGCTGCGCACAGAGGACGGGCGAGGCGCCTTCGTACCGTTCCCGCCCTCAACGGCGCCCGGTTTGTGGCGGCCGACGCCACCCGACCACGAGGGCTTCACGACGGCGTGGATCGGCCGGTTGCGCCCGTTTCTCCTGGACAAGCCCAGCCGGTTCCGCCCTGGACCTCCCCCCGAGCCGGCCTCGGCCCCGTACGCGCGGGACCTGGCGGAGGTGCAGGCGTACGGTGGGAAGGTCGGTTCACGCCGCAGCGCTCGGCAGACGGAGACAGCGCTGTTCGCGGACCGCATGGACATCCAGCAGGCGCTGGCCGACCACGCCACCCGGCACGCGTTCGACCTCGCCGAAACGGCCCGGCTGTACGCCGCTGCCAACACCGTGATGATGGACGCGAGGATTGTCGCCTGGGACGCCAAGCTGCACTACGCCTCCTGGCGGCCTATCACCGCTATTCGTGAGGCGCACACGGACGGTAACCCGGCGACCCAGCCGGATCCGGCATGGGAGCCCCTGCTCCCTACGCCGGCGCACCCCGACTACCTCAGCGGCCACGCCACTTGGGCGGGAGCCCTGATGCGGACGCTGGAAGTGCTGTTCGACTCCTCCCGCGTCGATCTCAACATCAAGTCGGTCACCACCGGTACCACCCGACACTACGCAAACTCCGCCGACTTTCTCCGCGACGTCGTCGACGCGCGTGTATGGTCCGGGATCCACACCAGGACCGCAGACGTCGTCGGCAGCACCACGGGTAAGCGGGTTGCGGAGTGGGCACTGAGGTGGAACTTCCTGGACACGCACAAGTGATAGCGGGTGAGACCGTTCCCGTACGCGCCGTCATCCCTCATCCAGGTCACCGTCAACGATAGGGCACTTGTACAACGTGCCTGCCCTGGAAGACGTCGATGACGGCCTCTTGGCGGCTCCGGGAGCCACGAGGGGTGCGCATGAAAGTGCCGTGCATCCTCCAACGGTGCGCACCTGGTGCGTCTTTGAACCGGCAGCCGCCAGCTGCAGTCCCCTTCAAACGGCCAGATTGATCATTTCACCGTTGCACTTCTGCCAGCGTTGTGAATCGACAAGGGTGGCATCCCAAGGACAATTGGTGCTGGGTGCGGGATGAGGAAATCGCTGCTCCACGTTGACGTCAGGCTCTTGGCGATTGAGCGCGCTCCGGCCACCGGGCGAACCGCATCCTCGTTCGGCATGCCTCCTGCGTGACCGGAGCGGGTGTGGGGCGCGGGACCCTCGGGTCTGCAAGTGGGTAGGCCGGGGTCGACCCGGCTCGCGGCCGTCACGCCGTACGGCCGTGCCCGTGCACCGCTTCGGCTTCGCCGTGCGGCCGGCGCAGCTCTTCTTCGCCGCCTCCGGGGGCGGCGAGCAGGGCTTGGCGCGCGCGGTCGACGCCGCTAGCTCGGCCGTCACGCGATCACCGCCCCGGCCACCTCGCCGTCCAGCGGGCGCGCGGCGAGCTCCGGCAGCCGGCCCGTCCGCGGCGCGGCGGCGGTCTGCTCGGTGCGTACCGCCTGCTGCTCGCGGCGCAGCTGCTCCAGCCACGCCGCGAGCAGGTGGTGGTGTCGTAGGCGTGGCCGGTTTTTTCGATCCTGCGGCCGGTGACCGGCTCGCCGTGCCGCTCGCGCTCCGGCGCGGTCGCCGGCACCTCCCACACCGGCCCCTTCATACGGCAGAGTGCGCCAAACCTTAAGGTGATGCATACTTGCCTATAAGCTATAGGTGAATGGCTGCTGATCATAGGCATACTGAGAGTAGGTGATGGTTGTGGTTCGGGCAGGACTGAGCCCGGAGCGGCTGACGCTCGCTGGTGCGGAACTCGCCGATGAGGCCGGTTTCGACCAGGTGACCCTGTCCGCGCTCGCCCGGCGTTTCGACGTGAAACCGGCGAGCCTGTACGCGCATGTGAAGAACTCCCACGACCTCAAGACCCGGATCGCGCTGTTCGCGCTGGAAGAACTCGCCGACCGGGTCGCCGACGCCGTGGCCGGGCGCGCGGGCAAGGACGCCCTGACGGCCTTCGCGAACGCCTACCGGGACTACGCCCGGGCGCACCCCGGCCGGTACGAAGCAGCCCGGTACCGGCTCGACCCGCAGACCGCTGCGGCCAGCGCCGGCGTCCGGCACGCGCAGATGACTCGGGCGATCCTGCGCGGCTACGGGCTGGCCGAGCCGGACCAGACGCACGCGGTCCGCATGCTGGGCAGCGTCTTCCACGGCTACACCTCCCTGGAGGCAGCCGGCGGCTTCGACCACACCGACATCCCCGCGCAGCAGTCCTGGGCCTGGACCCTGGATTGCCTCGACACCGCGTTGCGGAGCCGGTCCACCCCCTGACCGGTCGCGTCACCCGCGACGGCTTCTCCACACCCACCCGACACCCCGCCCCAGGCTTGAGGCAATGAGCACCGAACAGAACCTGATCACCACCCCCATCACCGCCGACTTCCTGCACGGGCACCTCGACGTGGAGGAGACCGCCCACGGCCTGCTGCCGCACCGGCTGCCTGCCTGGGCGCGCCGCCAGATCCCCGACGCCCTGCTGGCCGTGGCCGAGGCTCAACCCTCCGGTGTCCGGCTGGCCTTCCGTACGAGCGCCACCACCATCCGCCTGGACACCCTGCCGACCAAACGCGTCTACCGGGGCTATCCGCCCCCGCCGGACGGCGTCTACGACCTCCTGGTCGACGGCCGCCTCACCGCCCAGGCCACCGTGGACGGCGGGAACCTGCGCACCATCACCGACATGCAGACCCAGACCGCGGAATTCACCCCGGGCCCGGCCGGCACCGCCGACTTCACCGACCTCCCCTCCGGCGAGAAGGACATCGAGATCTGGCTCCCGCACACGGAGATCACCGAGGTCATCGCCCTGCGCACCGACGCCCCCGTCGAGCCGGCCCAGAAGACCGGTCGCCGGGTGTGGCTGCATCACGGCAGCTCCATCAGCCACGGATCCAACGCCGTCTTCCCCAGCACCATCTGGCCCGCGCTGGCCGCCTCCGCAGGCGATGTGGAGCTGATCAACCTCGGATTCGGCGGCAGCGCACTGGTCGACCCGTTCACCGCCCGCGCGATACGCGACACCCGTGCAGACCTGATCAGCCTCAAGCTCGGCATCAACGTCGTCAACAGCGACGCCATGCGCCTGCGCGCCTTCGCCCCCGCCATCCACGGCTTCCTCGACACCATCCGCGAGGGCCACCCCACGATCCCCTTGCTCCTGGTCTCCCCTGTCCTGTGTCCGACCCACGAGAACACCCCCGGACCTCTCATGCCGGACCTCTCCAGTGGAACCCTGAAGTTCAAGGCCACCGGTGATCCGGCCGAGACCGCCGCCGGACGGCTGACGCTCACGATCGTCCGCGACGTCCTGGCCGACATCGTCAAGCAGCGGTCCGCCGAGGATCCCAACCTCCACTACCTCGACGGACTCGACCTCTACGGCGAGAGCGACCACGACGAGTTCCCCCTGCCGGACGCGCTCCACCCCAGCCCCGAAGGACACCGCCGCATCGGCGAGAACTTCGCCAAGCTCGTCTTCGCGAACAACGGGCCCTTCGCCATCACGACTGGCTGACCCGGATACCCGTGGCCGGCGGGGAGAGCGTGATGGCCGGCTCCCCCGGACCGGACGACCCCGTAGGCGAACAGGACTCGGCCACACATTCCCAGGGCTACCAGTAGTCCGCTGGTGTACGACGGGCACCGAAGTGACGGTGCTGTCGTTCCCGCGCCTGCGGGGTTGGGTGTGTCCAGCGGATCTCACAGTCGCAGCGATGCGCCTCCGGCTTCGGGCACGAGCTTGCGGGCGACCATCATCGTTGCCAGAGGAAGGCGGCCTCGCTACAGGGGCGGCAGTGAAAGAGGTAGCCAAGGCCGCCTCCGCCGAAGTTGGCGGAGGTCTCGAAGTCGGCTCCCTCTTCGAGTTCGGCCGTGAAGGTCATGGGGGTGCTACAGGAGGGGCAGCCGGGCGTCTCGTCACCCTGGAGCCAGCCGGGTTCGCCACCCAGCCGTCCCAGCACCGGCTCGACGGTTGGGGTGTCGGCCGGGTGGGGGCGCAGGGCGGTCACGGCACCGAGCAGCGTCTCGCCCTCGGCAGGGACGGTGGCCGCCGACAGCGGACCTGTGAACACGAAGGCGCGGTTGGCACCGGCGGTGGCGTCCCAGTCGTCGCACATGCCCGGGTCGTTCTGGCAGAGGAACACCGAGATCACGCCCAGGTCGAGGGGCAGATGAGCGAAAAACAGCATGGGGCCGCCGCATTCCCGGCATTTCGGCCAGATGAACCCATCCGGGACAAGCGGCACTCCCCCCGTGCGTAGTTCGGGAGCGTCAGCGACGGCCTTCCCGCCGTGTACCAGCAGCATGGTCAAAGCCTAGGCGCAACCTTTCAGCTCCAACCGGGGGGCGTGGCACTGCCAGGCCAAGATCCGCTGGACAAGGCCGAGCGTCATTCGACCGCGCGCTGAACAGGCCCGAAGCAGGGAGTCAGACGGGCAGCGCGGAGGCGGTGCCGTGGTAGGCCTGGGCCGCGCGCAGGTACTCGGCCACACATGCCAGCGCTCGTGTGTCATCGGTCGACTTCGGGGCGAGGAACTGGGGGTAGACGAGTTCCGGTGCCAGAACCGCACCGTCGCCGAGTTGTTCGTACAGTTCCTCGACGCGCCTGCGTACCCACTGCTCCATGGGGGTGCAGTCGAGCCAGAACGGCAGGTTCATGCCCTGCTCTCCCAGGGTGTCCACGGTGTGCTCGATCGTGTCGCTGACCGCTTCGGCGGGAGTCAGGACCTGGATGGGACGCCGTTCGGGGGTGAAGGGGGCAAGGTCCGGGTCCGGGTCCGAGGCGCCGGTCAGGGTGGCGGCAATGTGACGGGCGAGCAGTGGAAGCCGTCGCGGTAGGTGCCGGTGGCGAAGACCAGGCCCGGCACGGAACAGGGGCCGATCAGGGGGAAGCAGTCCAGCGGGATCGGGCGGGAACCCGCCATCAGCCTCTGGATGCGGCCGAAGGCCAGGTCCTGGTCGAACTGCTCGCACACCCCGCGCATCAGGGAGTGGGTGGAGCCGAGTTCGGGGCCGGTGATCGGCCCGGTGGTGATCAGATTGGTGGCGCCGATGTAGCACTGCCCGGCCTGGGGCAGGGGCACCAGGTGCATGCCGCAGGTGGCGGCGCGCTTGGGGGTGCGCAGCACCTGGCGGGTGCCGGGCGGGCTGGTGGTGGTCCGGGTGATCAGCAGGGACACGCCGGTTCCGTGCAGCAGGGGTGGCACGGCTCCTGGCGGCAGGGCGGTGTCGGCCAGGCGGCTGCTGGCCGCGCCCGCGGCCAGGACGACCGTGCCGGCGGGCAGCACGCTGCCGTCCTCCAAGCGCGCCCCGGTAACCGAGGAGGCTCCGGTCACCAGCTCGCATACCGTGCCGGGCACCAGGCGCACGCCCAGCTGCCGGGCGGCTTCCTCCAGGGCGGCCAGGGCGGCCCGGGCGTCGACGCAGCCCTCCCGTTCCAGGTGCAGGACCTGCATCGGGCGGGCGTCGCAGCGGGGCGACAGACCCTCCACTGTGGCTGGGTCGACCAGTTCGTGCGGTTCGCCGTGTGCCGCGGCGGCGTTCTGCATGGCTTGGAAGTTGTCTCCGGCGACGAGCCCGGACCGCCCGCCGTAGAGCACGAAGGTGCCCTCGACGTGGGAGTCGCGCAGTGCCTTGCCCGCGCTCCCGGCGGTGTCGACGAGCATGTCCATCCAGTCCGGCCAGGCGTCCAGCGCCCGGCGGGCCAGGGCGAAGCGGGCCCGCGCGGCGGGGTGCCGCGCGGTGTAGCGGGTGACCTCACCGAAGCAGTTCAGCATCGCCCCGGCCGCGGGTGTGGCCGCCATCGGTCGCTGTGGGGGGCCACCACCGTCACTCGGGTCTCGGGTGCCTGCCGTGCCACCTCCACCGCCACGGACAGCCCCAAGGCGCCGTTTCCGACCACCACCACATCCACGCTGTGCACCGCGCCCACCTCGCTCTTTCGCTCTCTGAGCTCGCCGTACGGTGGGCACGGCGGCGTCACTGTCTGTCACGGCGGACTCGGTGCGCTGCACTGCGAGCCCGTCCCCAGTCTGGCCACCGTTGGCCCAGCGTGCAGGCGCAGTGGGGGCGAACGGGTGCCGACGGCCGTTTCCGGACCGGCGAGTGGGCCGTCCGGATGGCGGGGCGTCCTCACCGGGGGCCCCTGATCCAGTGGCGCTTCCCCATGCCGGGCGCAGCCGCTTCGGCGGCTCAGGCCGATAGGGGCGTGTCGCTGACGAGGGTCGCGGCGCAGGCCCCGGTGAGCTTGCGGAGAGCCTGGCGCTCGGCCTCTTCCGAGGCGAGGTCCCAGCGCGGCGGCGCGTCCCGTACCGAAGCCGTACTGCCGCCACCGGTGCACCACACGCTCATGCTCCCTGCGTCAGGGGCACACCAGCCGCGGTCCCGCGCGTACAGCCAGGCTCCGAAGTACCGGCGCTGCCACTGGCGCACCGTCGCCCGCGAGCCCGCGAGCCCGCGAGCCCGCGAAGCATCCCTGCGCCAGCTCTCTTCCCGCGTTCTCGTATACCGAGGCGGTCTCCTGCAGAGGCGCTGCGCCGCCTGTGGTCGCGGGAGTCCTTGGTGAGGTGGGTCTCGGTCCGTCAGCCAGGCCTCCACGGACCCGCGTACGCCGCCGCCGGCCGGAAGGTCGGCTTCCGGGCTCCGAGTACGATGCGCGCGGATCATCTTCCTCCCCTGAACGGAAAGGCGGCCGCGCCACCATGCCCGCCCCCCGGAGCCACCAGCCGCTCCCGCCCGCTGCCCCCGTACCGCGCCGCTGGTGGCAGACCGGCGTTGCCCGCGTCGGTGCGGTCGCCGCGGTGCCTGTGCTGGCGCTGCTGAACGACCGGCTGGGCGGGTTGGCGCTGCTGGTCGCCCTGGTGCTGCTGTGGTGGCGCAACCCCTGGCCCAAGGCGGGCCGGTTGGTGGCCTCGGTCGCGGCGGTGGCGCTCTTGGGGGCGGTGCTCCCGGAACAGCCGGACAAAGCCCCGGTACGGGCGGCGGACGCCGCCGACGCGAAGCCGGTTCCGCGCCCAAGCCTCATGCCGAGCACCTCGCGGACGGCGCCCGAGGCGACGATGCCCACCGTCCCCGACTTCACGGGCGACTCGCTGGACGTGGCCTTCCCCCGGTCACGGAAGAGGGGCTTCACGGTCACCTACCATGACGCCTCGGCGGAGAAGCGGGAGGTGACGGCGCGTTCGCTGTGGAAGGTGTGCTTCCAGAAAGCGGGCGGCACCGCCGAGGAGCCGACGGTCGACTTCGCCGTCGTACGCAGGAAGGAACCGTGCCCCCGGACCGAAGGCAAGCCGGTCCCGTGGCCGGTGATGCCCGAGGTGGTGTGGATGACCTGGCGCACGGCCGTACCGAAGGTGGTTGGCGTGGGCGTTCCGGACAGCCGCCTCCGTGCCGAGGCGGCGTACCGCAACGACGTACTGCCCGCCGAGGGCGAGTACGACGACTGGCGCGTCTGCCGACAGGATCCGACGGAGGGCGAACCCCTCACGGACGAGGTTTATGTGGTGACGCTCTCCCTCTCCTCTCCCGGCAACGGCTGCCCGGCCCCGGACCGGGGTCGGGACGCCTACCTGCCGGACCGCGACGACGACGGGGACCCCGACTACCTCGACCCGTATCCGGGCGACCGGAACCGTACGAAGCTGTTCCCGGACGGACGCCCGAACGGCTCAGGTGGCTCCGGGGACTCCGGGGGCGACGGCTGGAGCGCCTGCCGGCATACCCGCTGGTGTTGACGAGCCCGACCACGCCGTCGCGGGCGTCCGTTCCTTCTCCGCCTACCCGAGTCCACCGAGACGGAGGGCGTTCTCAATCTCGCTGAGTTTCGCGGAGGACAGAACGCCCGCTCGCTCGATCAGGTCGTCCCGGGACACGGTGGTCAGCCACGTGCAAGGGGTAAAGCCCGGACGCGGCAACGCGAACCGCAGCACGCCTTCAAAGGGCAGTCCTTCGACGGCGCCTACTGCCACTTCGACGCCCAGACCGGTGATGTCGACACCCGCCCGAGCGACGACCTGCATCACCGGGATCCCGGACGCGTCGTCTCCCGACAGCAGCACGACCGGCCGCCGCTCGTCGAACTCCACCCACCAGACTTCGCCACGTTGCACATGTCCTCCTGACACAGGACGGCGGGCGGACGCTGCGCGACCCCGACGCGCTGTGGAGACGGGTGCGGCCACCCGTTGATCATCGGTGTGTGAAGACAAACGGTCACGCGGTGGCCGCAGGTCACAGCGTAGACCCTGCCCGCTGGCAGGAGGCGTTCGAGGGCCTGATGAGGCGGATAGAGGGACGGTTCACACGGGTCGAACCCCGGTTCCGGGTCCGGAAGTTGATGCTCGGACTGCTGTCGGCCCTGCCGCGCAAGAACTGCTGGACCATCGCCGAATGGGCCGGGGAGAGGACCCCGGACGGCATGCAGCACCTGCTCGGCCGGGCCAAGTGGGACGCCGACCGGCGCGGGCACGCGGCAGTGGACCGGGAACTGTACGTCCCGCGTTCATGGACCTCCGACCCTGACCGCTGCCGGGATGCCGGACTCGACCAGGACACCGTCTTCACCACCAAGCCGGAACTGGCCACTCGTATGATTGCCCGGTTCCTGGACGCTGAGTCGCTGGATCAAGATGGCGGGTGGAGGAGTTCTTCCAGTCGGGCAAGGGCCTGGCCGCACTCGACGAGCACCAGGTCAGCCGCTATGCCTCCTGGTCCCGCTGGGTCACCCTCGCCATGCTCGCGCACGCCTTCCTCGCCGTCGTACGCGCAGACGAGCACACCCGCCCCGCACCCGATGCCTCATTCCGCTCACCTGCAACGAGATCCAGCGCCTGTTCATCACACTCGTTGTCCAACCCGTCCACGATGCCGCCCACCGGCTCGGTTGGTCCGACTGGCGGCGCCGCCACCAGGCCCGATCCCAGGCCAGCCCCTACCGTCGACAAGCCACTCAGGCATGAAGATCACGATCTACGGCTGGAGTATGAGGTATCAGTTTTCGGCCACTCGCGCGCTGCGGCCCCAAGCCGGTCCGGTACGTGCCGCTTTGACGCCACCGGTCCCCCTGCACGGCCGACCGGCAGCCACTCGTCCGCGCCCCGCAGCGGCGCCCCCACCTCGTCGAGGGCCCGCTGCACGGCGGCATTAGGCTGTGGATCATGCCGGACGACTCCCCTCTCATACAGAGTCTGCGTACCGCCGTCGCCGCCGCCCCCGCCGACGTCCCCCTGCGACTGCACCTTGCCGAGCTCCTGCTGGACGCGGGCCGCTCGGAGGCCGCCGTCGCCGAGGCGGCCGTGGCTTTGCAGCACGCGCCGGGCGACGCCCAGGCCCGGGACCTGATGGCCCGCGCGATGGGCATGCCGGCCTCGCCGCAGACGCAGCAGCCGCCGCCGCAGACGCCGTCGGCGCAGCAACAACCGCGCCCGAGGCCCGGGTTCGACTGGAAGGCCGCCGAGGAGCAGGTCGGGGACGTCGTGCCGCCGCGGTTCGTCGAGGCGCCACTTCGCGCGGACGGGCAGGACGATCCCGGGGACGCCGACGTGTGGGACGTCGAGGGGCCCGGCACCGTGCGGCTGGCCGACGTCGGCGGCATGCAGGACGTGAAGGACCGCCTGGAGGCCGCCTTCCTCGCCCCGCTGCGCAACCCCGAGCTGCGCAAGCTGTACGGCAAGAGCCTCCGCGGCGGGCTGCTGCTGTACGGGCCGCCCGGCTGCGGCAAGACGTTCATCGCGCGGGCCGTCGCCGGGGAACTCGGCGCCGCGTTCCTGTCGGTGTCGGTCAACGACGTGCTCGACATGTGGATCGGTAACTCCGAGCGCAACATGCACGAGGTTTTCGAGACCGCCCGCCGCCAGGCGCCCTGCGTGGTCTTCCTGGACGAGCTGGACGCCCTCGGCGCCAAGCGCAGCCGCAGCGCGCACAGCGGCATGCGCAACACGGTCAACCAACTGCTCACCGAACTCGACGGCATCGACTCGGCGGCGAACGAGGGCGTGTTCGTGCTGGCCGCCACCAACGTGCCCTGGGACGTCGACCTCGCCCTGCGCCGCCCCGGCCGGCTGGACAGGACGATCCTCGTCCTGCCGCCCGACGCCGCCGCCCGGGAGGCGATCCTCCGCTACCACCTGCGGGACCGGCCCATCGAGAACGTCGACCTGGGCAAGCTCGTCAAGGCCACCGACGGCATGTCCGGCGCGGACCTGGCGCATGTCTGCGAGGCGGCGGCCGAGCGGGCGCTGCTGGACTCGGCGCGCACCGGAACCGTCCGCATGATCGGCATGAAGGACCTGCTGGCCGCCGCGAAGGAGGTCGTCCCGTCCGCCGAGCCGTGGTTCGCCTCCGCACGGAACGTGGCGATGTTCGCCAATGAGGGCGGAACGACGACCTGGTCGCGTATCTGAAGAAGAGGCGCAAACTGTGACCACCGCCGTGCACCCCGCCGTGGAGCGGGCCGACCTGCTCATCGACCTGAAGCGGTACGAGGAGGCAAGGGAGCTGCTGGCCCGGCGGCTCGCCGAGGACCCGGAGGACGTACGGGCCTGGGTGAAGCTCGCCCGCAGCCATCTGTGCGACGAGAAGGACGGCGCCAAGGCCCTGGAGGCGACGGAGCGGGCGGTCGCGCTGGACCCCGAGGACATCGGGGCGCTCGTCATGCACGCGCACGCCCTGCGGGAAGCGCGCCGCTTCCCGGAGATCGAGGAGGTGCTGCGCGAGGTGATCCGCCTCGCCCCCGACTACTGGCACGGCTACGCGCTGCTCGCCAACTGGCTCTGGCGCATCAGGGCGCTCAGTTCCGCCCGGGCCCACGGCCATATCCGGCCCGAGGACCAGAAGGCGGGCCTGCGGGAGTCCGCGGAACTGGCCCAGGAGGCCATCCGGCTGGGACCGGAGGAGGTGTACGCCTACGAGGTGGCGTGGGTGATCGCCGACCTGGCGGGCGACCGGGCCGTCGCCGACCGGCTCGACGAGGCCATCCTCCGGCTCGACCCGCACCACGAGCAGGCCCTGGAGCGGTGGACGAAGAGGGCGGCGGCCACCCCCGGCGTCAAGGCGGCGGAGGCCGCCACGCTGTACGCCGACGCCCTGGCCTCCGCCCCCGACTCGGCCCCGATGCGGCAGGGCCTGGACGAGGCCTCCTACCGTCTGCTGCGCGGCGTCCGCTGGCTGGCCCTGCTCTGCCTGGCCCTCGCCGCTGTGGGCATCGACCTGTACGCGACCGAGGGCGAGACCCAGCGGGAGCTGCCGCTGCCGCTCGGCCAACGGCTCTGGGACCTCGTCCCGATGACCGTCGTCTGGGCGCTCGGCGCCCTGCTGAGGTACCGCCGCCTGCGCGCCGGCGTCCGCGTCAACCTGCGCTCCCTCGTACGGCGCCGCACATGGCCGCGGATCGTCCTGGGCCAGGCGGCGTGGGCCATGCTCTGCGCGCTGCTGATCACCCAGGTCCCCTGGACGGAACGTACAGTCCCGCATGTGCTGTTCTGGGCAGGCCTGGTTCCGGCGGTGGCGACGATGTGGTTCGACCGTAAGAAGACCGGCTGAGGCGGGAGCGTGCGGGCACCGCTCAGACCGCTCGCCGGCCGAGTCGGTGCCCGAATCCCTCATACGGGGTGTCTCCTCGCGGGCATGGAGAACGATGAGCAGCGCATCGCCGACCCGGGCGCGTGGTCCTGGACGCCGCCGCCAGGGCACGCGCTCGGTGTGACCGCCCCGGGCCCGCGGGGCGCCATCTCGGGGGTTGTCGAGGCGCACGGAGGCCTCCCTCTCCCCCGACCGATAGGCGAACCGGCGGCCCGCAGGACGCGGACCGCCGGTGGCTTGGAGCTTCGTGGCACGGAGCCGTCGGTGGTACGGAGGGCTACTGGTGGTGCGTGACGGCGGGCGCCGCGTGCTCCGGGGGCGCGGGACGGCCCCCGGGCGCGGGTGCTAGAAGACGCTCACGCCGTAGGCGCTCAGGGCCTCGGTGACCGGCTGGAAGAAGGTGGTGCCGCCGGAGGAGCAGTTGCCGCTGCCGCCCGAGGTCAGACCGAGCGCGGTGGTGCCCGAGAAGAGGGCGCCGCCGCTGTCGCCGGGCTCGGCGCAGACGTTGGTCTGGATGAGGCCGTAGACGACGTCGCCGTTGCCGTAGTTGACGGTGGCGTTCAGGCCGGTGACTGTGCCGCTGCGCAGGCCGGTGGTGCTGCCGCTGCGTTGCACCGACTGGCCGACGGAGGCGTTGCCCGCCCCGGTGATGTCCCGGTACGAACCGTTGTAGAGGTACACGCGTCCGTCCGCAGCCGAGGCGTTGGAGTGTCGGATGATGCCGTAGTCGTTGCCCGGGAAGCTGGAGCCGGTACGCGTACCGAGCACGGCGGTGTTGGCCGAGTTGGTGTACCAGGTGCTGCCGCTGTTGGTGCAGTGACCGGCCGTAAGGGCGTAGTACGTGGATCCGCTGCGGACGTTGAAGCCGAGGGAGCAACGGCCGCCGCCGGCGTAGATGGCCTGGCCGCCCGCGATGAGCTTGTTGAACGTGCCCGGGGTCCGCTTGACTTCCAGGGCCTCGCTCTTGTTGCCGAGAGCCTTCTTGATCTTGGCGAGCTCCGCGGCCGAGACGGTGGAGTCGGCGGTCAGGACGAGCTTGCCGGACGCGGAGTCCGTGTACCACGCGGTACCGGGGACGTCGGCTCCCAGGACCGCGTCGCTCGCCGCGGCGAGCTGCGCGGTGGTGGCGCGGGGCGCGGGGGCCGAGTCCGCCGCGGCGCTCGGAGTGGCAAGCGCGGCGGCGGCCAGCAGGGCCGAGGCCACGGCGGTCAGCCGCAGACCTCTCGCGATGCCGCCGTGGGGGGTGAAGCGCTTGATGTTCACTGCATCCTCCATGGATGTCGAGGACCCGTGGGGTGTACGGGCCCACCAGCAACCGCCGGCAGACGCACGACGGGGGCTCTCCGTCATGGGCCTGACAAGCGGTCGATACGGATCCTGTACTCCGCTTCGACGCGGCAACAGGGCGTCTTTCGGTCGTGCTACACGCGTTCAGCGGGTGCGGGACGCCGGGCACTTCGGCCGGGTGCTCGGTCAGGCGTACGTTCCGCTTTCCGTCCGCCCCGCCCCTACCGCGCGGTTGGCCGAAAGGTGACAGGCGTGGAGTTTGCCGTCGGCAAAGGCCGCGGTACCGGTCCGGAGCCACTGCGGTCGCCGCACGGTCAGTTCAGTCTTCAATAAACGGACATGTTGCTGCAGTGGCGCTGGCAACCACAGCTGACGGGTGAGGCGCCAGTCGCCCGCGCCGCCGTCGACACCATGGCCGGATCCATACGGTCCGCCGTACGCAGCGAGAGCCACGGCACGCGTCCTGCTTCGTCAGCCGCAGCGGCTCCCGTATGCCTTGATCGCTCCGATTCGCTCCCGGGCATGCCGTGGCCTGATCATGTCCCTTCCACTCCGGACGCAGATTCCGGTGGCAGGGCGGGAGCCCACACAGACCCGCCGCTGGCGACGCCGTGGACGTTCGTGGGACGTTCGCCGGGGCTTGGCCGTGGCGGCGATGAGGGTGCACCGCCCGCCTGCGTTTCGGAGGTGGGGCTCCAGTCGACGCCGTTGGCGCCGCAGATCCGGCCGTAGTCGCTCTTGTCGGCCGCCTCGCCGTCGTTCGCACCGAAGCCCTTGGCACCACCGGCCGTGGAACCGCCGTTCCCGGTGTCCTGATCGGGAGCCGGCAGGGGGCGTGGCGGCAGCGGACGCGGAGGGCGAGGAGGGCGAGGAGGCGCGGCGTGGCCGGCGCCTGGCCCGGTCAGGCGGCGCTCCTGGAGCACGCGGTGAAGTGGAACCCTGCGCATGGCGATGACGCTGTGGGTGCGCCCCACGATTGGGGGGTGCGCGCTGAAGGCGGAGGGGGTGCCGGCGGGTGTGGCGCAGCAGGTGACAAGACCGGTCAGGATTCGAGAAGCCCCGGGCGCCGAGCAGCCCCTAGCGTGATGGTCATGGCAATCACCTCTTCGACCGCAGCTCACACGTCTCTCGCGTCAGTCACCCTCGAGGTGGCCGACCTCGCAGCCGCCCGCCGCTTCTACGCCGCCTTCGGCGTGGACACGTACATAGGGTTGCGGGCGTCCGAGGCGCACTCCACCGGATTCCGCGGCTTCACCCTGGCGCTCACGGTGTCCGGCCCGGCCACCGTCGACAGCTTCGTCGCCGCCGCTGTGGAGGCAGGTGCCACGGTGCTGAAGCACGCCGCGAAGTCGCTGTGGGGCTACGGCGGCGTCGTCCAGGCCCCGGACGGGACGATCTGGAAGGTCGCGACCTCCGCGAAGAAGGACACAGGACCGGCTACCCGCCAGATCGACGAGGTCGTCCTCCTGCTCGGTGTCGAGGACGTGAAGGCCAGCAAGCAGTTCTACGTCGGCCGGGGCCTGACCGTGGCCAAGAGCTTCGGCGGCAAGTACGCCGAGTTCGGCCCCGGCGCCTCCAACTCCTCCAGCTCCGTCACGTTGGCGCTGTACAAGCGCCGCGGGCTGGCCAAGGACCTCGGCGTCCCCGCCGACGGCACCGGCTCGCACCGCATCGTCCTCGGCGGCACCGGCGACCCCTTCGCCGACCCGGACGGCTTCGCCTGGGAGGCCGCCGCGTGACTCGCCCCACCGTCCACGACGTTCGCACCGTACGAGAGGAACCCGCCATGCCGTCCACGAAGCCGTCCGCTGAGAACTCCAGCACGACCACCGAGAAGTACGACGGGTTCACCGCCGAGGAGCGGGCCGCGATGAAGGAGCACGCACGCGAGCAGAAGAAGGCGGCGGCGCGGCGCGGTTCGTCCCGGGCGGAGAAGGAGGCGGCAGCGGAGCGGGACGTGCTCGCGAAGATCGCCGAGATGCCGGAGGCGGACCGCGTGCTCGCCGAGCGGATCCACCGCATCGTCAAGACCACCGCTCCGGACCTCGCGCCCAAGCTCTGGTACGGGATGCCCGCGTACGCCAGGGACGGCAAGGTCGTCTGCCACTTCCAGAGCGCGGAGAAGTTCAAGACGAGGTACGCCACGCTTGGCTTCAGCGACCAGGCGGCACTCGACGACGGCGCCATGTGGCCGACCGCCTACGCCCTGAGAGAGCTGACCGAAGCCGATGAACAGCGCATCAGCGCACTCGTCAAGAAGGCGGCGGGCTGAGGCCGGCCGGGGCGGATCCGGCAGGCTGTGGGCAGTCGAGGATGGGACGGCAGAAGGTGCCTCACCGGCTGCTGGGGTCCGTCGGGTGGCTGGCCTCCTGGCGAGCTTGCCTGGAACGGTCCCTTCGTGGTCGGTTGGCAGCGCGGGGCTGATCGTCGCTACGGCGTTCATCATCACGATGGGATGTCGGACAACTGCCTGCTGTACAGCGCCCTGCCCATGGGAGAGCCTTCGCCGGTGACATGAGCGCGGATGGACGCGATGTAGTCGTCGCGGCCGATGCGGCCGTCGCCGTTGGCGTCCAGGGCCGTGAACGCTGCTTCGGCGTTGGTGGCGGGGTTGTTCAGTGCTGTGCGCAGGGCTGTGAACTCGCCGAGGTCGAGGGAGCCGTCGTGGTCGGTGTCGGCGAGGTCGAAGAGCGCGCCGAGGACGGGTGCGCAGACGGTGTCGAACGTCTCGGCGCCGGCCCATGCCGTGTACTGGTCGAAGGTCATCTTTCCGTCGCCGTCGGCGTCCATCGACGCCCACGCGCGCTCGCCGAGGTTGCGTGCGGTGACGACGAGCTGGTCGTCTTCCTCGAGTCCCATCGCCTGTGCCACGTTCCGGGTGCGCGCCGTGTATTCCTCCCTGGAGACGATTCCGTCTCCATCCGCGTCCAGCATGGCGAAGACGAGCTTGTGCGCGGCTGTTTGGTCCATCGCGGTTCCTCCCTCGCGGTGATCGAGCGTGAGTGCTTCGATCCGAGTGGTCTGTCCTACCCCTCGGCCTGATGATCAAGGCGCCCCTTTGGGGGGGCGTGGGGTTGTTTCCCGACGCGTACCGCGCCTCGTGCGCTCGTGTGTGACTCAAGGAGCCGGGGACGGCGCAAGCGGCCCGGGGTAGTCACAGCCCTGGCAGAGGAACGGTTTTTGGGGAGGATGAATGTTCGGCAGACACGGCACAGCAGCGGCGCTGAGTTCCCTGGCCCTGGTGGGCTCGTCGGTGGTGTGGGCTCCAGCAGGTCAGGCCCATGAACCCGTGCGTGGCGAAAGCGTCGTGTGCACAGGCTCCAGCACCAGTACGTACGACCCGCCCCTGACCTTGCTGCCCCGCCAGACCCGCGTCCAGACCCATGCCAGTTACACCTGCGGGGTCGCTCCCGGCCGGACGGTACCGGCCACCAGCTACCTGGAAGGAACCTCACCTGCGGCGTCCTGCGTCACGGTCAACAGCCCGCGCCTCGGGGAAGTCGTCCAGTACGCCGACGGCAAACGGTCGTCGATCGCGTACGACAGCAGCACCAGCGTTCGTGTCGCCGGCGTCCTCGTCGTCAGGCTGGCGGGCCGGGTCGTCGAGGGCCGCGGCGAAGGGCTCGCGGCCCGTCGGACCGTTGCCGCCCTGCCCGCTCAGCTGCCCACCGCGTGCCTCTTGTCCGGGCTCAGGGGCAGCAGCGGTGAGGCACAGCTGGAGATCAGGCCGTGAGCCAGGCCACGGTGGGCATTCCCGCGTCCGGAGGGATCTCATGCGGGGTACGGGGTATCGCAGCCGCGCGGGGCCGTGCGGCATGGCGATGGGACGCCGGACGCCTGTAACCGTCCGCGACGAGGACCGGATCCGCTACCTGGAACAGCAGGTGGCGGCCTGCGCCCGGGCCCTGCGCAGCTGGCGACCCTTCGCCACGGCAGTTCCCCATCCGCCCAGGCCGGAACAAGACCGGTCAAAGCGCCACGCCCGGCTCGCTGACCGGATAGCCCTCCACCAGTGAGTTCGCGATGATCAGCGGGGTCAGCGGGAACGGGACCGGACCAACCACCCCCAAAGCCTCACTCAGCAGACGATGCGGGACGAAGAACCGGGGGTCGGTACCCACCGTATGCACTGGCCGCCAGGCCATCAGGTGGCAGGCCGTCAGGCGGCAGGAGCGGGCTCGTGGTATTCCCGTTCGGAGCCGTAGGGGTGTGGTTTTCCGCAGGGTGAGCGGTGTGGAAAACAGCGTGAGATCGGATGGCCATCCTCATACCGGCGTTGAGCTGCGGTTCTTAGTTTGGAAGGCAGCCGGGGCGCTCGTTCCGGTCGACCGGTCCAACGGCTTGGAGAATCACATGCAGCCCATGCCCTCGGCTCTCGCGCAGGAACCCGCCGGCGGCGTCGCCGGCTGGGCCGTCGATCTCGTCGGCACCATGGGGGGTCCCGGGGCAGGCCTGGCCATCGCGTTGGAGAACCTCTTTCCGCCGCTGCCGAGCGAGGTGATCCTGCCGCTGACCGGATTCGCCGCCGGGCAGGGGGTTCTCACCCTGGCCTCGGCGCTGTTCTGGACCACGCTGGGATCGGTAGCCGGAGCCGTGGTCCTCTACTGGATCGGCGTCCTCTTCGGCCGTGAACGCGTGCACAGGATCTGGGCCAGGCTGCCCCTGGTGAAGGCTTCCGACCTCGAGCGCACGGAGAAGTGGTTCGCGAAGCACGGCACCAAGGCGGTCTTCCTGGGGCGTATGGTGCCGATCTTCCGCAGCCTCATCTCCGTCCCCGCTGGTGTCGAGCGCATGCCCATGGCCGTGTTCGCCATGCTGACCACGCTCGGCAGCCTGATATGGAACTCAGTGCTGGTGATGGCCGGTTACTGGTTGGGGGACCAGTGGGAGGTGGTGGAGACGTATGTCGGGATTCTCTCCAAGGCCGTGCTGCTCCTGGTGGTCGTCGCCTTCGCGGCCTACGTGGCCGTACGGCTGCGGGGCCGCGCCCCCGCCCGGCACCGCCGCTCTTCATGACTCCCCACGGCCGCTCCGGCACCGTGGCCTCGCCCAGCGCACGTCCTGAGCGATCTTGCTCCGGCTGGGCAGCCCCACTAGGCTCGGCCCTCGTGCAGGGGGAATCCGCGGGCAGCGCCACCCAGGGCGAGGGCCATGCCCCAGCAAGCGTGCAAGCCTCCTGGCCGCGTCGCAGCGTCGGTACGCTGCTCGGTTGCGTCACGGCGTTATGCGGCTCCCTGTATTTCCTCGTCGTCGGGACTGTGCTCGGCCCCTTCCTGCTGTGGCCGCTCACGCGTACCAATGCCCTCGGCGTCCTGGTGACCGCAGCCCGCCGGCTGGCGGGCCTGGAGCGGGTCCGCCGGGCCGTCTTCTTCGGCGACCGCTTCCCCGAGCATTACCGGGCATCCGACCAGAAGGTCCTTCGCTACGTGGCGGTCCGCGCCTACTCGGGAATGCTGTGCGGCGTCGTGATCGGGCTGCTGGGTTTCGGCACCGTCCTGGCGGTCCTGCTCGCGCGGGGAATAGTCCGGCAGAGCGTGCACTGGGACGAGTTGCCGATCCAGTTGCTCCTGGGCGGTGTGCTGCTCTTCCTCGACATCCAGGGGCTGCGCTCGCTCACCGCCCTGGACGCGCGGATCGCCCGCGAGTGTTTCGGCCCCTCCGAAGAGGAACTGCTCCAGCGGCGCATCCATGAACTGGCCACCAGCCGAGCAGCGGTCGTGCAGGCCGTGGACACCGAACGCCGGCGCATCGAGCGGGACCTCCACGACGGAATCCAGCAGCGCCTGGTGGCACTGGGCATGCTGCTCGGCCGGGCACGCAGGAAACGCAGCCCCGAGCAAGCAGACGCCCTGCTGCGCCAGGCACACCGGGAATCCCAGGACATCCTCGCGGAACTGCGCGAAGTGACCTGGCGGGTCTATCCCTCGGCGCTGGACACCCTCGGGCTCAAGGAGGCGCTGGGCGGGGTGTCCGAGCGGTGCGCCATCCCTGTCCGTACGGAGTTCAACGTCGGCGGGCCTCTGCCGCAACCGGTCGAGACCGCCGCCTACTTCGTGGTGTCGGAGTCGGTGAACAACGCGGCCAAGCACTCCCGGGCCACGGCCGTCGCGGTGCGGGTGGTGCTGCGCGGCAGGGTTCTCGCGGTGCGGGTCCAGGACAACGGCAGGGGCGGCGCGAACCCCGCGGGCAGCGGGCTGAGCGGACTGCGCAGCCGGGTGGCCGCGCTGGATGGCGTCCTGCACGTCGACAGCCCCGTAGGGGGACCCACCACCATTACCGCGGAGCTGCCATGCGCCTGATGATCGCCGAGGACTCGACCCTGCTGCGGGAGGGGCTGGTCCGGCTCCTCGTCGAGGAGGGGCACGAGGTGCTGGGCGCCTTCGGCGACGCCGGGGGCCTGCTGGAGGAGGTGGGATCGCGGCGGCCCGACGTGGTCGTCCTCGACATCCGGATGCCTCCGACGCACACCGACGAGGGTCTGCGTGCCGCGGTGGAGATCCGCGAGCGGTGGCCGGAGGTCGGCGTACTGGTGCTGTCCCAGCACATCGAGCGCAACTACGCGGTCCAGCTGCTGGCCTCCCACGCGCAGCGGGTGGGGTACCTCCTGAAAGACCGCGTCGCTCAGGTCGAGGAGTTCCTGGACGCGTTGGAACGCATCCAGGCGGGAGGCGCTGCCCTCGACCCCGAGGTGGTGCGCCAGCTCGTCATTCGTACGACGCACACAGACCCGTTGGCCCGCCTCACGCCCCGCGAAGGCAGCGTCCTCGAAGCCTTGGCCCAGGGGCACACCAATGCGGCGATCGCGCAGAAGCTGCACATCTCCGTGAGCGCGGTGGAGAAGAACCTCAACACGATCTTCGAGAAGCTGGAGCTGTCGCACACCACCGGTTACAGCCGGCGGATCCTGGCGGTCCTGAGGTACCTGGAATCGTAGGACGCCGCTCGCGCCTCACGCGTCGGGCCGCCGCCGAAGTCGCGCACCACCCGGGTCGGCCGGGGCTTTCAGAGGGTGATCGCGTTCAGGGCCGCTGGGGCCGGCGACGGCGTCGGGCTTGCTGCGGTGGCGTTCGGTGCGTACTCGCGCCAGGCCGTGGTCAGCCTCCGTACCGCCTCCGACAGCACGTCCGGGGCCAGGAGGAAGTGCAGCCGCAGACACCTGGTGCTGCCGCCCAGGGTGTCCATCGTGGCGCCGGGCAGCACTGCCACTCCGTGGCGCAGCGCGACCTGGGTGAAGGCGACACCATCGCCGTACGGAAGGTGGACCCACAGGGTCTGGCCGCCTGCGGCCGGTGGGCAGCTCCAGGACGGCAGCAGGCGGGTCAGTTCGGCCCGGAGGTGGTCGTGGGCCGAGCGCAGGGTCCGTACCCGGGAGGCCAGGATCGGTTCGTACTCCTCCAGCAGCCGACTGGCCACCAGTTGCGCCGGCACGTCGCTGCCCAGGTCGTGGATGGCCTTGAGCCGGGCCAGCCGGGAAATCAGTGCCGCAGGACCTCGTACCCAGCCGATACGCAGTCCGCCCCAGACCGCCTTGCTGAGCGATCCGACGCCTATGACCTCGCCGTAGGAGGACAGGGGTGGCTGCGCCGGTCCGGGGTCGAACGCGAGATCGGCGAGCACCTCGTCGTCGACGAGCGGCACTCCCAGACTGTTGGCCGCCTCGACGAGGCGGCGCCCGGGCAGAGGTGGCAGTACGGTGCCGGTCGGGTTGTGGAAGCGGGGGACGACGTAGGCGAGGGCGGGGCGGTGACATTCCATCACCCTGACCGCCTCCGTCACATCGATGCCGTCGGGTCCCACCGCCACCGGATGCGGCAGCGCCGCCGCCTCCCGGAGCAGGTCGAGTACGCCCGGGTACGTCGGTGATTCGATCAGCACCTCGTCGCCGGGTGCGATCAGCAGCCGGACCAGCAGCGCCAGGGCCTGTTGGGCGCCGGTGGTGACCAGGATCTGCTCCGCACCGGTGGGCACGCCTCGCCGTGCGTACCGTGCCGCGATCGCCGTCCGCAGGGCCGGCAATCCGGCCGGGTGGTAGCCCAGATCGCCGTCCGGCAGGGTCATGGTCCGGTAAGCCCGCGTCAGTTCGGGCGTCGGTCCCAGCGGTGCCGCGCAGCTCAGCAGGATCACATCGTCCGGTGCCTCCAGCAGGTGCAGGAAGAGCGGGTTGGACGTCTCGCGCACGCGGGGGCGCGGCGGAATCGCGGCGGAGGCGACGCGTGTTCCGCTGCCCTGGCGCCGCACCACCCGCCCTTCCTGGCGCAGCGTGTCGTACGCCGTCACGACCGTCGTCCGGCCGACCGCGAGCGCGGCGGCAAGCCGCCGGTCAGGCGGCAGTACGGTCCCGGCAGGCAGAAGCCCCTCGTCGATCAGCTGCCGGAGACGGGCGGCGAGGAGGAGGTACAGCGGACCACGGCCGGCCGACCAGCGGCCGAGGCGGGCGACAAGGTCGTCCAGGGGAAGAGGAATTGGCTCCATCGCCAGACCAATCTGCCGGGATTGGCCCTGTGGCCGCAAGTGGCTTTCCCCTTCACTGGGTTCCATGAGCCACGACACCGCAGCACTCCGGCCCGAGACCCTCGCCGTTCACCCTCCCCACGTCCCGATCACTGGCAGCACGCCCTTGGGCGTCCCCCTCCACCAGGGGCACGTCTTCTCCTTCGACAGCGCCGACGCGATGGCCGACGCCTTCCACTCGCCCGACGCCTTCCTCTACAGCCGTTTCGGCAATCCCACCGTCCGCGCTCTGGAGGAAGCCGTCGCCCGCCTGGAGGGCGGAGCCGCCGCCCTCTCCTACGCCTCGGGTATGGGCGCCATCAACGGTGTTCTGCTCGGGCTGCTCTCCGCCGGGGACCATGTCATCGCGCAGCGGTGCCTCTACGGCGGTACGTACGCGATGCTGACCGACCTCGCCGCGCGCTGGGGTGTGGAGGTCACGTACGTCTCCGGGACCGACGCCGAGGAGGTGCGGCGGGCGTTGCGGCCCCGGACGCGGCTGCTGTACCTGGAGACCATCGCCAACCCGACCACCCGGGTCGCCGACCTGCCCGCCCTGATCGCGGTCGCCGCCGAGGCCGGCGTCCCCAGCGCCGTCGACAACACCTTCGCGTCGCCGCTGCTGTGCCGGCCGATCGAGTACGGCGCGGACATCGTGATCCACTCGGCGACGAAGTACCTGGCCGGGCACGCGGACGTCCTCGGCGGGATCACCGTCTTCAAGGACGCCGAGCTGTACGGCCGTATCCGCCACTACGCGATCGAACAGGGCGCCATCACCGACCCGTTCGCCGCCTGGCTGACCCTGCGCGGTCTGCAGACCCTGCCGCTGCGCATCGAGCGGCAGAGCTCGAGCGCCCTTGACCTGGCCGGCCGGCTCGCCGCGCACCCGGCGGTGGGGGCCGTCCGCCACCCGGCGCACGCCGGGCACCCCGACCACGCCGTCGCGCGGCGGTTGCTGCCGAAGGGCGGCGGCGGGGTCGTCTCCTTCGACCTCGCGGGCGGGCGCGAGGCGGGCCGTACCTTCATCGAGGCGGTACGCCTGGCCGCTCTGACCGCCTCCCTCGGCGATGTGCGGACCCTGGTGATGCACCCGGCCTCCACCTCGCATCGCCAGCTGGACGCGGCCGCCCTCGACGCGGCCGGCATCGGCCCCGGGACGGTACGGATGTCCGTCGGGATCGAGCACGTCGAGGACCTGTGGGGGGATGTGGAGCAGGCGCTGGACCGCGCCACGAAGGCTGCCTGAGCAGGCTTCGGGCGGGCTGTTCCACACCTTTCCGCCGCCAGGCGGCTCGGCCCAGCCTGCCCGGCAGTCGCGGCACGGAGGGCGACGACGTCATCATGTCCCGCACCCGAAAGGCCGGCTACGACGGGCCGCTCCGCATGGGCGTGGATCGCATGACCGTCGAGATCGGAGCCACCGCCGTCGACGTCCGCCGGCCGATACCCACCGCGGGCCTGCCGGACCTTGACAGCCCCGAGACCCGCCTCTAGGGGGTGTCTGGATGCCGGACGGCCGATCAGGCCGCCAGGTCGATCCGGCTGCCGCCGGTCTGCTCCCGGAGGGCGGCTCGCAGCCGGTCCCGGACCGCGATCTGGGCGGCGATGCGCTCGTTGAGGACGGTCAGCCGGTCCAGCGCCACCTGAAGGCCCTTGTCCGATGGCGGTGCCGCGGTCACATCGCCATCCAGGCACGGCAGGAACACGCGAACGTCGTCCAGGGTCAACCCGACGGAGAGCAGGTGGCGGATGTTGCGGACCCGCACCACCGCCCGCTCGTCGTAGAGGCGGTAGCCGTTGGAGGCCCGCTCGGAGGAGATCAGCCCGGCCTGTTCGTAGTGCCGCAGCGCACGTGCGGTCGTCCCGGTTGCCCTGGCCAGATCACCGATCCGCATCCGTCCCACCTCCGCCTCCTGGGCCACCCTTGTCGCGTTGCTCACGCCACGACGGCGCCGCCGTCGACCGGGAGTACCACTCCGGTGATGAACGACGCCGCTGGTGCGGCAAGTTCGGTGATCGCCCAGGCTACCTCCTCGGGTCGTCCGAGCCGGCCCAAGGGGGTGTGCGCCAGCTGCCACTCCCGCACCGCAGCCATCCGCTCCGGCGTCAGGCCCTGGTGCTCACCGATGGGTGTGTCGATCGCGCCCGGGGCGACCGCCACGACCCGGACCCCGCGAGGCGCCACCTCGACCGCCCAACTCCGAGTCAGCAGCTCCAGAGCCGACTTCGTCGCCGCGTAGACGGAGCTGCCGGGAAACGCGCGCTGCCCCACTGACGTACTGACATTGACGATCACTCCGCGCGACTTCTCCAGGGAGGGCAGCGCGGCCTGGGCGAGCAGTATCGGAGCGACGAGGTTCGTCTGAAGCTGAGCTGTGATCATCTGCGGGGACAGCTCGCCAAGGGCGCCGCTGCGCACGATGCCGGCGTTGTTGACCAACACGTCCAGTCGGCCGTACGCCTCCAGCACGGCGTGGACGATCCGCTCGGGCTCCCCCTCAGCAGTGATGTCCACGGGCATCGGCACGATCCGCTCGTCCCCTGCCGCTGTCTCCTCGAGCGGTTCGCTCCGCCGTCCGATCGCGACCACGCGCGCCCCCTCGGCGGCGAAGGCACGGGCGGTCGCCCGGCCGATGCCGGTACCGGCCCCGGTGACGACGACGATCCTGCTGGTGTGCGGTGCGGTGATGTCCATGCCGGTCATCGTGCAACCCTGCCGCCAATGGCAAGGTCAAGCCGCTGGAGGACCTGCTGCGCGACAGCCGGACGTGGGCGTGCTCGGCCATCGGCCGCCGCACCGCCTGCTCGGCCGGGGCACCCTCGGCGTTTCGGCCACCGCCGGTCTGGGTCCGGTCCTTTGCGGGGGAAGGGTCGGTGCACCGCACATCATCCGCCGCGCGCTCTATTGCTTGGTTCGCGGTCCGACCGAAACACAGGTGTTCGAAATTCTGGTGGGGTCGTTGAGCCTCATGACCCAGCCGCGACGGACAAGGGGGCCACGTGACCTCGGCAGACACCCACGAGAAGCAGGACACCGCGCCGCCCTTTCCACCGCCGGCGGAGATCACCTACAGCGGGCAGTACTCCGTCAACCCGCTCGCCGAGGTGTCCTTCCGGCGGATGTGCGCGCAGATCCCGAACGTCCTGCGCAGGATCGCCCGGTTGTCCTGGCGGGTCGACCGCCGCGCCGTGCAGCTCCTGCTCTGCTGCCAGGTGCTCACCGGTGTTTCGGCTGCCGTCCTGCTGACCGCGACCGCCGCGGCCATGGAACCGATCCTTTCGGACAACGCCGTCGCCGACCGGCTGCGCAGCGCCCTGCCGGCCCTGGTGGTGGTGGCCCTGGCTGCCGCCCTCGGTCGCGCAGCGGGCTCCGCGGCCACGTACGCCGAGCGGCGGATCACGCCGCGGCTGACCACGGAGATGGACACCGCCCTGGTGGAAGCGGTGTGCCGGGTGGAAGCCGCCGCCTACGCGGAGGACGGGTTCTCGGACCGGCAGGAGGCCGCCGAGATGGGCGTGATCCGTACGCATGTGATGGTCGGCGACGCCCAGCGGTTCATGTCCGCCCTCATCCGCATGACCACCGCGGGCGGCGTCCTGTCGGTGCTGAACGTGCTGATGCTGCCGCTACTGCTGCTCGCCGTCCTCCCGGCCGGCATCGGGGCCGTACTGACCGCCCGGGTGGACTACGAGACCCACTACGCCAACGTGGCCGATCGCAACGTGCGCGGCATGATGCGCTGGTGGTCCACGAATGCGAAGTACGGCGACGAGGTCCGCGCCAACTCGATGACCGACTACCTGGTCTTCTGGTACCGCGCCCTGTCGGACCGGTGCGATCGCCGCACCCTCGCCGCCACGCCGCGGACCTTGCGGATCTCCCTGCTCTCGTCGCTGGCCGGCGGCTTCTTCCTCGTCGCCACCTGGGCGGCGCTGGCCTGGCTCGCCGTGACCGGGCGGATCGAACTCGCCGTCGCCGCCACCGCCGTCGTCGCGGTGCAGACGACGCTCGCCGCCCTGTCGCAGGTCGTCATCAACGGCGCCGCGGTCTTCCACACCAGCCTGTACCTCGGCGACATGCAGTCCTTCCTCGACAACGCCGCGGACCGTGCGCCGAGGCGCGGCCCCCGCACCGTGACCGCCCCGGTCGAGGAGATCAAGGTCGACGAAGCCGTCTACCAGTACCCGGGCAAGGACAAGCCCGCCGTGGACGGCGTGTCCCTCACGCTGCGGCGCGGCGAGATCCTCGCGATCGTCGGGGCCAACGGCTCGGGCAAGTCCACCCTGACCCGGCTCCTCACCGGGATCTACCTGCCCGACAAGGGCAGGGTCACCTGGAACGGCACGGACCTCGCCGACGCCGATCCCGCCACCGTGTGGGCGAACACCGGTCTCGTGCCGCAGATCTTCGCCCAGTGGCCGCTGCGCGTCCGGGAGAACGTCACCCTCGGCCAGCCCCGAACCCACGGCGACGGACCCGTGTGGGAGGCCGTCGACACCGTCGGGCTGCGCGAAGCCGTCGAGGACCTGCCCGCGGGCCTGGACACCCTCCTCGCCCGCGACGTGTTCGGCGGATCGGAGCTCTCCGGTGGCCAGTGGCAGCGCATCGCCTGCTCGAGGGCCCTGTACCGCCGTCCCGGCCTGCTGATCCTCGACGAGCCGACCTCGCAGATGGACCCGCGCGGTGACCATCAGATCTTCGAGCGGATCAAGGCCATCGCCGCCGAGCGCATCACCATCGTGGTCACCCACCGCCTGGAGAACACGAAGATCGCGGACCACATCGTCGTGATGGAACACGGGCGGATCACCGAACACGGGCGTTACGACGACCTCGTCCACGCCGGCGGGACCTTCGCCGAGCTTCTGCGTCTGTCGCAGGACCGCTGACCTGGAGGACACCGACGACCTTCTCCACGGGCGTCGTCGCCTCGCCCGCAGCGATGCCGCCGAGCCCTGCTGCGCCCTTCGCCCCTGACCGCTCCTACTCATGGGAGGACCTGTTGCCGGACGTCGAGAAGCACACCGCCGAGGTCTGGGCCGCCTACGGGGAACACCAACTGGCCCGAGGTGTCGAGTTGCCCGAGCTGGACCGGTGGAACTGGGGCATCGCGGACACCGGACCGGACATCGCGGTCTTCGGTGAGGTGAAGGGGCTTCGTGTCCTCGACCTCGGCAGCGGGCTCGGCCGGCATGCCGCCCGCCTGGCCGCCCTCGGAGCCCGGGTGACGGCCGTGGACGCCTCGCCCTCGCAGCATCGGCGGGCCCTCGCCCGGTACCCGGACACACCCGGGCTGCGCCTGGTGCGCGCCGATGCCGTCGCCCATCTGCGCGAGGCCGCCCCGTACGACCTCGTCTACTCCGTCAACGGCTTGCCGTTCCTGGATCCGAGGCGCGTCCTGCCCGCCCTCGTGAACGCCCTCAGGCCCGGCGGACGCCTGGTCTTCTCCGCTCTGCACACCAACTCCGCCGGCGAGGGACCCTCGGCCGCCCTGGCTCCCCGCCCCGAGATTCTGCGGCTGCCGGGCACCGATCGGGAGCACCTGGTGCACATGTGGGTGCTCGCACCGCAGCTGTGGGAGGACCTTCTGGTCGAGCATGGCCTCACCGTGGAGACGGTCACGGCGGTCGATGCCCCGCAGCCGGGCAACGCCGTGTCGTACCGGCTGTACGTGGCCCGGCGTCCAGAGCGGGTGCCGAGCCGGGCCCGTACGTCTGCGGCGCCTCGGCGGAACGCGGTCGTGGGCGAGGGCGTGATCGTCCACGGTCCGGACGGTGTCCTGCTGCGCCGCCACCGTCGCGGTACGTGGGAGCTCCCCGGCGGAACCGTCGAGCCCGGCGAGACGCTCGCCGAAGCCGCGGTACGCGAACTGGCCGAGGAGGCGGGCCTGGTGGCGGCTCCCGGAGACGTCCGGCTCCTGGGCACCCTTCTCGACCGCGTGGGCGACGTCGTCCGGCTGACGGTGCCTGTCGTCGCCTGCGGTTGGACGGGCACCCCGCGGCAACGGGAGGAGGCCATCGGAGGCTGGCGATTCTGGCCCTTGGACGCGCTGCCCCAGCCGTTGTTCGTGCCCAGCAGTCAGTGCCTGGCGGCCTGGGAGCCGAGCCTCCCGCTCGACCGTCCGTCCGCCGCCTTCCAGCCGTACGCCGGTCCCGCGCCGGCGTAGGCCGGCGAAGGCGCCTGCCGCCGTGCGTTCCGGCCTCCTCCGCGATTCCGGCGGCGGGAAAGGGCGCCGGTCAGGCCACGCGGCGAGCACGCTGGTTCGTTGGCATGATGAGAGCATGACGATTCACGGGGGACGAGCTGCCGGAGGGGTGGAAGCGGTACGACGAGTACCGGATGCAGCTCTCCGTGGCGGCGCCCGGGGACTGGAAGATCACCACCGAGGACGACCTGGACAACCAGACCGGCCCCTACAGCGCGACCCGCTACACCTCGCCCTCCGGTGACACATCCATCCTCGTCGACGAGTTGAAGAACGTCACCGAGGCCGCGATGGCGACCGCGGAGCGCTGGAAGCGCGAGTACACGGAGACCGTCCCGCCGCAGGGCGGCCAGCCCGCCGTGGCGGCCGCGAAGCCGGACACCCACCAGGGCCGGGACGCCGCGCTCTTCACCACCACTCACAACGTGGACACCGAGGGCACGCCCCGCCGTCTGAACAAGACGCTCGTCGTGGTCACCTCCCGCCAGGAGCGGCTCACCCCTCACGGTCTCCCTGCCCGCCGGGAAGCAGGCGGAGAAGACGGCCGACGACCTGCTGAACAAGGCGCGGTCGGCGTTCGAGATCCGCGCCCTGTGACGGACGCCCCGGGATCGCCCCGTCCGAGCCGCGGGCCGGGCGATCCGCCGGGCGCGTGACCGGCGACGCCGGAGGCACGCCCCGCCGCTCGGGGTGAAGGCGGCGCTGGTAACGTGGCGATCACCGGTTGCGTGCTGCCTGACCAGCAGCACTGCCCTGCCGGGTCGACGATCACTGAAACTGGGGGAAGTGTGCCCGAGGGAGCCGTGTCCGGTGTGGACTCCGACGACGTGCTCAGCGGGCACGTGCGCGAGTGGAACAGCGAGGAGGGGTGGGGTGTGCTGGTGACCCCGTCCCTACCGGACGACGTGTGGGCGCACTATTCGGTCATCGAGGCCGCTGAGGCCGGCGAGGCCGGGGGTTTTCGCGCGCTGACCGCGGGGCAAGCGGTCACCTTCACGGTGGAGCAGGCCGAACAGGACCGCTTCCGCTGGAGGGCCGTACGCGTCCGGCCATCCGGTCAGGGGCCGTTGGAGCCCTCGGAGCCCTTGCCGGGAGACGGCGAGGGCGCCGACAAGCCGGGCTACTCGTCCAGCCTCGACATCACCTTCGATTCCTGATCGGGCCCCGGCGAGCGAACCGGCCGGATCCACAAGACCGCGTGGCAGGCGGTTGGTTTCCCCTGCCCACGCGGTGGACGGAACAGGAAACCAACCGTTGTCTCTCATATCCGCCAAGCGTGCCGGCGTGCTCGGCTCCGCCGCTCTCGCCGCCACGCTGCTCCTGACCACGACCCCTGCCCACGCAGGTGTGCAGCAGGCGAAGCACGTCTTCAAGGTCTCCGCCCCGTACTACGAGAAGACCGACGCCAACGGCAAGTTCACCGGACAGGTGAACATGGCGGCAACCGCCGGCAAGCCGGCGACCATGGCGTGGTCGTTCCGCACCTCGCCGGCGGTGCAGGCCATCGCCACCGGCAAGATGACGTGCAAGGCCGGGCACATGCAGCTGCCGTACCACGACAGTCACAGCAACGTGGCCGTCAACTACTTCTGGCATTCGTCGGTCAAGAACAACCTCCGCAACAAGGACTACACCCTCTACGGAAACTGCACGTTCCGTGTGAAGGTCGCAGGTAAGACCGGCACCGCGAACCTCGGCTTCCGCTTCAACTACGCGTTGTTCGACGGCATCAGCAAGACGGCGGCCCGCAGCGAGGGGGCACCCGTGCCGTCCATGGGCGAGGACTTCAGCTCGGATCTGGAGATCGCGTACGACTCCTGAAGTCCCGGGCACCCCTGGACCGTCGGGCATTCCGGGGGTGCCCACCCGGCCGCGGAGCGGGAGCCCTCTCGCGCAGCCGAAACGCCGCGGTGGGCGAACACCGCGCTCGGCGAGCGGTGTTGCGTACGCGGTTCCGGTCAGGCCTTGCCCATGTGCTCCACCGTGCGATGCCCCAGCTCCCGCCCGAACGTCGCGTAGAAGTCGGCGGACAAGGGTGGCCAGCCCCAGAAGTCGAAGGCGAGGGCGCCCACCGCGAAGGCGGAGTCCCACTGCCACTCGGTGACCGGCACCGAGGCGCCGCAGGCGGGGCAGGGGGCGCTGCCCTCACCCGTTTCCTTCCAGGTGGCGATGGCGTCCTTGAACGGCTGCCAGACCTTGTCGTCCGGCTCGAACTTCTCGGGGTAGTCGGTGATCACGGTTCTGCTGTCGCACCGCGGGCAAACGGCGTACTCCGCCTCGTCCGCTCCCTGGCCCCCGACGTGGTAATCGCGACCGACGATGACGGCCACCGGGCCGGGCAGCCAGTCCGGGTCGGACGAGTCGGCGACGGCCCGCGTCCAGTCGGGGCCTGGCACGTAGCCCGCGTCCACGGTCAGGCTGTACATCCCGGTACTGGACCGTTCACGCGTGATGAGTCCCTCGCCGATCATCCAGGCGACCATCCGCTCCGCGAGCGGCCCGGCCTCCTCGCCGGTCACCTCGACGTCCACGATCCGCTCGAAGAAGTCACCCATCGTCTCCCCCTCGTATCGATCAGCCTCGGACACTGTGCCACCTCCCACTGACAGCGGCCGCCGACCTCTACGGTCGCCTTGCCGGGACCGGCTGGAGTCCGGGCCAGCGAGTGAGCATGGTGTGGCGCATGGCGGCCGTGAGGCCGCTCACGCCGCTGAGGGAGGTGTCGTGGGCGGTCATCCGGCTGACGACACCGAGCCGGTGCACGAGCCGCTGCCGGGCCGTCACCGTGCCCCACTTCCAGTCCCGGTGCGGAATCCGGGCCAGGTGGTCCTCGCTTTCGCGGCGCGCCCGCTCGACCAGCGCGTCGCCGCGGAGCAGCCAGCCGGCGCAGGCGTCGGCGAGGCCGCCTTCGACCTCGGCACCGGTGGTGGTGCGCCACGCCGTGCGGTAGGCGCGCTCCGCCCTTTCCAGCAGGGGTGCGGGCGCCGAGGTGACACACCAGCAGGTCGGGAAGCCGATGCGCAGATAGGCCAGTTCCATCAGGCCGCTGCCCAGTGAGGCCTGCTCGAAGTCGATGAATCGGACGCCCGTGGTGGTGTGGAGGTCGTTGCCGGGACAGGGGTCACCGTGGAGAAGCGCATGGCCGGGGGCGGTTGCGAGCCGGCGTAGGAGGGCGGCGAGTTCGTCGGGGACACCGGGCGTGACGGGCACTTCGAGGGCCACGGCCAGCCTGAGGAAGGCATGGGCGTCGGCCGCGTTCGGGGCCTGCCATCGGGGAAGTACCTCCGCGTCCTCCGGACGGGCGGTGGCGTGCAGTCGTGCCAACGCGGCCGCGTAGCCGACGATCCAGTCGCCGGACGGACGCCGGTGATCCAGATGCTCCAGCACCAGCACCCGCTCGTCGGGGTCGGTGGCCAGCAGTGCGGGCACCACGGGCGGTTTCGCTCGGGCGGCGAGCCGCAGGGCGGCGACCTCGCGGGCGTACCGCTCGTCGGCATCGGGGCCGTCGACGATCTGCTTCACCACCGCCGCCGTCCCCGGCAGCTCGACGCGCCACACACGCGAGCGCGGGCTACTGGCCAGTCGGCGACTGCGCCTGGGTGCTCCCAGCTCGGCCCGTAACCCGTCCCCGAACGCCGGTCGCGACCACATGGGCTCATCCTTCCACGTACGTGCGCGCCGGGGGTGGGTGGAGGAGCCGTGGGGAATTGACTGGTCGAGGCCCGGCCCGTGCGGGACGCTACGGGGGTGATCGAGCGATCAGCCGCCGTTGAGGCCGTCGAAGAACAGCTGGAGCGGGACTACCAGGAGTGGCGCGCCTCGGATGCGGACGCGATGCGCATGGCAGTCGTCCGTGTCAAGGAGCACGAATTGGCGTGGATCGTCTCCTGGGACGCGGAGGAGTTCGTACGTACGCGGAACCCGGACTTCAGGCTGGCGGGGAACGGGCCGTACCTGGTCGACCGTATCGACGGCGGGCTGCATCAGATCGGCGTCGTCTCCGCGGTCACCGGGGCGTGGGAAGCCGACTACCGGGCCCGGATACGTCGGCTGCCGATGCGCACCGCCGTGGACGACCTCCACGACGCGATCCGCGCAGTCGCCGCTACGCACGGACGCCTGCACGCGGTGCGGGCCCTGCGCCGGAGGCTGCCCGTACTGGCGCCCGCGGAGGCCATCGAGTACGTGAGCGCGTTGCTGGACGGCGATGCCCCGGCACGTCTGGTGGCCGTCGCCACCGAGGAACTCGTCGAACCTCTCGAGCCCGCTGTGCGGACCGTTCGACACGGTACGCCCCGCCGGACTCCCCACTCGGCCTGATGAGCCGCTCAATGTAGGTCCCTTCGGGCCAGAGGGCACCGGATGGCCAGGACAGCCGGCCGGCGAGACGCTGGGACATTTTCCGGAGACAGAAGGACATTCACCCGCTCATTCGATCTCCCTAGAGTCGAGGCACCGAGAAGCGGCCGGACAACCTGCCGCGAAGCCAGTCGACTTGAAGGAGCACCACCATGCGCGCTGTCGTCCAGAAGGCCTTCGGCGGACCCGAGGTCCTGGAGGTCGTGGAGACCGACCGCCCCGCTCCCCTCGGCGCCGAGGTGCTGATCCGCGTGCACGCGAGCGGCGTCAACCCGGTGGACGCGGCCGTACGCTCGGGGGCGCTGCCGCTGCTCGGTGAGCCGCCGTTCGGGGTCGGGTGGGATGTCTCCGGTGTCGTCGAGGAGGTCGGGCCGGGGGCCCGCTTCAAGCCGGGTGACGAGGTGTTCGGCATGCCGTTCTTCCCTCGGGCCGCCACCGGGTACGCCGAGTACGTCGCCGCCCCCTCCCGCCAGGTGGCGCGCAAGCCGGCCGGTCTCGACCACGTGCGGGCCGCCGCCCTCCCCCTGGCCGGACTGACCGCCTGGCAGGGCCTCGTCGATGCGGCGCGGCTGGAGGCGGGCCAGCGCGTGCTGATCCACCGGGCGGCGGGCGGCGTCGGGCACCTCGCCGTCCAGATCGCCAAGGCCCGGGGCGCGCATGTGATCGCCCTCGCGAGCGAGCCGAAGCACGCCTTCGTACGTTCCCTCGGTGCCGACGAGGTGCTCGACTACCGCACCACCGACTACACCGAGGCCGTCCAGGACGTCGACGTCGTCTTCGACTCCAGCTCGGAGGGCACCCGTTCCCTGGAGGTCCTGCGCCCCGGTGGCACGCTCGTCAGCATCATGGAGCACTGGAACCGGGAACTCGCCGCGCGGATCGAGGCGGCCGGGCGCCGCTTCGCCGGTGTCTCCGTCGAGCCGGACTACGCGTCGCTGGAGGCCATGGCCGCTCTCGTCGACTCCGGGCGGCTGCTTCCCCACATCGCCGAGACCTTCCCGCTCGAAGAGGCGGCCAAGGCCCACGAACTCGTCGGCTCGGGGCGCGTGCAGGGCAAGGTCGTCCTGACCATAGCCTGACCAGACCGTAGCCGGAACGGTTGCAGCGGCAGGAGACGCGGAGGGGGCGCCATGGACGTGCTGACGGAGGCCTTGAACTCGATGAGGACCCAGGTCCCCACCTCCGTACGGACCGAGGGCCGGGCGCCGTGGGGCCTGCGTCTGCCCCCGGCCGCGGGCGCCGGGTTCCACGTGGTCCTGCGCGGGACGTGCTGGCTGGTCCCCATGGACGACGAGGTGCACCAGGAGCCGTTCGTCCTGGGCACCGGCGACGTGGTGTTCCTGCGCAACGGCCCCGGGCACGCGCTCGCCGACCATCCCTCCACCCCCGCCCATGAGGAACGCCCCGACCAGTTCCACCCCGGCGGCCCCATCGGCACGCTCACCGTCGGCGGCGACGGCCCTCGTACGACCCTTCTGTGCGGGAACTACCACCTCGATCAGGGCCGCCCCCACCCGCTGATCCGCCAGCTCCCCGAGATCGTCCACCTCTCCACGGGGCTCGGCCGGCACCCCGAACTCGGCGCAGCGGTCGGCCTGCTCGCCGCCGAGTTGGAGAACCCGCGCATCGGCTCCGCCGGCATCGTGCCCGCGCTGATCGAATCGCTGCTGCTCTACATCCTGCGCGCCTGGTTGGAGTCCCAGCCCGCGGCGACGGCCACGGGCTGGGCGGCGGCCCTCACCGACCCGGCCGTCGCGCCGGCTCTCGCCTCGCTCCACGAAAAGCCCGACGCCCAGTGGACCGTCGAGTCCCTCGCCCGCTCCGCGGGCCTGTCCCGGGCCGCCTTCGCGCGCCGCTTCACCGCACTCGTGGGCGAGCCGCCCATGGCGTACCTCACGCGGTGGCGGATGACCACGGCCGCCCGACTCCTGCGCGAGTCGGAGGTGCCTCTGACGACCGTGGCCGCCCGGACGGGGTACGGCTCCGAGTACGCCTTCGCGAAGGCCTTCAAGCGCGAGTACGGGCAGGCCCCGGGTGGCTACCGCCGGCAGTCCCGCGCGGCGTAGGAGGTGTCTGCCCTGTCGGCGTGCTACCGCGGTGGCGGCGCGAGCGTGTGCAAGGACTCGACCCTGCGCCGCAGCAGGTGCAGGGCGCCGCGCTGCCGCCCCGGTACCCGGCCGCGCAGGGTGACCAGGGCCGGGGCCAGCGCGCGGGCGGCGTGAGCGTCGCGGAGCTGTTCCCATTGGTGGTGGGCGCGGTCGACGGCGCCTTCGACGTCCGGGTCGTCCGGGGCCTGCCGGCGCTGGAGGCGGGCGTGGGCGGCGGCCATCCACAGCTCGCAGCTTCGCCCCGCGTCACGGGCGAGGTGGGCGAGCTCGGCGCGGACCTCCAGCCAGTGGATGACCTGCGGCGAACCGGGCCCGTACGCGCGCAGGGCCTCCTGCTCGCACGCCTGAGCGGCGGCTTGCGCCTCATCGTGGCGTCCGGCCCTGGCCGCGTCGAGGATTCCGGGCAGCGGGTCCGGCGTACTGCCGGGCGCCTGCTCTGTCGGTGCTGCCGGGGGTGCCGGGGGTGGTGTGAGGGCGCCGGTTTGCCCGGGTACGGTGGCGGGGCCCTGCGGGGGCGGCGCGGCGAGCAGCACGCTGCCATCGGCACCGACCTGCACCGCGACCTGGGCGTGCAGGTCGGCGAGGGACGGGCGTGCTCCGCTGCGCCAGATCGTCGTACAGGCGCTCAGGTATTCGGGTGTCGCGAGCGTACGACGGTCCGGCGGCGGCGCGATGCGCCCGTAGACCCGTATCCCGTAGCCGAGCGCCAGCTCGGACCGCCGCGCCGCCAACCGTTCCCACACCGCCGCGTCGGCGACCAGGTCCACGACCACCGCGGTGGTACCGGGGCGGCGGAGCTTGAGTTCCCCGGCGATCCAGTGCCATGGCAGGGCGGTGTAGCGCAGGGTGGAGGGCGTCGTACGGGCGAGCGCGAAATGCGGCAGACGCTGCTTGTGGTCCAGGTGGAGCTGGCCGGTGATGTAGAGCGCCAGCGGCCCCGGCGAGGCCACGGCGGCGCGCAGACGCGTCAGCACCGCCTGCGGTTCGAGGGGGTCGGCGAGTTCGACGAGAGTCGCCACCGCCGTCCCCGTCAGTGCCGCCGGAGGTACCGCCGCGAGCGCCGGCAGTACGCTCACCGCGTCGATCAGACGTCCCTTGCCGACGGGTGACGCCGCGAGGACCAGCGCCGTCCCTGCCCCATCGTGCCCATTGATCACCACGTCAGCACCGTATCGGCTCCGCGCGCGGGGACCGCAACGTGGTCTCTGACCCGCCCCATGCCGGCTGAGGGCCCGTGTACCGTTCGGCCGCGGCCACGACAAGCACGGTGCCGGCTGCCTCGCCCCGCCACTCGCACGTGCTCGTCACGCCCCGATCGTACGTCCGCACCCGCCCCAGTCCGCCACGGATCGTATCGAGCGCACTCATCTGCCCTGCGCGGCATGGTAGTTGTGCGCATTCGGCTGACACCCGGTCGCCCGCTTCCTAGAGTACGGAGTCTCGGATCTGGCGGGGGTGGATGCCGTGGGACGCACGGGTGGCAGAGGGAGAGTCGTCTTCCTGTGCGTGCTTCTGGTGCTGGTGGGCAGCCCCTGGGCGCGTGAGGCACTCATCGCATCGTGGCCGGACGACAACCTGCTCGCGCTGCTCCACCACTCGCTGTTCGTCCCGCAGTGGGATCTGTCGCCGGGGCCCGATCCCCTCGCCCGCGAGGTGGGCTGGCCGGGCAATCTGGGCACCGTGGCCCTTGTGGCCGGGGTCGCCCTCCTGGTTCCCCGGCTGGTCGCCCGCACTCCGGCGGCGGGCGGGCGGTGGGCCGCCGCTCTGGGTGCGGGGGTGGCCGTCTCGGTCCTGAGCATGGTGGTGTCCTGGACCGTGGCCGTGAACGCCGGGCCCGGCGTCTTCCTCGCCTACGGCCGGGACGCCTCCGGCATCCTTGTCACCTTCCTCGTCGACGGTCTGGTCTTCGGCCTGCTGCTGGGCCTCCTCATCGCGGTCGTGTACGCGGGTATGCACACGGGTGCGTACACGGCTCCGCGGACCCGGACCCGGGGCCGGACGGCCTTACGTATCCGTGAACTCCGTCAACCGCGTGAACTCCGTGAACGGAGCACCGCCATGGCCCACGCCCACCCCTCCCCCGACGTCCCCGACGCCGTCGCGACCGGCACGGAACCGAGGGACGCCACCCGCTACCTCTGTGCCGCCGCGTACACCGATCCGGCCTTCGCCCGCCGCGTGGTCGATGACGTGCTGGGAGACGGGCTCGGCGCGATCGCCGTGTCGCCCGGAGTCGACCTGGTGCCGGTCGCCCGGCACAGTCTCACCGCCCGGCGGCTGCACCGTGAACGGGACCGCAGGCTGGCCGTGGCTTTCGGCGTCATCGCGCTGTTCGCTCCGCTGTGGCTGCTCTTCGCCCGGCTGGCGTTTCGGGCCCTGGGCTCCGCGGCGCGGCCCCGGGCGCGGCGGTATGCGATACGCGGACGGGAACTGCTGTCCGCGTCCGGCTCCGTGTGGCGGCTCGCAGGCACGGCGGTCTCCCTCCTCCTGGCGGGCGTGCTGGTGGGCGTGTGGCTGTCGGCGCTGCCCCTGCCGGGCCTGGTGAAGTGGCTGGTCGGCGGTTACGCGTGGGGCGTTGTGCCGCTCGTCGCCGTGATCGTGGGCGGCGCACTCGCGCTGCGTACCGTCACCGCGGAGGAGGCGGACGTCGACGCCCGGCTGCGCGGTGCGCTACGGCGTGACGCCTTCGACCCGGAGGCGCTGCCGCGGCCGGGAGCGGTGGAGCCGTGGGCGGCCGCCAGGATCGCGGCGGTGGCCGAGGCCCAGCGCTCCAACGTCACGTGCTACAGCGGCTTCTCGCCGTTCATCGGATACGGCAGGCAAGAGTCGCAGTGGACCCTGTCGCTGCCGCTGCTGCCCGCCGAACCGTCGCCCGGAGCGGGACGCGACCCCTCGGCGCCCGTCACCGACTTCGACGCCTGGGACGTCGTGGAGCGGCTGCGCCGCCGGCTGCGCGAGGCGGCGGACGGCCTGCCCGTCGTTCCCGGTCCCGCCAGAGGTCATGACGACCGGGGGCCGGTGGCCGGTGTTCAGGGGGCGCGCCTCGCGGGGCTCGTCGTGGAGGACCGGGTCTTCGTCAGCGGCAGGGAGCTCGCCGAGGACGGGCCCTTCCTGCCCGATCCGCTGCGCGCGCCCGCCACGCGGCTGCCCGTCGAGGAGCTGCGGCGCATCGCCACGCACCCCGACGGGGTGGCCCGCCACTGCCTGGCGGCCCACCTGCCCCTGTGGGGCGGTGAGGTCGTACCCAGTCATTTCCTGCACGTGGCGGTGGTGGGCAGAGCGCTCCACCTGCGGTGCGAGCGCTTCGTCCTCGGGCCCGTACGGCGCGATCTGCACGCGGTCGACGTGCTCCTGCCCGCCCCTGACGACGCTCGTCTCGCGCTGACGGTCAAGGCGCTGCCGCGTACCGGCCCGGCGCTGTGGGGTGCGCCCCGGGCCTGGCTGGCGGACGTCCTCGCGGAGCGCCGACGGCCCCGCCGCCTGCTCCACGAGATGATGGCGGCCGACGACGACCCCGCGTACGACCGGGGCGCCCGCGTGAGCGTCCGCGAGGAGGTCCAGGGTCCGGAGTACTTCCACCACTTCCAGTTCGGCGACGCGCAGCGGGTGCTGAACGCGCTCGACCGGCACGCCCTCGCGGCCGTCCGGGACTTCCTGGACGAGCACGGCGTGGACACGGCCGATTTCCGGGCCCAGACGCAGACGATCCTCAACCACGGTGTCCTGCAGACGGGCGGGGTCAGCGTGGTGGGGAACCAGGCCGTGGGCCAAGGCGCCCAGGCGACCGCCGAGTCGGCCACGGCCACCGCCGCACCCACGGCCGGGAACCCGGCGCGGTCCGGTGGCTCCGCCCAGCGATAGGAGAGGCACGTGTCCGGTCAAGCCCCCCAGTCCCCCGACGAGCCGTCCCACGTGCTCAACTTCGGTGTCCAGCAGTACGGCGGCCAGAGTCAGGTCGCCAACCAGGCGGTGGGCCCGCACGCGCGGGCCGTCGCCGGCCGCGTCTCCATCCAGCCGCCCGGCACGGACCAGCGCGCGCAGGTGGACGCCCTGCTGCTGCTCGTCGAGCGCCTGCTGGACGAGCACAGGGCCGCCCTGCCGGACCAGGAGTCGCCCCGGGCCGAGCTGCGCAGGCTGCGCGAGGAGCTCGACGAGGACGCGCCCGAGCCCGGGGTCGTACGGCGGGCGCTCGAACGGCTCACGCTCTTCGCCCAGCCGGCGGCGCCCCTGGCGGCGGCCGTCGCCGAACTCACCCGGATGATCCAGTCGTTCTGAGCCCCGTCCCGCGGCCGGTTCGACTCACGCGAAGTCGTAGACGGTCCACTCCGTGATCGGGACGAATCCGATGCGCTGGTAGAGGGCGTTGCTGGTGGTGTTGGCCGCGTTCGTGAACAGGACGACCTCCTCGGCGCCCGCGGTCAGTGCGGCCCGGCACACCTCGGCCGTCACGGCAGCCGCGTAGCCACGGCCGCGGAGGTGAGCCGGGGTGTAGACGGGGTCCACCTGGATCATGCCGGCGACCATCGGGTTGGCGCCCGCCATGGAGACGGGCGTGCCGTCCGGGGTCTCCCAGAACGTATAGCGCTTGTCGGCGAAGCGCGTGCCGGCCCAGGAGCCGGCGTCGATCGAGACGTCCTCTCCGACGTCCGTGGCGAACTCGGCGCACCAGCGCATGAGTTGCTCATGGTCCTGCTCGTCCACGAGCCGGCCCCGGCCCGCCGGGAACGGCTCCGGCGGGGTGAGCGTGCCGAGGCGGTGCAGGCGGAGCCGAACGCGCGGTGCCGGTTGAGCGCCCGTGTGCCGCCGCCAGGCTTCCGCGAAGGCCGTGGCGGTGCCGTCGTCCGCGCTGACGTAGGGCAGGGAGTGCCCGAGGGCGGCCAGGTGGGCGGCGAGGGCGTCGGCCTGCTCGGGGGTAAGGGGGGTCAGGCCGAGGCCCCGGGACGGGAGGCGGTGAAGGGTCGCGTGCACCTCGCCCGCTCGCTCCAGGCTGCCGAAGAGGGCGGCTGGGGGGCCGTAGGCGTCCGCGCCGCGTGCGCGCAGTCTCGCGGTCACGGTCAGCGGCATGATGTGCGGGGCGGGGCGCGAGCGCAGGAAGTCCCCGGCTCGGGCGAGGAAGTCGTCGACGTCTTCGGTGAGGTACCAGTGATCCGGGCGCATGCCGCATGATCTCCGCTGGACTCGGCTGAGGGAAAGGCACGTGCGCTGCGTGCGCCGCCGAGGGCCGCCCGCCGCGCGAGGAGCTCCGCACCGTAGGGCCGGTTGTCCACGGACAAAACGGGGTGTCCAGCCCGTGCGAGCCCGGTGAGCTGCGGAGCCTCCCTGGCGGCCGCGCTGCCTGGCATGTCGCGAGTATTGCCTTCACCGTCCTTCATTGCAACGCGCCGTTGCATTAATCCTCCGCGTCATTGCATCAATTTACCCGTGCTGGCCTGGCGTTATGACATCCATACGATTGACGATTCGTTGAACGCAACATAGCTTTCGGTCAACAGCAAACACGTCATATCGCGACTTGAGGAATGGCCATGGCTGACTCGCACACCATCACGACGCTGCCGACGGCGCGTCCCCCCGGCTGCCCCTTCGACCCTCCGGCGGAGCTGATCGACGCGCGTCGGCACGGCCCCATCAGCCGCTACACCCACCCCGGCGGAAAACCCGGCTGGCTGATCACCGGATACGACCTCGTCCGGTCGGTCCTGGCCGACGCGCGGTTCAGCTCGCGCAAGGAGCTCATGAACGTCGTGGACTTCGAGCTTCCTCCGGCGCCGCCCGGCGAGTTCCTCCTCATGGACGAGCCCCGGCACGGGCGCTACCGGAAACCGCTGGTGGGCAAGTTCACCGTTCGGCGGATGCGCCTGCTCACCGAGCGCATCGAGCAGATCACCTCCGGCTGCCTGGACGCCATGGAGGAGGCCGGGCCGCCGGCGGACCTGGTGACCGCGTTCGCCAAGCCCATCCCCACCATCGTGATCTGCGAGCTGCTCGGGGTCCCGTACGAGGACCGGGGCTCCTTCCAGGAGCAGATCGACGCGTTCATGGGCGGGGAGGTGAGCGACGAGGAGCTGGTAGCGGCCTACACCGCGACTCAGGAGTACCTGGCGGAGCTGGTGGCCGCCAAGCGCGCGCACCCCACCGACGACGTGCTCAGCGAACTCACCGACAGCGATCTGACCGACGAGGAGCTGAAGGGCATCAGCCTGATTCTGCTGGCGGCCGGGTTCGACACGACCGCGAACATGCTGTCCCTCGGCACGTTCGCGCTGCTGCGCAACCCGGAGCAACTGGCCGCGCTGCGCGCCGACCCCGCGCTCACCGACGGCGCCGTGGAGGAGCTGCTGCGGTATCTGAGCGTCGCCCAAACGGTCATGAGGACGGCGCTGGTGGACGTCGAGCTGGGCGGCCACACCATCGAGGCCGGCACGACGGTCGTCCTGTCGTACCACACCGCCAACCGCGACCCCGAGCGCTTCGCCGATCCCCATGTGCTCGACCTCCACCGGCCGTACGGAGGGCATGTGGCCTTCGGCCACGGCATCCACCAGTGCCTCGGGCAGCAATTGGCCCGCGTCGAGATGCGCGTCGCGTTCCGCGCGCTGGTCGACCGCTTCCCCACGCTGCGCCTGGCCGTACCGGCCGAAGAGGTCGCCCTGCGTCCGGCGACCGCGGACATCCACGGGGTGAAGAGCCTTCCGGTCACCTGGGACAAGGGGGCGTCATGAGGACGACGGCGTACGTCCGCGTCGACCGTGAGCGCTGCATCGGCGCGGGGATGTGCGTACTGACCGCCCCGGAGGTCTTCGACCAGGATCCCGAGGACGGCCTCGTCCTGCTGCTGGACGCCGAGCCGCCCGCGGCCCCTCTCGCGGCGGCGCGGATGGCCGCCGGTGTGTGTCCCTCCAGGGCGCTCACGGTTCACGAGCCGGAAGCCGGCGGTTCCTAGGCGGTGACCATCGGCACGTGGGGTCGTTCACCAGCACAGCACCACGCCGGCCGACACGCGCGCACACGCGCGTGTGCACTGATCACGGACGCCTCCCCATGCCCTTGCCGCCGCATCCCGCAGGCTCCCCGCGCCACCGCCGACGCCGCCACCGCTGGGCGGCGGCCGTGGCCGCAGCCGTCGCCCTCGGGCTGACCTGGTCCGCGTCGCCGCCCACGGTCCCGCGGGCCACCGCCCGGGTGGTCGACGCACTGCCGCTCGCGCAGCGCATCGCGACCGAGCCCGGGGTGACCCTCGACGTGCGGGTATACGCCCCGGCTCGCGCCGTGCGACCCCGGGGAACACGGCCGCCGCTGCTGGTGATGCCCGGGACGTGGATGGCCGGCAGACTGCCCTACCTCCTCGAGGCCCGCCACTACGCCGACGCCGGATACCTCGTGGTCGCGTACTCCCCGCGGGGGTGGGGCTCGTCCATCGGCACCATCGACACCGGAGGGCCCGGCGACGTCCGTGACCTGTCGGCCGTCATCGACTGGGCCGTACGCGGCCGGGTGGCCGACCCGGAGCGCAGCGGCGTCCTCGGCTACTCCTACGGAGCCGGGCTCGGCCTCCTGGGTGCCGCCGCCGATCCGCGCATCGACGCGGTCGCCGCGATCGGTGGCTGGGCCGACCTCGGCGAGGCTCTGCTCGGGCGTACGACGGAGGAGCGGGCCAAGGTCGCCATCCTGGCGGCCTCCGCTCACCTGCTCGGGCGTCCGTCGCCCGAGCTGACGGCGTACGCGCGGGCGGCGCTCACCGGTACCACCACCGCGCGGATGCGGGCGTGGGCGGAGGTGCGGTCACCGCGGCACCACCTGAAGGCGCTCAACGCCCGCCGCCCCGCGGTCTTCCTGGTGCACAACTGGGGCGACATGCTCGTGGCCCCTCCCGCCCAGATGGCCCGGTTCTTCACGTCGCTCAAAGGCCCGAAACACCTGGAGTTGCGGCCGGGTGACCATGTCGAGCCGCTGCTGCACTGCGGCCTGAACCTGCGGCTCGAACCGTGCCGGCGTGCGCAACGGTGGCTCGACACCTACGTCCGGGACCAGAAGGACGGGGCCCGCGAGCCTCTGCCGCTGCTCGTACGGCCGCGCCTCGGACACGGCGACGAGCGCTACACCGGCTGGCAGGCGATGACCGGTCGGACGCCGGAGCTGCGGCCGCTGGTGCCGCGTACCGCCACCGTCCGCGCGGGCGTACTCACCGGTGCGGACGCGGGGTTGCCCGGCCTGTCCCCCACCCTGGACAAGCACGGCCTGCCGCAGCCGGTCGTCATGCCGCTCGTTCCGGCCGCGGGCGCGGCCGTGTGGGACCTGCTCCCCGGCCGCCCCCGCCCCCTGCCGGTGCGCGGCACGCCGTCCCTGACCCTGACCGTCACACCCGGCGCTCCCCGGGGCACGCTGTTCGCCTACCTCTACGAGGTGGAACCCCTCGGTATCGGGCGGCTGATCAGCCACGTGCCGTACACGTTCCGCGATCGCGCCCCCGGGGTGCCGTTCACCGTGGAGTTGGACATGGGGGCGACGGCGTACGACGTTCCCGCCGGCAACCGGATCAGTCTGGTGGTCGACACCACGGACCCCGTCTACCGGCAGCACAACCCGCCGGGCGCCCGCATGTCCCTGAGCTCGCCCCGCGTGACGCTTCCGCTGCGGGCCGCGCCTGCGGCAGGCGGGGACCGTTAGCCGATCAGGGCGAGGACGTCCGCTGTCGGCCGCACGTCGCCGAAGGAGCGATAGACGGTGCGGAGGGTGGCGTTGTGGTCCTCGTCGCGGCCGGTGGCGCAGGCATCGGCCACCATGATGACCCGGTATCCGAGCGTCCAGGCGTCGCGGACCGAGGATTCGCAGCACACGTTGGTGACCGTGCCGGTGATCAGCACCGTGTCGATCGACCGTTGCCGCAGCAGTTCGTGCAGGGGGCAGCGGCCGGGGAAGAAGGCGCTGGGTGCCGTCTTCTCCACCAGGACGTCGTCGGCGGCGACGCCGAAGCCGGGCCACAGGCGTGTGGCGAGCGGCCCGCTGCCGCCGCAGGCCCGGAACATCTCGGCCGCCTCGGGGCCGTGGAACTCGTCGCCGACAGGGGTGCGATCGGTGCGTCCGGGGAGTACCCAGGCCACTGTTCCGCCGGCCGCGCGCAGGCGGTCGCCCAGGCGCTGGATGTTCGGCACGATGCCGCGGCAGTACGGGTTGGCGTCGACGAAGAACGGGACCATGTCGACCACCACCACAGCGGTGCGGGCGGGGTCCAGGGTCTCGTACGCGAATCGGCGGCCACGGCGCTCCTCCTGACGCCGGTAGTCCCGGTCCTCGATGTGCCAAGCGTGCAGGAGCGGTTCGTTTCCCGTCACGGCGGTGCTCTCCCCTCGGTGGTGGTCGGGGCGGTGGGTTCCGGCCGGCCGCCGGCCGCCGCCGCTCTGGTTGCTCCCCATGCGGCGAGGGGTCCATCCGCCGGTTCCCGGTCGGCCGAACGGCGGTGCGATGATGCGTTCGTGGTGACAGAACGGAGAAGCGATGGGGGCACCGTGCGCAGGGGCGGAGGCGGCCCGGGGGAAGTTCACCGGAGCGGGCCCTCGGCGGTGACGAGCTCGTCCGCGCGGGGGCCCCGGCCGGTCGTCGGGGTCGGAGCCGTACTGCTGCGGCCCGACGGCGCCGTGCTGATCGGGCACCGGGTGAAGCGGGGGGAGTCCGCGTCCTGGTGTCTGCCCGGAGGACACGTGGAGGCCGGGGAGACCTTCGAGCAGGCCGCTCTCCGGGAGACTGCCGAGGAAAGCGGCATCACCGGGGCGGGCGGCGCGCGGGTGTTCGCCATGGCCCTGCACACCGCCGGCGACCGCACCCACATGACGGCGGGCGTGCTGGCGCGGGTCGCGGCCGAGGACGCCGTCGCCGCCGTCCTCGAGCCGGAGGTCCTCGACCGATGGCTCTGGGCGCGGCCCGAGGACCTGCCCGCGCCGCTGTTCCCGCCGAGCGCGGCGCTGCTCGCCGCCTGGCTGAACCGGCCCGCCCCGGACGGCTGGGCCGTGTATCCGGCGGCCGCACAGGACGCGCCGGACGCGCCGGGCGGCCCGTGGGCAGGGCGATGAGCCGCCTGCACGTCTTCGACATGGACGGCACTCTGCTGCGCGGCACCACCGCCGGCCTGGAGATCGCCCGCCGTCTGGGCTGCCTGCCGGAGCTGGTCCGGCTGGAGGCGGCCTTCGCGGCGGGAGCCGTGGACACCCGCGGGTTCGCGTCCGAACTGTGCGGGTTGTGGCGGGGGTTGGCCGCCGAGACGGTGGCGGGCGTGTTCGCCGGCGCTCCGTGGATCGGCGGGCTGGCGGAGGTGGTCGCGGACATCCGGGAGCGCGGCGAGCACAGTGCCGTCATCACCATGTCCCCCGACTTCTTCGCCGGCCGCCTGACGGCGCTCGGCGTCGACCAGGTCGTCGCCTCCGGGTTCCCGCCGCTGCCGTTGCGCACGGCGCCCGATCCGGCGCGGATCCTCACCCCCGCCGACAAGGTCCTCGTCATGGACCGCATCCGCACGGCGCTCGGCCTCGACCGGGACTCCTGCGTCGCGTACGGGGACTCCGGCTCGGACATCCCCCTGTTCCTCGAGCTGACCCACACCGTGGCCGTCAACGCCGGCAGCGCCCTGCGTCGACTCGCCCGCCACCGGTACGACGGTGACGACCTGCGTGGGGCGTACCAGGCCGCCAGGACCTCCATGGGGTGCTGTCAGTGCGCGGCCGTAGGGTGCGGGCATGGCTGAGACCTTCGACATCCACGCCGGGCTGACCCGGGCGCTTCACGACCGCGCGGAGGCCTGGCGGTTCATCGCCGGCTTCGCCGCGTACTGGCAGCGGCCGCTGCGCCCCGGCGACGGCTGCAGCCCGGCGGAGGTGGAGGCGGCCGAGCGTCGACTGGGCCTGCGCCTGCCGGCGGCGCTGCGCGAGGCGTACCTGCGTTTCGGGCGTCGGGGCGACCTCACCGGCAATCACGACACCCTGCTGGCGCCGGAGGAGCTGTACGTCGCCGACGGCGCGCTCGTCTACCGGGTGGAGAACCAGGGCTGTGCCTTCTGGGGCGTCGCCCTGGAGGAGCTCGACCGCGACGAGCCCGGCACCGTGATGCGTACCGATCTGGCGGACGCGTCCCAGGAGCGCTGGGAGCCCTGGGAATCGAGCCTGACCGCGGCCTGCGTCGAGATGGTCATGTCGGAAGTGGTCCTGTTCGACGGCGGGTTCTGCGACTACCTGGAGACCGAGGCCCGGGAGATCGCGGTGGTGGAGCGGCTGTTCCGGGAACTGCCGCCCGTGGGGCGCGGGATGCGCTGGTTCTCCGGCGAGGACGTCCTGATACGAGAGCTCGAGGGTTTTTGCGTGTACGCCCGGGCGCGTACGGAGGCGGCGCTGGAGCGGTTGCGGGAGGCGGTGCCGGGCGACTGGCTGGAGGGGTGAGGAGCGCCGGGGCGTCGGCGGGAGCCGGCCGCCGAGCCCCGGTGTCCCGGTACCCCGGTGCCCCCGCCTCACCGGGTCCGCGCCGGTCCGCCGACGTGCTCCTGGTCGGCGAGGACTTCGTCGATGACGTGTCGGGCGATCCTCGCCATGGCCGGGTTCGTGTCGCGGTAGTACCGCAGTTCGAGGAGCGCGATCGACAGGGCCCAGCCGCGGCCGCGCGCCCAGGAGGCGTCGTCGGCCTCCAGCGCGTCCCGGAACGTGCCGCGCGCCTCGGCCGGCAGGACGTACCAGGCGGCGATCAGGTCGACGGCGGGGTCCCCCAGGCCCAGGCATCCGAAGTCGATGACGGCGCTGAGCCGGCCGTGGGCGGTCAGCAGATTGCCCGGCTGGAGGTCGGCGTGGATCCAGACGGGCGGGCCGGGCCAGGCGGGCGCGCGCAGAGCCGTGTCCCAGACCAGGGACGCGCGGGCCGCCGCGTCGGTACCGAGGGTTCCGCGCAGGTGCGCGAGCGCGGCGCGGGTCTCGGCGTCCCGTCTCGCCAGGGGTTCGCCGCGGTACGAGGCAGGCCCGCCGGCGGTGTCGAGGCCGTGCAGCGCGGCGGCGAACTCGGCGAGATCGCGCGCGAACGCGTCCGGTTCGGCGATGCGCCCGATGTCCGGGTTCGCGCCGTCGAGCCACCGGTAGACGGACCACGGCCACGGATAGCCCTCGGCGGCCCGCCCCGTGCCCAGCGGCACGGGAATCGGCACGGGGAGCGCGGGGGCCAGCCGTGGCAGCCACGTGTGCTCTCTGCCCACATCACCGGCCGCCCCCGCCGTGCGGGGCAGCCGTACGACCATGTCCTCGCCGAGCCGGTACATGGCGTTGGACGTGCCCGCGGAGTCGACCGGGGCCACGGGCAGCCCCGCCCACCGCGGGAACCGTGCGGCGATCAGCCGGCGTACGAGAGCCGCGTCGATGTCCGGCTCGTCCGCGTGCATCTTCGCGGCGCGCATGGGTTCCTCCAGCGGTGGTGACAGGCGGGGCTGTGACGGTCGGGGCTGGGCCGCCCGGCTGGGGGCCGACCGCGACACCACTGGAACGCGGGAGCCCGGGGCCGGTCAACTCATTTCGCGCCCCGCCGTCTTCTAGAAGAGGCCCACTCTGCTCGGCGGGATGAACAGATGCGCGGCCCGGTGCTCTGCGGCGACCAGTTCGTAACCGGTCGCGTCCTTCCTGGTCAGCCATCTCCGGTGGTCGGCGCAGCGCGCGCATCCGCCGAGCCAGTCGGGCAGCAGGTCCCGGTGGGAGGTCGCCAGATGGTGTGCGAGGCGGATCTGTGATCCGGGGCCGCTGTCGAAGGGGTCGTAGTCCACGCCGGGTTCGACGGTGAGGCTGAGGATGTCGATCTCCGCCAGGGTGCGTTTCATCGCCCCGTAGATGCGGACGCAGTCCGCGCAGTCGAACATCCACGCGGGAGGCAGGGGCCATTCGTCATCGGGATTGATGTCGTCGGTGCTCATACCCGTCACGGTAGGAGCTGACGGCCGCGGGGTGGGGCCGCTTGCCGATGTTCGAGTGCCTCATCGAAGGGCGGCGGTGACAGGGGGCTCAGCCCAACAAGTATCCGATTGAACGACTTCTTGCGAGATCCCTTGACGGACCGTCACGTCGACCGCATATTACGTGCCAGTACAACTGGTCAGTAACTGCGCGCGCAGTGCCCTCGCGGTGTCATCGGGCAGGCGGACGGGCCCGCCTCGCCTCCATGACGCCGTGCGCCTTGCCCACCTGTCCCGACCGCCAACGGCAGGCGCTCCACCCCCACTTGAGAGGCACCGTCATGCGATCAGTTCCGTCGAGCCGCCGCCCCCGCCCCCGTACCCGTACGCGGGCCCTCCTCGCCCTCACCGCCACCGCGGCCGCCCTCGCGACCACCGTCGGAGCCGGTGCGAGCCCCGCACTCGCCGACGAGGCCGCGGTCAACCGCTATGTCGCCCTGGGTGATTCGTACGCCTCGGCAGCCGGTGTACCGGACCAGACCGACTCCACCTGCGCGCGCTCCAGCCGCAACTACCCCGCGCTGGTGAACGCCGCGCTGGCACCCGCCGCCCACAAGGACGTCACCTGCGGCGGCGCCACCACCGTGCACCTGACGTCAAGCCAGCACGCGTCCGTGCCACCGCAGTTGGACGCGCTCAGCGCCGACACCGACCTGGTCACCCTCACCGTGGGCGGCAACGACATCGGCTTCGCCAACATCATCGTCCGCTGCGTGAGCCTCGGCCTGTTCAATATGTCGGGCTCCCCGTGCAAGACCAGCTACACCTGGACCGGCACCGACCGGCTGGCCCAGACCATCAACGCCACCGCCCCCAAGATCGCCGCCGCCATCGAGGGCATCCGCCAGCGCGCCCCCCAGGCGAGAATCCTGGTCACGGGCTACCCCGCGATCCTGCCGGACGACGGCACCAACTGCCCGTCGGTGGTCTCCATCGCCAAGGGCGACGCCCCGTGGCTGCGCGACACCCACAAGCGCCTCAACAGCATGATCGCCACGCAGGCCGCCGCGCACGGCGCGGTCTACGTCGACACGTACACCACGTCCATAGGCCACGACGCGTGCAAGCCGGCCGGCACCCGCTGGGTGGAGCCGCTCAGCACGAATGCCGCCGCTCCGTTCCACCCCAACGCCGCCGGGGAGCGGGCCATGGCCGACGCGGTCCTCGCCACCCTCGACTGACCACCGTCGACCGACCTCCCCCGGACCTGCGGCTTCCGCCGGCTCGCGCGGTCGCGCCGAGCCGGCGGAGGCGTTCCCGCGCTCTGCCGGGTCCGTGTCGCTCGGGCCGTTTGGCCCGCCTCGGCCGGGTACCCGCGACAGGCAGGCGACGTACAGCGGCCGCGTGCGCCCGGCCGCTGTGCTCCGAGTCCGCGCAAACCCAGGGAGAAGCCGATGCGCGCCGTCACCATCCGCCCGTCGTCCGCCCGGTCCCTGGAGGTACGGGACGTTCCCGAGCCGGTCCCGGGCCGTGGCGAGCTGCTGGTCGAGGGCCTGGCGGTCGGGGTCTGCGGCACGGACAAGGAGATCCTGGCCGGAGAGTACGGCTGGGCCCCGCCGGGCGAGGAGCGGCTGATCCTCGGGCACGAGTCGCTGGGGCGGGTGCGCGAGGCCCCGCCGGGCAGCGGGTTCGAGACGGGGGACCTGGTGGTGGGCGTGGTGCGCCGTCCGGACCCGGAGCCGTGCAGTGCCTGCGCGCACGGCGAGTTCGACATGTGCCGCAACGGCCGCTACACCGAGCGCGGCATCAAGGAACGCCACGGGTACGGCAGCGAATTCTGGACCGTGGAGGGCGACTACGCGGTCCGGCTCGACCCCGGCCTGGAGGAGGTCGGCGTGCTGCTGGAGCCCACCACCGTGGTCGCCAAGGCCTGGGAGCAGGTGGAGCGGGTCGGCGGACGGGCCTGGTTCGAGCCGCGGCGCGCGCTGGTGACGGGGGCCGGGCCGATCGGTCTGCTGGCCGCGCTCCTCGGCGTACAGCGCGGACTGGACGTGCACGTCCTCGACCGGGTGACCTCCGGGCCGAAGCCGGACCTGGTGGCCGCCCTGGGGGCGACGTACCACAGCGAGGACATCGACCGGGTGACGTCCTCCGTACGTCCCGACGTGGTGATCGAGGCGACCGGGGCCGGGCACCTGGTCTTCGACGCGATGGCCGGGACCGCCACGTACGGCATCGTGTGCCTGACGGGCGTGTCGCCCAAGGGGCGGCAGCTGTCCGTCGACGCGGGCACCATCAACCGGGAGCTGGTGCTGGAGAACGACGTGGTCGTGGGTTCCGTCAACGCCAACCTGCGCCACTACCGCCACGCCGCCGACGCGCTCGCCAAGGCGGACCGGGGCTGGCTGGAGCGCATGATCACCCGGAGGGTGCCGCTGGAGCGCGCCGAGGAGGCGTTCGCGGCGCAGGGCGACGACATCAAGGTCGTCATCACCCTGACGGGCTAAGCCCCCGGTCTCCCCCGGCCCTCTTCGTGTTCGCGCCCTTCGCCCGCGTCGCGCGCACCAGGTTGTGCATCGCCGCGTTCTCGCTCGCCGGATCGGCCGTGTCGCGGAACAGCCGCAGGGCCCGCCGGCAGGCGTCGGCGGCCTCGTCGTAGCGCCGCAGCTCGATCAGTGCCGTGCCCAGGTTCGTGTACGCCCCCGCCGCGGCGTGGGGGTCGCCCATCTCCTCGAAGACGCGGGCCGCCTCGCGGCCTGCCTCGGCCGCCTCGTGGTGGAAGCGTTCCATCCTGATGTACGCGATGGCGGCGTTGGCGGAGGCTCGTCCCTCGCCGTGCCGGTCGTGCGTGTGCCGGTAGATGGCGGCGGCGTCCCGGTGGGCTCCTCGACGTCGTGCGGGTCCTCGCCGGTGAGACGGGCCGCCGCCTCCGTCGCCAGGTCGGGCCCCGCGTTGAGGGCCAGCAGCCGGAACAGCCGTGCCTGCCGCTCGGTGAGCACGCGGTACGACAGGTCGAAGGCGGCTCGTACGGCCCGGTCCTCGCGGTGCAGTCCGTCGAGGCGGCGGTGCGCGTCGCCCAGCGCCTCGGCCAGGGACGCCAGGGGGCGGGCCGGCGTGTCGGCGAGCCGGGCCGCGGCGATCTGGACGGCCAGCGGCAGCCCGCCGCACAGCTCGGCGATGCGGGCGGCCTGCTCCGGTTCGCGGTCCACCCTGGTGTCTCCGGGCCGGGACCGGCGCAGCAGCCGGCGCAGGAGCGCGACGGAGTCGCCGGTTTCGAGCACGTTCAGGTCGAAGAGGCGTTCACCGAGGTGGAGGGCGAGCGTGTGGCGGGAGGTGACGAGAACGGCGGTGGTGGCGTCGGCGGGCAGCAGCGGCCGCACGTCCTCGCCGGCGGACGCGTTGTCGAGGACGACGAGGACGCGCCTGCCCTCGTCGGCGTACCCCTGGAGGAGGGTGCGGTACAGCAGGGTGCGGCTCTGCACGTCGGGCGGGATGTGCTGCGCCGGCACCGCCAGCGCGCGCAGCAGCACGTCGAGGGCGTGCGCCGGGGTCAGGCGGCGCTCGTCGTCGTAGCCGAAGAGGTCCAGGAAGAGGACGCCGCCGGGGAACCAGTCGGGCCGGCTCAGCGCGCGGTGGGCCGCTTGGAGGGCGAGCTCGGTCGGCGCGGTCGAGGCACTCCTGGTTCCAGTGCAGTGTCTCCTCGGGCGTCGGCTGGTGCCGGGCCAGATAGTGGGCGGCGACGCAGGCTTCGTAGTCGTCGGTGGCGCTCTCCCACGCGCGCCGGAACAGGGCCTGGGCGTCGGTCTCCCGACCTTCGGTCTCGGCCTGCATGCCCTGGGCGCACAACTGGACGACGGGGTTCTCGGGGTTCACGCCGACTCCTCCCTGACGGGTATCACGAGGGTGGTGAAGCTTCCCTGGTCGGCGGAGCGGACGACGACCGGCTCCGCGGGTGAGGAGACCTCGAGGAGCACGTCGGGGCCGACCCCGGCGTCGAGCGCCGCGAGGAGCACCTCGGGGTCGAAGGAGACGCGCAGCGGCTCCCCGGTGCGCAGGGCCCGCTGGGTCACGGGCGCGGCACCGGGGCGGGAGAGCAGGAGGTGCCGGCCGTCGGTGTGCAGGGTGGCCGTGCCGCTCGCCTCGGCCGTGGCGAGTTCCGCGCGCAGGGCGGTCCGGTCGGCGATGATCCGCGTCCGGGGGGCGGGCAGCGCGTCCAGGACCAGGCGGTAGTCGGGGAAGGTCGCGCCGACGGGCGTCACGGTCCGGGTGTGGCCGCCGCTCACGAGGCGCGCGTCGCCCCCGCCGCCGGCCTCGATCACGATCTCGGGCCGGCGTACGGCCCAGGAGGCGAGGTCCCTCATGTCGTGGGCGTCGACCAGGAGCCGGCGGGGCCCGCCCTCGGTCGCGAGCGGCCGCAGCGTCCGGACCGCCAGCCGGTAGCGGTCCGTGGCCACCAGCCGCACCTCCTGGCCGTCGAGTTCGACGAGGACGCAGCCGAGGGCGGGGAACTCCTCGCGCAGGGCCGCGCCGACGACGGCGGGCGCCACCTGCCGTACCGCGCTGGCCAGTTCCGCTCCCCCGATCCGGACCCGGGTGGCGCCGGCGCCGTCCGCCGGGCCGCCGAGGACCGCCCCGATCTCACCGATCACCGACCGGGCCGCGTCGGCCGCCTCCCGCGCCTTCCGGGCGTGCGCCTCGAGCACCGCGCGCGCCTCTCCGGGGGGCCGTCGAGGACCAGCGAGGCGTCGGTGAGCGGCACCCCGGCCTCCCGCAGGCGCCGCAGCAGCGCGGCGCGGGGCTCCTGGCCGGGGGCGTAGAAGCGGTAGCCCGTCACCTCGTCGACCCGGGCCGGCCGCAGCACGCCGCAGTCGTCGTAGAACCGCAGAGCGCTCGGTGCCAGGCCCACCCTGCGCGCGAAGGCGCCGATGCTCAGCAGGCCGTCGTTGTCGTCCCTGTCATCCATGCCTGCGAGTGTGGGCGTTCAAGCGGCTTGAAGGTCAAACCCTATGCTGCTGCCCATGCCGACACGCAGATGCACGCACCACGCACGTGAATCGGGTCACGACCGCCTGCCCGGCCGCGCGGCGGACCGGTCGTGACCGCGACGCCCACCGCCGTGCGCCGCCGGATCCTGGCCGACCTCACCCCCCTGCGATCCTCGGCCCACTTCCGGCGCCTGTGGTTCGGCAACACCGTCTCCTGGATCGGCCAGGGCATGACGACCCTGGCGATCTCGCTCCAGGTGTACGACCTCACCGGCTCCACCTTCTCGGTCGGCCTGGTCGGCCTGTTCTCCCTCGTACCGCTGCTGTTCTTCGGCCTGTACGGGGGCGCCGCCGCCGACACCGTGGACCGGCGCAAGCTGGGGCTCGGCAGCGCCACCGGCTCGGCCGTGCTGTCCGCGGCGCTCACCGCGGCCACGTTCGCGGGGTTCCACCACGTCGGGTTCCTGTACGGGATCGTCGCGCTGCAAGCGGTCTGCCAGGCGCTCAACGGGCCCGCGCGCAGCTCCATGATCCCGAGGCTGCTGCCGCCCGAGCAGTTGCCGGCCGCCAACGCGCTCAGCTCGATGACGATGACGTCCGGCACGCTCGTGGGGCCCATGCTGGGCGGGTTCATCGTCGGCCTGTGGGGGTACGAGGCCGCCTACCTGGTCGACACCGTCACCTTCGGCGCCGCCCTGTACGCGATGTGGCGGCTGCCCGCCATGCTCCCCGACCGCAAGGGCGGCGAAGGCGGCACCGGGCGGGCCTCCGTCCTCGACGGGTTCCGCTTCCTCGGCACCCGGCCCAATCTGCGGATGACGTTCTTCTCGGACCTCTGCGCGATGATCCTCGCCCACCCCCGGGCCCTGCTGCCGGCCGTCGCCGTCCTCTGGTACGGCGGTGACGCGCGCACCACCGGGCTGCTCGTGGCCGCGCCCGCCTTCGGGGCGCTCCTGGGCGGGGTGTTCTCGGGGTGGCAGGGCCGGATCCGGCGGCACGGGCTCGCGGTACTCCTCGCGGTGGCCTCGTGGGGGACCGCCGTCGCGGTCTTCGGGCTGACGCGCGAGCTGTGGCTGGGGGTGCTCTTCCTGGCGCTCGCCGGATTCTCGGACACGGTCAGCATGGTCTTCCGCAACACCATGGTCCAGGCGGCGGTCCCCGACGACATGCGCGGGCGGCTGCAGGGCGTGTTCCTCGTGGTCGTCGCGGGCGGGCCGCGGCTGGGCGACTTCGTCGCGGGGTCGGTCGCCGACCTGACCACGCCGGCGCTCGCGGTGACGGGAGGCGGTGTCGCCTGCGTGGTGGCGGTGGGCCTGCTGGCGCTGCGCTGGCGCGGGTTCGCGCGGTACGACGCGCGCGACCCGGCGCCGTGAGGCCGCGGCACCCCCAGCACATCCGTACATTCGCACATCCGCGCGGAGGCGGCTCGGGTCGTGACGCCGGACCGGGTTCGGCGGTTGAACCGGGCATGAAGAAGCGCAGCATGCTCGCCGTCGCGTCCCTCGCCGTCGGAGCGGCGGTCGCCGCCCTCAGCCCCGCCCCCGCCGCCCAAGCCGCTCCCGGAGGCGGCGGGCTGAGCACCCCGGACCTGCTCGGCCCCCTGGAGTCGGCCACCACGAGCCTCGACGGCGAGGAGGCGCCGGAAGAGGACGACGCGCCGGACGCGTAGGGCTTCGGCCGAATCCGTCGCGTTCACGTCATGTACATCTCCTTCACGGAAGGGAGACGTTCCGGCGCCGCGGGAGCGGACCATGCTCCAGGGCGAAGTCGTGATGTCCTCGGTCGTGAAGGAGTTCATGCGTGATCAGGGTCCGCCGTCCCCACCCGGTCGTCATCGCATCGGTCGCGGCGCTCGCCGCGCTCTCGGTCCTCGCCACCACCGCACCGCCGGCACGGGCGAGCGGTGACGGCGCCGAGGCGTCGCTGCCGCTCGTCGTCCCCCGGGCCGAGACGCCCACGCTCCACGACGACGAAGCGGGCGGCAACGCCGACGCGGACGACCCCGCCATCTGGCGCAACACCGCCGACCCCGGGCGCAGCCTGGTCATCGGTACGGCCAAGGAAGGCGGCCTGCGGGTCTACGACCTCGACGCCCGCCCCGTGCAGTCCCTCGCGACACCGCCCGGCGGGCGGTTCAACAACGTCGACCTCGTCCACGGTCTGCGGCTGCCCGCCGGGCGCGCCGACGTCGCCGTCACCACGGACCGCGGCAACGACCGGCTGCGCTTCTACCGCATCCGGCCCGGCGCGCCCGGCGGCCCGCTCGTCGACATCACCGACCCCGCCGCCGCGCCCGTCTTCTCCGCCGACGAGAGCGAGATCGAGGAGCAGCGGACCGCGTACGGCCTGGCCACCTGGACCGACCGGGCGACCGGCCGCTCGTACGCCCTGGTCAGCCGCCGCGAGCGCACGAGCATCGCGCTGCTGGAGCTGACCGCCGGCGCCGACGGCACGGTGGGCTACCGCAAGGTCCGCTCGCTGGACCTGCCCTCCGCCTTCCCGCTTCCGAACGGGTCGTCCTGGTCGCCGTGCGCCGAGCCGGGCGAACTGCCGCAGGTCGAGGGCATGGTGGTCGACCCGGCCAACGGCGTGCTGTACGCCGGTCAGGAGGACGTCGGCATCTGGCGCCTGCGGGCGGACCTCACGTCGGCGCCTCAACTGGTCGACCGCGTACGCGAGTACGGCGTGCCGGCGGTGTACGACGAGCAGAGCGACGAGTGCGTGGCGGGGAGCGACCCCGGCTTCGGCGGCTCACGCCTGTCGGCCGATGTCGAGGGGCTGACCCTGCTCACCGAGCCGGACGGCGACGGCTACCTCCTCGCCTCCAGCCAGGGTGACGACACCTTCGCCCTCTACGACCGCGAGGTGGCGGACGCCAACGAGTACGAGGGCGGCTTCCGCGTCACGGCCGCGTCCGCCGCCCTGGACGGTTCCGAGGAGTGCGACGGCGCCGCCGTGCTCAATGCCCCGCTGGGCACGCGGTACCCGCGCGGCCTGCTCGTCGTCCAGGACGGGCACGACACCCCGGCCGACGGGGACCGCGCGGCCACCGGCTTCACGTTCGTGGACCTCGGCGACGTACTGGACGCCGTCGACGACTGACCGGCCCGGCCCGCCCCCTCCCCCGCCTTCAGGCGGCCTGGGGGCGGGTCAGCTGGGCCTGGCCGAACAACAGGGCGTAGCCGTCGGGGAGTTGGGCGAGCAGGCGGCCGAGGAGGTCCGGGCCGGCGAGGCGGGCGACGGCCCGGAGGACCGAGCCGGTGTCCCAGCGGGCGGCGCCCAGGCCCGCGCCCGTGCGGGCGGCGATCTGCTGGACGAAGCCGAAGCCGGACACCGCCTGGGGCTCGGGGACCTGAGAGGCGAACTCGCGTGCCGCTTCGGCGGGGAGCCGTTGTGCGAGTTCCACCCGTTCGTCGCCGGTCACCTGCCGTCCGAGCTCCGCCAGCACGCTGCGCGTGATGGCGTCCGCCTGCGCTCGTGTGGCGTACAGGCCGTTGCGCTTCACGTGGTCGACCAGGTCGTCGTACGACAGGGGCGCGTTGGATCGCGGGGCCGGGACGGTGGTGAGCATGGGTGTGCGAGTCGCCTTTCTCGTCTTCCTCACTGCGTGGGATGCCCTACGGCTTTTTATATAGCTCGCCCATGAGAAAGTTGACAACCCTCGACTCAGTGTCGACCCGGCGCACCCGGGTTCCGACCCCCGCACCCCCGTGTTCAGGCCGCCTCCCCGTTGGCCTTCAGCTGACGCATCCGCAGATCGAGCTCGCTGCGGTAGAAGTCGATGAAGCCGTCCGGGTCGGGGCCCGCGTTCTGCATGACCAGGCGGTCGAAGCCCGCGTCGACGAAGCCCTGCGCCACTTCCACGTACCGCTCGGGGTCCGTCCCGCAGGCGAACTGGCCGAGGATGTCCTCCTCGCGCACGGTCGTCGTGGCGGCGTCGAAGTTGACGGGGTTGGGCAGCTCGCTCATCACCTTCCACCCCGTCACCGCCCACCGGGACGTCTCCAGCGCGGCGCGTGCCGCGGTGTGCTCGTCCGGCGCCCACGCCATGGGTACCTCCGCGTACCGGGGGCCGCCGCCGCCCGCCTCGCGGTACTGGCGGACGATGTCCGGCTTGGGCTCGGTGGCGAAGAGGCCGTCCCCGAGCTCGGCGGCGATCCGGGTGGAGGCCGCGCCGCTCGCGGCGACGGCGATGAGGGGCGGCTCGGCGGGCAGGTCGAAGACGCGGGCGTCGGCGAGACGCAGGTGCTTGCCCTCGTACGAGCGGTAGCCGCCGCGCCACAGCAGGCGGATGATCTCCAGGGCCTCGCGGAGCATCTCGTGGCGGGTGCTGACGGCGTCGGGGAAGCCGGTGCCGACGACGTGCTCGTTGAGCCGCTCGCCGGAGCCGACGCCGAGGACGAACCGGCCGTCCGACAGGACGGCGAGGGTCGCGGCCGCCTGCGCGATGATCGCGGGGTGGTAGCGGACGGTCGGGCAGGTGACACCGGTCGCCAGCCCGATCCGGCTGGTCCGGGCCGCGATGGCGCCCAGCACCGTCCAGGCGAAGGGCGAGTGCCCCTGGTTGTCCAGCCAGGGGTGGAAGTGGTCGCTGATCTCGACGAAGTCGAATCCCGCTTCCTCCGCCAGGACCGCCTGCCTGACCAGTTCACCGGGTCCGAAGGCTTCTGCCGCGAGCTTGTAACCGATCTCCATGGGGCTGAGGGGTACCCCGCAGGGCACGGCCGTAACAGGACGGAGGGCGAAAGGGTGAGGGCGGTCCGCACCGTGTGCAGCCCGCCGGGACCTCCGTACGCCGCCGGTCGGCCCGTCGGCCCCGTCAGCCCGTCGGGGCGGGCGGGAAGGGCATGCGGGGCGTGTACGCCTGCCGCCCCAGCCCGCTGAAGTCCATCGCGCGACCCACCTGCGTGAGGGTCTCCTCGGCGACGCGGCGGACGTCGGTGGGGACGTCCCCTCTTTCCGCTATCAGCCTGTCGTAGATCGGGGCATCGCCCAGCACAGCGGAGTCCATGTCGAAATACCTTTCCGTCAAAGCGTGTTGGTCGCTCGGTCGCTCGCCCCGCCGCTGGGGTAAGCCGGGCACGAGTGTACGGGCCCATGATCCGCCGTGGGGGTCGCGCGGGCGCCTCGGGCTCAGGCCGTCACCGGAAGCGTCACCTCCCAGGTGTCGACGGCGTACTCCCTCCGCATCCCGTGCGCCTCGTAGAGCCGCAGGGCACCCGTCTCGTTGAGCGTGTCCACGCCCAGGCCGAGCGTCTCGCGGCCCAGGGCCGCGTACGCGCCGAAGGCGTGCCGCAGGAGGTGGCCGCCGAGGCCCCGGCCGCGCACGTCCTCGCGGACCCCGAGGTTGCTCACCCAGGCCATGGATTCGCGGTCGTTGCGGCTGACGAGCACGGCGGCGTCGCCGGCGCCCTCCAGGGCGGCGATCCAGACGAGCGACCAGTCGCACTGCGCGGCGTCCATGTCGTGGAGCCACTGCTCGTACGTACGGCTCCGGTGGTCGAAGTGCCCGGCGAACGTCTCCTCGACGAGGGCGTGGGCGCGGCGGCGGTCGGCCTCGTCGGTGCAGTCGCGCAGCGTCACGCCCGCGGGCGGCTCGGGTACCGGATCGCCCTGCGGCGATATCGCCCGGCTCATGACGTGGTAGCGCCGCACCCGCCGCCAGCCCCGGGCGTCGAGGAGGGCGGTGTCGGTGGTCGGCTCGTGGTTCAGGTGGAGGTGGACGACCGCCCGGTCCGCGCCGCTGCCGGCCGCCCGGGCACGGGCCCGCTCCTCGGCCAGCCCCAGCAGCCGTGCGCCGGCGGCCTGGTGCGCGGGCAGGACGTAGTGGTCGATGTTCACGCGCTCGGCCCTGGAAGCGGGCAGTACGAGCGCGTAGGCGACGAGCCGGCCGTCCTCGAAGGCGAGCCACGAGTCCTCGGCGAGGTCCACGTCGGGGTGGGCGAGGTCGGCCTCGACGCTGTGGAGCTCGGTGTCGGGCGCGCCGGTCTCGATCGTGTCCACGGCGTTGAGCAGCTCGCATATCAGCGGCGCGTCATCCGGCCGGGCGGCCCGGACGGTCGGTTGGGGTGCTTCGTGCATCGGATCACTGTCGGTGTCCGGTGTCACGGCGCGCAAACCGTTTTACGCGCGAACCGTCGCTGTGCGGGTGTCGCGGGAGTCGCGGGTGTCACGGGAGCCGAACGGGAGAACACTGGCACCATGAGAGACGTTCTCCGTGACTTCCTGACGGCCCTCACCTCCGCCAGCCGGGCGCGCGTCCAGCGGGAATCCGCGGAGCGGCAGCAGCAGCTCGCCGAGCAGTGGCGGGAGCGCCTCGCCGAGGGCGGCCGGTCGCCCGAGCGGCAGGGGGACGGCTTCCTCGTCCCCGACATGTCCGAGGCCGAGCGGGAGGCCGAGTACGTGGCCGCCACCCTGGAGCCCCTGGAGACCGGCGGAACCAGCGGGACCGGCGGCGCCGACGGCACCGGCGGCACCGGGGAAGAGCCGGACCGGCCCCGGGAGGGTTGAACCACCGTCCGGGCGGTTACCCGCGAACCCATGGCACGGATGACGAAACGGCAGCACAGGAACGAGCCGGAGCCCCCCGTCACCGGCCCCGGCCAGGGCGACGGCGGCCACCGCGGCGCTCCCCCCGACGACCGCCCCGGTCCCGACCCCGAGGTCCAGGACCGGGCGCCCGACCAGCCCACCGAGATGCCGAAACGGTCCTGGGGGGCCGTGCTGCGGCGGACGTTCGCGGAGTTCAAGGACGACGAGCTCGCCGACCGGGCCGCGGCCCTGACGTACTACGGGGTGCTCTCGCTCTTCCCGGCCCTGCTGGTCCTCATCTCGCTGCTGGGCCTCGCGGGCGACTCGGTCACCCAGTCGGTGCTGGACAACCTCCAGAAGTTCGCGCCCGGCGCGGCGCGGGACGTCATCACCAACGCGGTGCAGCAGTTGCAGGGCTCGGCGGGGGTCGGTTCGGTCATGGCCGTGGTCGGTCTGCTGGCCGCGGTGTGGTCGGCCTCCGGTTACATCGCGGCGTTCATCCGCGCGTCGAACGCGGTGTACGACATGCCCGAGGGCCGCCCGGTGTGGAAGGTGATGCCGCTGCGGCTGGCGCTCACTGTCACGCTGATGGTCCTGGCGCTGGTCAGCGCGCTGATCGTGGTCTTCACCGGCACGCTCGCCCGGCAGGCGGGTACGGCGCTGGGCCTCGGCGACACCGCGATGACCGTGTGGTCCATCGCGAAGTGGCCGGTCCTGGTCCTGCTCGTCACCATCATGATCGCGATCCTGTACTGGGCCGCGCCCAACGCCCGGGGCCGCGGCTTCCGCTGGATCACCCCGGGCAGCCTGCTCGCCCTGCTGATCTGGCTGCTCGCCTCCGGCGGCTTCGCGCTGTACGTGGCGAACTTCGGCTCGTACAACAAGACCTACGGCACCCTCGCCGGCGTGATCATCTTCCTGATCTGGCTGTGGATCACGAACCTGGCGGTCCTGCTCGGCCTGGAGTTCGACGCGGAGCTGGCCCGGCAGCGCGCCATCGACGGCGGCCACCCGGAGGACGAGGAGCCGTACGTGGAGCCGCGCGACACCAGCAAGTGGACCGATGAGGACCGTCGGCGCATGGAGTGAGCGGGCGCCGAGGAGGGGTACCCGGGCGCCGCGGGCCCCGTGGCGGGGCCCGGAGGCACCGCCCCGACGAGGAGGCTTCCCGTCATGACCAGATCACCGCGTACGACCGCCGTTCCCCGCAGCCCCGTCCAGCAAGCCGCGCTCCTGGTGGGGCTGGTCTTCCTGCTGGTGGCGGTGCTGGGCTTCATCCCGGGCATCACCACCGACTACGGCTCGATGGAGTTCGCTGAGCACCACTCCGAGGCCAAGCTGCTGGGCGTCTTCCAGGTGTCGATCCTGCACAACCTCGTGCACCTGCTGTTCGGCATCGCGGGCCTCGCCATGTCCAGGTCCGTGTCCGGTGCCCGGGCGTTCCTCATCGGCGGCGGGGTCGTCTACCTGGCGCTGTGGCTGTACGGGCTCTTCATCGACCACGACAGCGGCGCCAACTTCATCCCCGTCAACACGGCCGACAACTGGCTGCACTTCGCCCTGGGGGCCCTGATGGTCCTGCTGGGCGTGGTGCTGACCCGCCGTCGCGCCCGGGTCAGCGGGCGGTGAGCACGATCCACACCTGACCGGGCGCGAAGTTCAGCGGCTGCCCGGCGGGTGTGGTGAAGGTGGTGCCGCTCTCGGGCGCCGGCCGGTTCCACCGCGCGTCGTGGGCCCGGCCGTCGCGCAGGACGAGCGCGTCGCCCGAGCCGACGGTCTCGGTGTACGGCGAGACGCTTCCCGACCGGTCCCGGAACTTCGAGGGGCGCACCTCGACGTCCTGCACCACGACGGTGGGGGCGCCCATCGGGCCGCCGTCCGTGGTCCGGGCGGGCGTCCCGTCCATGGCCACCTGCCACCGCTTGCCGCTCTCCGACCAGGTGAAGGTGTAGCGCGCCGCCGGGTAGCGGACCGTGTGCTCGTTGACCTGCCGGCCGCCCTCCGGAGCGGCGCCGAAGCGGAAGCCGATGTCGCGCGCCTTGTCGGCCTGCGGCGCGGCGGCCAGGGCCCGGTCGGGGCGCAGGTAGAGGTTGTGCGGCGCCGGGCGGTCGCCGCCGCGGACGTAGGCGCCCGGCGCGTCCGCCGGGGCGAGCGGGAAGAGGGGCGCGGCGTCGATGAGGGGCTGGAGCTTCGACTGCGCGCCGGAGTACGCGAGCGCCGGGCGGCCGAACTGCCGCAGCAGCTCCATGTCCGACTCGCGGACGCTGCGCACCGGCCCCACCGTCGGCGGCTGCCGGGAGGAGAAGACGGCGAGGATCCGGCTCTGCCCGGCCTCGACCTGCTCGACGTAGACGATGTCCGCGGCGCCGAGCCCGGTGTGCGGGCGCGCCGGGCGCACGTTGTCGATCTTTACGGCGAGGACCGGCGTACCGGAGCGGGCCGGGAGGCCGGTGAAGGGCGAGACGCCGGCCGGGGTGGAGGCGGGCGGCTTCGGGGAGACCCCGCGCGGCTCGGACCGGTCGGAGGAGGAGCAGCCGTAGAGCCCGGCGGCCACGGCGGCGCACACCGCCACGGCGACCCCTGCCGCTGCTGGTCCCGGCTTGCGCTTCGTACCCATCGGCCCAGCTCCTTGCCACCAGTGCACCACGAAAACGGGCGCCGGGACAGAGCTGCGCGGAGGCGTCCATTCGGGGTCTCCTGCGCGACCGGCCGTAGCGGCGGGCGCCGCCGGGGTATGCGACTCCCATGCCCGAGAAGTCTTCCGGTGCCGAGGGCCGGCGATGGTGGGCCGGCCGGCTGGACCGGCTCGGCCGGCTGTACGGCGCCTTCCACGGCTCGGCCGCCGGGCGCGGGTGGCGCCGGGGCAACGAGCTGGAGCTGATGCACCGGTCCATGGGGTTCGCGGCGATCGGGCTGCTGACCCTGGTGCCGCTGCTCATCGTGGTGGCGGCGGCCGACCCGGCGAACGGGCAGGGCTTCGCGGACTGGATCTCGGACGGGCTCGGCGTGTCGACCCCGGCGGACATGGAGGTGCGGCGGCTGTTCGCGACGCCGGGGCGGGCGCTGGAGTCGACGACCGGCTTCGGTATCGCGGCGCTGGCGGTCTTCGGGATGACCTTCGGCGGTGTCGTGCAGACGGGGTACGAGAAGGTGTGGGAGCTGCCCGCGGCGCGCTGGCACACCATGTGGCGGCACGGTGTGTGGCTCGCCGTCCTCATCGGCTACCTGCTGCTGTCCGCGCACGTGGCCACGCGGCCGGCGGACGCGGGCGAGCTCACCTGGCGGGCCACGGTGGCCGTGGTGACCGGGGTGCTGTTCTTCTGGTGGTCGCAGCGGCTGCTGCTGGGCGGGCGGCTGCCCTGGAGGGCCCTGCTGCCCGGCGCGGTCGCGACCGTGATCGGGCTGGCCGGGCTGCGGGGCTTCTCGCGGCTGGTGTTCTCCCCGCTGATCGCCTCGAACACGGTCGCGTACGGCCCCGTCGGCACCATGCTGGTCGTGCAGTCCTGGCTTGTGGGGGTCGGCTTCGTGGTCTTCGGCGGCTCACTGGTGGGGCGCCTGCTGTACGAGGAGCGCTGGCACCTGGAGCGGATCGCGCGGCGGTGGCGGGACCGCGTCCGGGCGCGGCGGCGGCCCTAGACGGCCGCCATGGAGCCGCCACCGGCCGGTGGTGTGCTCCGTCGGCGGTCAGATCAGCCCGACGCTGGAGAGGTAGTACGCGACGACGGCCGCCACACAGGCCAGGACCACCCACGAGCGCAGGCTCGTGTGCCGCTGCTGTAGCCGCTGCCGCCGCTGTGCCCGCCGCCGCAGGCGGGCCTGCCGGCGCTCGTGCTTGCGCTCCCGCCTGCCGGGCTTGCGGTCGCGGCCGGGGCTGCGGCCGTCCGCCGGGCGGCCGGTCCGGGGCGCGGCGTCGGCGGCGGTGTCGGCGAGCAGGCGGCGGCAGGCCGCGGCGAGCTCCGCCGTGGAGGCGGAGAGCGGCATGATCACCTCGGAGCGCGCCGGGGCGGTGGTGCCGCCGTCCAGGATGCGGCCGGCGCGCAGCAGGACCTCGTCGCGGCCGCCGGCGGGGGCGAGGCTGATCCAGCGCTCGACGTGTTCGCCGCGGATGACCACTCCCCCGGCGCGGTCCCGGTAGACGGTGTGCTCGCGCCACAGCACCGCGGCCAACTCCCCGGCTCTCTCCCTCAGCTGCGTGCTCATACCCCACCCCTTCACCGAACGTCTGAGCGAACCACCGCACTTTAGCGTCAGGTACACACCAAGTGGCTCCTCGGGGCCCGCGCCGGCCCGCGCCTGGAAAAGGACGCGTGGAGCCCGAGCGGGTGGGCAGGCAAACAGCCGGGCGAAACAGGACCGCCCTTGTAAACAGTGCAAGGATGGACATCCGGGCAGAGCGGCATGGTGACACAGGGCGGTTTGCACATGAATACGAAACCGACAGCGACCAAGGGCGTTACCTCGAGCGAGGCCGTGTACGGCGCCCCGTGCTGGGTCAGCCTGATGACCCACGACTTGAGCGCCGCGCAGAAGTTCTACGGTGCCGTGCTCGGGTGGACGTACCGTCCGGCGCGGCTCGGCGAGGAGTTCAGCGTCGCGCTCGCCAACGGCAAACCGGTGGCCGGGATGGGCGCCCTGGCGGGCGCTTTGCAGATGGCCGTCGCCTGGACCCCGTACTTCGCCGTCCAGAACGCCGACGAGACGGCGTCCCGCATCAGGGAGCGCAGCGCCACGGTCGCCGTCGGGCCGGTGTCCTTCGCGATGGGGCGCGGCGCCCTCGCGGCCGACCGGGACGGGGCGGTGTTCGGCATCTGGGAGGGCCAGCTGCTGACGGGCTGGGAGAACTGGCGGGACGCGGCACCCGCCTGGGTGAGGCTGCAGACCCGTGACGCCTTCGAGGCGGCGATCTTCTACGGGGAGATCCTGGACTGGGCGAGCGGGCGTCCCGGCTGCTGCGACGTCGAGTACGAGGAGGACGAGGTCGTCCTGCGCAGCGGCGGCCGCGTCGTCGCCCGGCTCAGCTCCGGGGCGCTGGAGGCCGCGCCGGACCCGTCGATCCGCCCGCGCTGGCAGGTCTACTTCCCCGTGCCGGACGTCGACGCGTGCGTGCGCGTGGCGCGGGAGCACGGCGCCTCCGTCGTCCACCACGAGCCCGGCGTGGAGGCCACCCTGCGCGACCCGGACGGGGGCCTGTTCGTCGTCACCACCCAGACGCTGGCGGAGTGAGCCGGCCGGCCCCGTACGCCGGGCTACGCCCCCGCCGGCAGCCCGCCGAGCTGGTCCAGCAGCATGCGCCGTTCGGCCTCCTCCCGGGCGAGGACGGCGGCCAGGACGTCGTCGTCGCGGCGGCGGGTGATGGCCTCCCGTACGAGCGCGGCGAGGACGTCCGGCGGGATGGCCTCCGCCTGGGTGGCGGCGGCGCCGGCGCGCAGAGGGGCGGACGGCAGGTGCAGCTCGGCGATCTGCGCCTCGGTGACGGCCAGGCGTTCGAAGTCGACGCGTACGTCGGGGGCGTCGAGCGAGGCGAAGGCCTTGACGTCCTCGGCGAGGGAGGTGAAGAGGTGCTGCCGCCCGGGGTCCCAGTCGCTGACCACCATGACGCACACGGCGCCGTGTCCGCCGCTCGCTGCCCGGCGCGCGGCGGCGCGCCTGCCGGACAGGGAGGTGAGGACCCCGCCCGCGTACACGGGCACGCCCCACGGGTCGGTGACGGCCGTCAGCTGCGGTACGAGACCGGCCGGCTCGCACCACACTTCGAGGCGCGCCTCCTGACCGGCCTGGCGGTCGAGCCGGTAGGCGCGGGCGGCGTCGGCGACGGCCCGCCGGAAGCCGATCGGGCCTTCGAACGTCCGCGGCTCGGCGGCGGGGTCGGCGTCGTCGCCGATCGCGAGCCAGGAGATGCGGCCGGCGCGGCGGGCCATGCCGAGCATGTCGACCAGCCTTCTGTACGTGCGCTCCTGCTTGGCGAGCGCGCCGTCGGCGACCGTCGCGTACCAGATCTGCCGGATGGTCAGCGGCAGCTGTGCGGCGTAGCGGCCGAGGACCATCTCCACCTCGGCCAGTAACTGCTCGGTCGCCGGGCGCGGTTGCCAGCCGGGCTGGTAGCCGCGAGGGCGTCTGTCCGGCACGGCGGCCCCTTTCGACCCGACACCTGTCTCCTTAGGGCTTGCCCGCTGAGGGAGCCGTCGTCACCCGTGCGGAGGGTACGGATCGGGTCACATCCGGCGACGGAGCACGACGAGGCCGGACGGGGGCGCGTGCGTCGGCCGGCCTTCAGCCGACCTTGCGGCCCGCGAGCGGCGCGGTGTCCTGGCCGGCGCCGGTCCGCATGCCGCGCAGCAGCTCCTCCAGCGCGTCGAGCGCGCTGCGCTGCGGGTGCCAGCCGAGCTCGACCCGGGCGCGGGTGCAGTCCATCAGCGGCAGGCGCAGCACCGCGTCGAAGAGCTGCGGCGAGGCGGGCACCAGCCGCAGGTTCCAGGCGGCGGCCAGCGCGGCACGGACGGCCGGGCGGGGCACGCGGACGAGCCGGGCGCCGAGCAGGTCGGCGAGTTCCTCGGCGCCGATGGGGGGCTCCGCGGCGATGTTGAAGGCGCCGCCCACCTCATGGCCGAGCGCGAGGCGGTACGCCTGCGCCGCGTCGTCGGTGTGCAGGGCCTGGAACCGCAGCCCGGGGATGTCCGGCACGAAGGGGACCGCTCCCGGGCGGGCCAGCGTCCCCGGCAGGAAGCGCCCGCCGAAGATCCGGCGCTGTTCGCTCGCCGACTCCTCCTTGAACAGGAACGCCGGGCGCATCCTCACCACCCTGACGCCGGGGTTGCGGACCTCGAAGGAGTCCAGCACCCGCTCCAGGTACGCCTTCTCGCGGCAGTACGCGGCCTCCGGCCAGCCGTGCGTGGGCCACGACTCACCGACGGTCCGGTCCTTGGGGCCCGGCGAGTAGGCGCCGACGGAGGAGGCGTGGACCAGGACGGGCACGCCGGCGGAGGCGACGTCCCGGAAGACCTGGAGGCTGCCGAGGACGTTGGTGCGCCAGGTCCTGACCGGGTCGTGGGTCGGCTGGAACGCCCAGGCCAGGTGGATCACGGCGTCGGCGCCCTCGAAGTGCCTGACGAGGTCGGTGTCCTCGGAGAGGTCCACGGCCGCCCAGTCGGTCTTGGGCGGCGACCAGCCGGGCAGCCTGCGCGCCAGGCCCAGTACGGATGCGATCTGCGGGTCGTCGGCCAGCGCCGCCACCACGCTGGTGCCGACGTTGCCGGTGGCTCCGGTGACGACGACCCTCTTGCCGGCTTCCATGCTCACGGTCCTGCCCTCCGACGGATCGTACGGACGTACGGATCGACGTGCCCCCGGCACCGCGCCGGGACGCTCCGGGTACCCGCTCGGCGGCCGTCCACGTGCGCGCCGTCAATGCCGTGACCGCGGGACGCACTCCTACGGGTGGGATGGAAAATCCCGCTCCGCAGCGGCCTCGCACGCGACCTGCGCTGGGGCAGGTCCGGCTCGACGCCTGCCGTGACGGAGCGGAAAGGCTTCGATACGGCGCGTTCCGGACGGAGTTGGCCGGTAATCGCCGAGCCTTTGGCATATGCCAAAAGCACCCCCCTATCGAGTGTTGCCAAACCCCTTACAGGCCATCGCGGCCTGTGCAACAGTCGTAACCGGTCCTTATATTTCAGACCCTGGCCACACCGCGCCCGTATCGGAGTACGACATGCCGTCCCATCTGTTCGCGGACCGTGCCGCCGGGCAGCCGCCCGAGCGCGGCACGCTGGACGCGCTGATCTCGCAGACCCGCCGACTGCGGGGCGACGTCGACGCCGTACGCCGGGACGCCGTCGCGGACGAGGACGACCCGCAGGGTCGCTGGCAGCGCGCGCTGTGCGATCTCGCCGTCCACCAACTGGACGACCTCGGCGCGCAGTTGGGCCAGCTCAAGGAAGGGCTGCGCGAGGACCGCGCCCTCGACGCCCGGTCCGCCGACGCCGACGCCCGGGCCGCCGAAGAACGGGCCGAAGAGGGCGAGGGCGCCGGGGAAGCACCCTCGGACGCGCCGCCGCGCACCGGTGCGCTGCTCAGCCGGGTCGGCAGCGCCCAGTGGAACCTCCTCACCGACGAAGTGACCTGGTCCGACGAGCTGTTCCAGATCTTCGGCCGCTCTCCCGAGTCGGGCCCGATGTCGCTGGACGAGCTGCCGTCCATGGTGTTCGCCGAGGACCAGGCGGCGCTGACCGCGATGGTGACGGGCTGCCTGATCGACGGCAAGCCGATCGACGGCGAGTTCCGGATCGTCCGGACCGACGGCCGGGTGCGTACGCTCCACATGATGGGCGAGCCGGTCCTCGACGCGGACGGCTGCACGGCGTCGATGTGGGCCGTTTTACGGGACGTCAGCGAACTGCGCCGCAGTGAGCGGGTGGTTCGCGAATCACGGGAGTCGCTCCGCCGCCGCCAGGACATCGAACAGACCGAGCACCGGGTGGCGGTGGAGCTCCAGGAGGCGGTCCTGCCGCCGTGGCGCGGCTCGCTGCGCCTCCCGGACGGCGGGCCCGCCGCCCTCGACCTGGCCGGGCAGTACCTGCCCTCCGGTTCCAGCGCGTTGATCGGCGGCGACTGGTACGACGCGCTGGAGCTGCCCGACGGGGACACGCTGCTGTCCGTCGGCGACCTCACCGGGCACGGCGTGTCGGCGACCTCCTCGATGGCGATGCTGCTGGGCGCGCTGCGCGGCATGGCGGTGGCCGGGATCCGGCCCGGGCCCCTGATGGGACACCTGAACCAGCTGCTGGAGGCGTCGGCGCACACGGCGCTGGGCAGCGCGGTGTGCTGCCGCTACACCCCGGCGACCGGCACGCTGACCTGGGCGCAGGCGGGACACCCCGCCCCGCTGCTGTTCCGCGGCGGGACGGGGCGTGCGCTGACGCGGCCGGACGGCGTGCTGCTCGGCGCGACCCCGCAGACGGCGTACGAGCAGACCGAGGTGCGGCTGCTCCCCGGTGATGTGCTGGTCCTGCACACGGACGGGCTCACGCGCGGCACGGGTGCGGACCCCTTCGGCACGGAGGGGACGGAGCGGCTGGTCCGGATGGCACCGCGGTTCGCTCGAGCGCGCGACGCGCAGGAGTGTGTGCGGGTGGTGGTGGAGGAGTTCGGCGCCTGCCCGCGCGAGGACGACGCCTGTGTCATGGTCGCCCGGATCGGCGACCCGTCGTAGGCACGGTCGTAGGTTCGGCGGTCGTAGGTACGGCGGTCGTAGGTACGTCGAAACGACGTCTTAGATCTCGGTGTTCCGCTGCTTCTTCGCGGGCTTGGGCATCGCCACCTGGATCTCCTCGCGCAGGTCCTCGATCTTCGAGTAGTCCGCGTACTTCCCGGTGAGCCGGTACATCTCCCGCAACCGGTCCCAGGTGCGCTGCGAGGAGGTCTCCCCCATCGACATCAGGGCGAGGCGCGCGTACCGGTCGGCCTGTTCGGGGTCGTCGGCGATGAAGCACGCCGACGCCATCGACAGGTAGTCGAAGATCTTCGAGCGCTGCCGGCCGTCGATGCGCAGGGCGAGCGCCTTCTGCGCGAAGTGCTGGGCCTGCTTCGCGGCGCCCGGTTCGTGCTCGGCGAGGGTGCGGTAGGCGAGGGCCTGCATCCCGTACAGGTCCTCCTTCTTGAAGGTCTGCATCCAGCTCGGCGGAGGCACGTCGCTGCGGTCGGAGACGAAGAGCTCCTCCGCCTCCCCGAGGGTGCGGCGCATCGCCTGGCCGTGGCCCATCGCCGCCTGCGCCCACGCCTCGATGGTGTGCAGCATGGCGTGCGTGCGGGGCAGCATCTCGGGGCCCGAACCGGCGCGGGCGAGCTTCATCAGGTCCAGGGCCTCGTCGGGGCGGCCGAGGTGGACCATCTGGCGGGCGGCGCGGGAGAGGGCCTCGCCGGCGCGCGGCAGGTCGCCGCCCTCGCGGGCCGCGTGCGCGGCGATGACGAAGTACTTCTGCGCGGTGGGTTCGAGGCCCACGTCGTGCGACATCCAGCCGGCCAGGACGGCGAGGTTGGCGGCGACGGCCCACAGCCGCCGCTGGATGTGCGGGGGGTGGTGGTAGGCGAGCATGCCGCCCACCTCGTTGAGCTGGCCGACGACCGCCTTGCGCTGGAGCCCGCCGCCACGGGCGGCGTCCCAGGCGCGGAACACTTCGACGGAGCGTTCCAGCGCCTCGATCTCCTGGGACCCGATGGGGGCGGCCTCGTAGCGGTCGAACCCGGCCGGGTCGGCGTGCAGGGGGTCGTCGAGGCGCGGGGAGTCCGCGCCGAGTGCGGGGTCGGTGCGGAACCAGTCGTGCATGGCGCTGGTCAGTACGGAGCCTGCGGTGAGCGCGGCACCCGCGCCCACCAAGCCGCGTCGGTTGAGCATGAGGTCCATTCCCGTGAATTCGGTGAGGACCGCAGCCGTACGCTCGGGCGCCCAGGGCAGCCCGTCAGGGTTGTCGGTGTTCCTGACGTCCCGCCGTTTCCCGGCGCGCCCGTGTCGTACGAACCCGAGGTCCTCGATGGTCACGACACGGCCGAGTCGCTCGGTGAACAGGGCTGCCAGCACCCGGGGCACGGGATCGCGCGGGGTCTCCCCCATGTCGATCCAGCGCCGGACGCGCGACGTGTCGGTCGCCAGCTGCGGGTGGCCCATGGCCGCCGCCTGCCGGTTCACGAGCCGCGCGAGCTCTCCTTTGGACCAGCCGGCCAGGCCGAACAGATCTGCTAGGCGGGTGTTGGGTTCTCCGGTCACGTCAAGCCCCCAGGTTCTCGGCTGAGTTGACACTAGCCCGCTGTCATAGGGCTGGCGACTATTCGCCAGGCTTCGCCAGGGTCCGCCAGATGGTGTGCCACCCGCGCGCGGGTGTCAGGTAGGAAAGCGCCACCCCGCCCCGGTAACCGGCCCTCATTCCCCAGGGTGTCGGCCGGTTGCCGGGCCGGGGCAGCGTACGTAACTCGTCGGCACACGAAGGGATCTGTCTCGCCCATGTACACAGCATCGTCCTCCGTGTCCGCCCCGCCCCGGCCCGCGCGTACCCTCCCGGCCGGCAGCGGGCCGTATCCGGATCCACCCCAGGCCGTGCGGGCCCGGCGCTGGGCGGGACCGGCGGCGGGGCCGCTCAGTGGAAGGATCGACCTGTCCGGTCCGCAGGGCGCGCAGTTGCGCAAGGCGATCGCGTCGGTGCACCGGATCTGCCCGGAGTTCAACCCGGTCCAGCTGATGCGGCGCAGCAGCCGCTCCGTCCTGCTCGTCGGGACGACGGGACGGGCCACCGCGGTCGCCAAGGTTTTACTGGACCACTCCACCGCCTGGGCCGAGCGCATCCGTCATGAGATCGCGGCCTACCGCACCTTCGTCCGGCACCGCCCGCCGGTGCGGGCGCCGCGGCTGATCGCCGCGGACCCCGACAACTGCACGCTGGTGATCGAGCGGATGCCGGGGCGGCCCGCGGCGCTCAGCCGCCACCCCTTCGAGGCGCCGCCGCGCGCGGACGTACGGGCCGCGCTGGGGGCGATCGCGCGGCTCAACGCGTGGCGGCCGCCGGCCGGGATGTTCGACGCTCCGCTGGACTACGCCTCGCGGATCTCCCGCTACCACGAGCTGGGGCTCTTCACCGACCGGGACCGGGACGACCTGCAGAAGCTGCTGCATGGGCTGGCGCACGCGGGCGGGCTGGGCGGTGTGGGCCAGTTCTGCCACGGTGACGCGCTGCTGTCGAACATCCTGCTGTCGCCGGCGGGCCCGGTGCTGGTCGACTGGGAGCACGCGGGCTGGTACCTGCCGGGGTACGACCTGGCGACGCTGTGGGCGGTGCTGGGCGACGCCCCCGTGGCGCGGCGCCAGATCGCGCAGCTGGCGCAGGCGGCGGGGCCCGCGGCGCGCGACGCGTTCCTGGTGAACCTGATGCTGGTGCTGACGCGGGAGATCCGGACGTACGAGACGGCCGTGCAGCGCACGATACGGGAGGCACCGCCGGTCGGCTCGGTACCGGTTCAGCCGGGCGGCCTGTCCGCGGGCGAGGAGCAGCGCCTGCTGCTGAGGCGGCTGCACGACGACTGCGCCATGGCCCGCCGGGCCGTGCGCGCCGCGGTCGGCACACGCTGACCACCTCGGGAGGGGAGTGCGCTGTGTGACCGGTGCCGACACACCGGCGCACAGCGCACTGCTGGTTTCACGGGCGCGGGTGCCGTGGTGTGGCGCGGGAGGGGCGGGAGGTGCGGGCCGCGTGGACGGCCCGGTGGAAGGGGGCGTACAGGTCCGACGGCAGAGCGGTGCCGTCGGCGGTGGCGACCAGCGCTGCGGCGACGTCCCGCAGCTTGGTGTTGCCGTGCTGGGAGATCTCCACGAGCACTTGCCAGGCCCGGTCCGCCGGGCAGGGGGTCAGCGCCATGATCATGCCCTGGGCGCGGTCGATGACGCCGCGGCTCTCCAGGGCCCGGCGCAGCTGGTCCACCTCGGTGGCGAGGCGTGCGGTGTCCGTGCGCTCCACGGGGTGCGCGGTCGTCACGGCCGGGTCCGCCCTTCGGTCGGCTTCCACGTCATGGGGTCGTTCCTCCGCTGTTCCTCTGCGGTGTGTGCCTGCCGGGGTTGTGTCCCGACCGCAGAGGGCGCAAGCACGCCGTACGGCCCGTCCGGGCAGGGACTTTCGTCCCATCGTGGGCGGCCCTTCTTCCGGCCGACCGGGCCCGGTGTCGGCCGGTGGAGTGGCCGGGCGTTTACCGCCCTCCGTGCCGGATACGCGGCAGATGTCCGTTTGCAGGTGTCTATGATCCGGGAGGCCGCGACCATGCCGTCCGACGTGGCGTCGCTGAAGGCCTTCATCGAGCGGGAGATCACGACGCTCCGCGCCGATGTGCGCAGGGCGACGGATGCCGCCGCGCCCGCCCCCGGGCGCCCGGACGCGCCGGCTCCCGGCGAGGGCGCCCGCGAGGCCAGGCAGTGCCCGTGCGGCCAGGGCCACGGCGCCTCGCACAGCTGCGTGGACGCGGATGAGGACCACGACCCGTGGCGCTGTCTGTGCGCCACGCTGCCGGGCATCCCGGTGTCCGCCGCGCTCCTCGCACCGGTGCGGGACGATTCCGGGGCCGTCACGGACTTCGTCATCCGGGCCGGAAACCACATCCGCTCGGTGGAGTGGCTGGTGCCGCCGGACCAGCAGGTCGGGCAGCGGTTCTTCGAGGTGGCGCGCACCGGCGCCGCCGCCAGCGGGCTGCTGTCCGCGCTCAGTGAGGTCCTGGAGACGGGGCGCGCGCTGGGCGGCCTGGTGGTGGACTACACCGAGGAGCGGTACGGCAGGCTCAGGCGCGTCCAGCTGGTGCACTACGCGGCCGCCTGCGGCGAGCAGGTGCTGACGACCTGGCGGCCGGTGCGCAGTCAGGCGGAGCTGCTCACCATCGACGCCCAGCACCTGGCCTCCATGGGGTGGGGCTGGTGGGACCTGCTGTCGGGCGGGGTGTCGTGGTCGGAGGGGCTCCAGCGGATCTTCCGTACGGATCCGGCGCTGCCGTGGACGCTGCTGGAGCTGTGCGATCACCTGGTGGCGGCGGACGTGAGTCCGTTCGGCGAGTTCATCGCGTCCGTGCTCGCCGGTGAGGAGCCCGCCTGGACCCGGATCCGGTTCCTGGTGCTGGGCGAGGTCCGCACGGTGGACCTGCTGGGGCGGCCGGTGGCCGGGACGGACGGGCGGCCCTGGGCGGTGCAGATCGTGGCCCGCGACCTCACTCCGCAGATGCGCAGCCGGCGCCGCCTGGTGGAGAAGCAGGTGGAGACGGAGCAGCTGCGACAGCAGGCCGCGGCGGAGCGGCACGTCGCCTCGGCCCTGCGCGAGGCGCTGCTGCCGACGTACTCCGAGGGGCTGGCCGAGCTGGGGCTGACGGCCGCGGCCGCGTACCTGCCGGCCGAGCCGGACGCGGCTGTCGGCGGCGACTGGTACAAGTGCCGTCCGCTGCCGAACCGCCGGGCGCTGATCGCGATCGGGGACGCGAGCGGGCACGGGCTGGACGCGGTGGCCCGGATGGCCCAGCAGCGGTACGCGATGGCGGGGCTCGCCCACTCGGGCGCCTGCGCCGGTGACGTCACCACGTGGCTGAACGAGCTGGTGTGCAGTGAGCCCGCCCCCGCGACGGCCACCATGTGCGTGGGGCACGTCGGGGACGACCGGGTGTTCCGGTGGACGTGTGCGGGGCATCCGGCGCCGCTGCTGCTGCGCGACGGCCATGTCTTCGCGCTGCCGACCGACCACCGGGGGCCGATGCTGGGTGTGCTGCCCGGCCATGACTACGAGACGGCGGAGTTCCCGCTGGAGGGCGGGGATGTGCTGCTGCTGTACACCGACGGGGTGGTCGAGCGGCGCGGCCAGGACATCACGGACGGCATCGAAGCGCTGGCGCGGGCGCTGACCGGGAGCAGTGGTCTGCCGCCGCAGGGCATCATCGACCGGCTCACCGACGAGTACGAGCGCACGGCCCATGACGACGACGCGTGCCTGCTCGCCGTACGCGTCGACTGAGCACGGCCCCACCCCCCACCAGTACGACTTATATGACTAATTCATGAGTCGCGTGGGACGCATGGGACGTGGGTAAGCCCGGCCCGGAAGTGTCCTTTCCTTCACCCTTCTTCACCGAAAGGCCCCGCGCGCATGGCTCAGCCCTTCGTCCTGCCGGATTTCTACGTGCCGTATCCGGCACGCCTCAATCCCCATCTGGAGGCGGCCCGCGCCCACACCAAGCAGTGGGCGCGGCGGATGGGGATGCTGGAGGGCTCGGGCGTCTGGGAGGAGCACGACCTCGACTCCCACGACTACGCCCTGCTGTGCTCGTACACCCACCCGGACTGCGACGCCGACGCGCTGTCCCTGGTCACCGACTGGTACGTCTGGGTCTTCTTCTTCGACGACCACTTCCTGGAGGTGTTCAAGCGCACCCAGGACCTGGCCGGCGGCACGGCGTACCTGGACCGGATGCCGGCCTTCATGCCCATGGACCTCGACCAGGGGATGCCGGAGGCGACCAACCCGGTGGAGGCGGGCCTCGCCGACCTGTGGACCCGTACCGTGCCGAGCATGTCGGCGGGGTGGCGCTCCCGGTTCGCCGAGGCGACCGAGCACCTGCTCAACGAGTCCCTGTGGGAGCTCGCCAACATCAACGAGGGCCGGATCGCCAACCCCGTCGAGTACATCGAGATGCGCCGCAAGGTCGGCGGCGCGCCCTGGTCGGCGGGGCTGGTGGAGTACGCGGCCGGCGCCGAGGTCCCGGTGTCGGTCGCGAACTCGCGGCCGCTGCTGGTGCTGCGGGACACGTTCGCCGACGCCGTGCACCTGCGCAACGACCTCTTCTCGTACCAGCGGGAGGTCGAGGACGAGGGCGAGAACAGCAACGGCGTGCTGGTGCTGGAGACGTTCCTCCGCTGCTCGACGCAGGAGGCCGCCGAAGCCGTCAACGACCTGCTGACGTCCCGGCTGCAGCAGTTCGAGAACACGGCGCTGACCGAGGTGCCCGCGCTGTGCGTGGAGAAGGGACTCGGGCCTGAGGAGTGCGCCGCCGTCGCCGCGTACACCAAGGGGCTGCAGGACTGGCAGTCCGGCGGCCACGAATGGCACATGCGCTCCAGCCGCTACATGAACGAGGGTGCGCTGGGGGCCCGTTCGGCGCTCCCCGGGGTGCTGGGCACGTCGGCGCTCGACATCCGCACGCTCTTCGGGCGGCCCGCCGCCGCGCGGCTGCGCACCCTGACCCATGTGCCGCACCAGCAGGTCGGGCCGTCGCTGCTGCCGGACTTCGACCTGCCCTTCCCGCTGTCGCTCAGCCCCCACCTGGACGACGCCCGCGCGAAGGCGCTGGCGTGGGCCGGCCGGATGGGCCTGCTCGACGACATCTGGGACGAAGCCATGATGGACGGCTTCGACCTCCCGCTGTGCGCGGCGGGTCTGGACCCGGACGCCACCGCCGAGGAGCTGGAGCTCAGTTCGCTGTGGCTGACCTGGGGCACGTACGGCGACGACTACTACCCGCTGAAGTTCGGGCGGCCGCGCGACCTCGCCGGAGCTAAGGTGTCCACCGAGCGGCTCAAGGCGTGCATGCCGGTGGAGGATCCGGCGGCCGGCGCCGTCGGCGCCGTCAGTCCGATGGAGCGGGCGCTGGCCGATCTGTGGGCCCGCACGGCCGGGCCGATGGGCCCCGACGCCCGGGCGTCCTTCCGCGGGGCGATGGACCGCATGCTGGACAGCTGGATGTGGGAGCTCCACAACCAGGCGCAGCACCGGGTGCCCGACCCGGTCGACTACATCGAGATGCGGCGCCAGACCTTCGGCTCCGACATGACGATGAGCCTGGCGCGGCTGCGGCACGAGGGCGGGCTGCCGGCGGAGCTGCTGCGGAGCGGTCCGGTGCGCAGCCTGGAGAACGCTGCCCAGGACTACGCCGCGATGCTCAACGACCTCTTCTCGTACCAGAAGGAGATCGAGGTCGAGGGCGAGGTGCACAACGCGGTGCTGGTGGTGCAGACCTTCTTCGGCTGCGACTACCCCAGTGGTGTGGCGATCGTCGACGACCTGATGCGGGGGCGGCTGCGGCAGTTCCTGCATGTGAAGGAGAGGGAACTGCCCCTGCTGGCCGAGCAGTTCGGGCTGGAGGAGACCGGCCGGGCGGCGCTCGACGCGTACGTCCGGGAGCTGGAGGACTGGCTGGCCGGCATCCTCAACTGGCACCGCAGCGTGCGCCGCTACCGCGACGAGGACGTCCGCTCGGGCGCCGGCACGGCACGGCTGCGGGGCGTGAGCGCACCGGACGCCACGGCGCCGGCCGAGTCCCGCACGGCTCGGGCCGGCGGCCTGCCGACCGGGCCGGTGGGGCTGGGTACCTCGGCGGCCCGGGTGGCGGAGCTGTTCGCGTCCCGGAGCTGAGCGGGAGAGGGGGCCGTCAGGAGGGGCGGATGCCGCGGAGCTGGTCCAGTTCGCGGCGTTCGCGCTTCGTCGGGCGGCCGGCGCCGCGGTCGCGGACTCCGGCCAGCGCGACGTGCTCGCGGGGCGGCGGGGGCGGGCTGTTGTCGATGTACGCCTCCGCCGCGACGGGTGCGCCGACACGCTTGGTGAGCACGCGGGTGACCTTGACGATCCGCTCGCGGCCCGCGTGGTAGAGCCGCACCTCGTCGCCCGGCTTAACCGCCTGGGCGGGTTTGACGCGCTCGCCGTTGACGCGGACGTGCCCGGCGCGGCTGGCCGCGGCGGCCTGCGACCGGGTCTTGGTGAGCCGTACGGCCCAGATCCAGCTGTCGACGCGGGGGGTCGCCCGCGTGGTCCCCTCGTCCGTCGCCATGGGCTCAGCCCTGCTGGAAGAGTTCCGCGGGCAGGGGCTTGAGCAGCGCGTACAGGTCGTCGGTGATGGGGCGGTCCCAGCTGGCGATGGTGACCAGGACGTTGTCGCTGCGGTCGAACTGCACGCAGGAGATGCGGCTCTCGGAGAGCTTGAGGCGGCGCACGATCAGCAGGTTGTCGCCCTGCATGACCGGCACGTCCTCGGTCTCGACGACCTCGACCGGCTCGTCGTTGTCGAGCGCGGCGAGGAGCTGGGCGACCTCGAAGGGCACCTGGCCCTCGGCGAGCTCGCGCGCCGGGGAGCCCTCCGGGAGGTTGCCGATGATCATCGCGGGACCCCGGCCGCCGAACAGGTCGTACCGGAGGAAGACACCCTGGCAGCTGCCGTCGGGGGCGGGGAGCAGACCGGCGCCGAGATTGCCGGGCCAGTCGCCCGGGTCCATGGCCAGGACATCGAAGTCCGGGCCGGCGGGTGTGGCGGCGCTGCGGCGACGGAGGAAGGACATGCCGCCATGGTACGTGCCCGGGCGCCCGGAACGGCGGGCGGCCCCTCGGCGGACGGCCCCCCGAACGGCGGGTACGCGGGCGGCCCGCGCCGCCGCGCGCACGGGCGCGGCTCGGCGCGGTTCACCGCATCGGGGGACGGCCGGCCGCCGGGCCCGCCGCTCCCCCGCGCTCGGCGAGGAGGCGCAGGGTGGTGAGGGCCTGCCGGGCGTGAGCGTGCTCCACGAAGAGGTGGTCGTGGTGGTAGCCCGCCACGACGTTGCAGCTCAGTCCCGCGTCGGCGAGCGCGCCCGCGACGGCGGCGGTCAGGCCGACGGCGTCGAGCGCGGAGTGGACACGCAGCGTGATCCAGCCGGCCACGTAGTCGTACGGGAGCGAGGCCGCGTCCGCCTCCTCCTCGCGGACGACCACGGTGAGGCCCTCGGACTCGGCGACCGTGACCACGGGGTGCAGGCCGGGCGGGACGGCCGGGCCGTCGACGGTACAGAAGACGTAGCGGCCGGGGTGGAGCTCGGGCCGCAGGGCGGCCAGGAGCCGGGTCAGGTCGCGCTCTCCGGTGGTTCCACTCATGATCGCCAGCTTAGGCGGGCGCACCGGCGAGGACCCGGCTCCCGGCGCCCTGCCGTCAGGTGAGGTCGAACTCGCCCTCCCGGGCGCCCCGGACGAAGGCGCGCCACTCGGCCGGGGTGAAGATCAGCGACGGGCTCTCCGGGCGGGTGGCGTTGCGCATGGCGATGAACCCCTCGACGAAGGCGATCTGCACATCGCCGGCGCCCTGGGTGCCCGAGCGCCAGTCCGCGTCGCTGAGGTCGAGGTCCGGCTTGTTCCAGTCCATGAGCTGCTGCTGGGCGGTGATGCTGTCGGCCACGTGCGTGCTCCTCCCGGTTCGTCCGTCCGCGCACACCCTAGTCATCGCGGCTTGTCCCCGACAGACCGCGATCAACGGGCCCTGGAGGGGGCGTCGTCGGTGGTGGGGTCGAGGAACGCGGCGACGGTGCGGGCGAATGCCCCGGGGTCGTCCACCCACGGGTAGTGGCCGGCGCCGCGCTGGACGGCGAGCCGCCCGTGCGGGAAGAGCGCGGCGAGTTCGGCGGCGCTGGCGGGCCGCGGGCCGGCGTCGTACTCGCCGGCGAGGACGAGGACGGGCGCGGTGACGGCGGCGAGCGCGGCGCGGGTGGCGACGGGGTCGCCGAGTGCGCCGTCGGCGTAGAAGGCGTCGGCGGCCGCGAAGTTGGTCTGTTCGTCGTCGCTCGCGGCGTGCGCCCGGGCGGCCGCGTCCCACCGCCCGTACATGAACGGCAGCACGAGGTCCCACACCTCTTCGATGTCGCGCCCGGCCAGCATCTCGTCGAGGGCGGGGCGGCTCCGCGCGTACCAGGGCTCGCCCTGGCGCAGGTCGGCTGCCTCGCGCCGGTCCTCGGCGGTGGCGTCGATGCCGGCGGGCCGGGTGCCGCCGGTGACGAGGGTGAGGGAGGCGAGGCGGTCGGGGTGGGCGGCGGCGTACAGGACGGCGAGGGTGGCGCCGGCGGAGTGGCCGAGGAGGTCGAGCCGGTCCAGACCGAGGTGGACGCGCAGCGCCTCGACGTCGTCGACCTGGCGGTCGGCGCGGTAGGTGCCGGCGTCGGCGGGCTCGGCGGAGTCCCCGGTGCCGCGGGGGTCGAGCAGGACGAGCCGGCGGTGGGCGGTGAGCCCGCCGAGGTCCCCGAGGTAGGCGGAGGCGCGCATCGGCCCGCCGGCCAGGCAGACGAGCGGCTCGCCCTCCCCTCGCAGGTGGTAGGCGAGCTCGGTCCCGTCGTACGCGCTGAACTTCGGCATGGGCGAGATCCTCACAGCGGGGTGGACGGGCTCGCAAGGCGGTTCGCGGTTCCGGCCGGCGCGCAGGGGCTCCGGCGCGGAAAGCGGCTGTCGGCCTCTTGCCTTCCCGCCGCCGGGTTGGATAACTGATCCCCAACGCGTCGACCGAATGATCGGTCGACCGTCCGCGACCGGACCTCAGGACGGGAGAACGGCGATGACGGACCTGCTCGACGCCGGGGAGAAGCTCGGCCGCGCGGAGCTGGCGGCCCTGCAGCTGGAGCGGCTGCGGGCGACGCTGCGCCACGCGTACGAGAACGTGGAGTTCCACCGGCGGGCCTTCGACAAGGCGGGGGTACGGCCCGAGGACTGCCGCGAGCTCGCCGACCTCTCCCGGTTCCCGTTCACGGCGAAGGAGGACCTGCGGGAGACGTACCCCTTCGGGATGTTCGCCGTGGAACGGTCGCGGGTGCGGCGCATCCACGCGTCGAGCGGGACGACGGGCCGGCCGACCGTCGTCGGCTACACGGACGGCGATCTGGACGTGTGGGCGGACGTGATGGCGCGGTCGATCCGCGCGGCGGGCGGACGGCCCGGGCAGATGGTGCATGTGGCGTACGGCTACGGGCTGTTCACGGGCGGGCTCGGGGCGCACTACGGCGCCGAGCGGCTGGGGTGCACGGTCGTGCCGGCCTCCGGGGGCATGACGGAGCGTCAGGTGCGGCTGATCCAGGACTTCCGGCCCGAGATCATCATGGTGACGCCGTCGTACATGCTGACCCTGCTGGACGAGTTCGAGCGGCAGGGGGGCGATCCGCGCACGACGTCGCTGAGAACCGGGATCTTCGGCGCGGAGCCGTGGACGGAGGAGATGCGGCGCGAGATCGAGGAGCGGTGCGGGATCGACGCGGTGGACATCTACGGCCTGTCGGAGGTGATCGGGCCGGGCGTCGCGCAGGAGTGCGCGGAGACGAAGGACGGGCTGCACATCTGGGAGGACCACTTCTACCCCGAGGTCGTGGACCCGCTGACGGGCGAGGTGCTGCCCGACGGGGAGCACGGCGAGCTGGTGTTCACCTCGCTCACCAAGGAGGCGATGCCGGTCGTCCGGTACCGCACGCGGGATCTGACGCGGCTGCTCCCGGGAACGGCGCGGGTGTTCCGGCGGATGGAGAGGGTCACGGGGCGCAGTGACGACATGGTGATCCTGCGGGGCGTGAACCTCTTCCCCACGCAGATCGAGGAGATCGTCCTGCGTACGCCGGGCCTCGCGCCTCACTTCCAGCTCAGGCTCACCCGGGAGGGGCGGCTCGACGCGCTGACCGTGCGCGCGGAGGCGCGGCCGGGGGCGACGGCGGAGGTGCGCGAGCGGGCGGCGGGAGCGGTGGCGGCGGCCGTGAAGGAGGGGATCGGGGTGTCGGTGGCGGTGGAGGTGGTGGACCCGGAGACGCTGGAGCGGTCGGTGGGGAAGCTCCGGCGGATCGTGGACCTGCGCGGGGAGTGAGGGGCCTGGGCTCAGCGGCTCAAGACGGTCTCCCGCTCCAGGCGCGACAGCTTCTCGGGGTTGCGCACGGCGTAGAGCCCGGTGACGAGGGCGCCGTCGACGCGCAGCGCCATGACGGTGTCGATCTCGCCGCCCAGCCGGACGATCAGCCCCGGGTCGCCGTTGACCCGCGTCGGCCACAGCGACACCGCACCGGCGATCCTGCCCAGCACGTGCGCCACCTGACCGGCCCCCACGACGGGTGCCGGTGCGGCCCGCACGACTCCACCGCCGTCGGTGAGCAGGACGACGTCCGGCGCGAGGAGGTCGAGCAGGCGTCGCAGGTCGCCCGTTTCGACCGCCCGCTGGAACGCCTCGGCGGTGCGGCGGGCCTCGGTGGCGGAAGCGGCCCCGCGCGGCCGGCGTGCGGCGACGTGGGCCCGTGCCCGATGGGCGATCTGACGGACCGCGGCCGTGGTTTTGCCGACGGCCTCGGCGATGTCGTCGTACCCGAGGCCGAACACCTCGCGCAGCACGAACACCGCGCGCTCGGTCGGGGCGAGCGTCTCCAGTACCAGCAGCATCGCCATCGAGACGCTGTCGGCCAACTCGACGTCCTCCGCCACGTCCGGCGCGGTCAGCAACGGCTCCGGCAACCAAGGGCCGACGTAGGACTCCTTGCGACGGCCGAGCGCGCGCAGATGGCTCAGCGCCTGGCGGGCGGTGATCCGGACCAGGTACGCACGCTGGTCCCGCACGGTGCCGGGATCGACGCCCACCCAGCGCAACCAGGTCTCCTGCAGGACGTCCTCGGCGTCGGCGGCCGAGCCGAGCATCTCGTAGGCCACGGTGAACAGCAGGTTGCGGTGGGCGACGAACGCCCGGGTGACGCGGTCCATGTGGTCGCCGCCGGTGCCCGGCTGCGACGTGTCCCCCGTCGGGTCGCTCACAGTCCGGTCGTTCCTGGTTCGGTGGTTCATCGCCGGCTCCCGCCCGTTCGCTCTCGACTGCGCCGTACACCAGACGCCGGTCCCCACCGCTGTGTGACACCCGCGGCCGGTGATGCACGCCACATCACCGAGCCGTCACAGGGGTCGGGCGGTCGGCGTCTTGTGTCCGTCCGGGTGCGGCAGCACGCGAGACCACGAGACCACGAGTGAGGACGACGTCATGGAAGCTCGTTTCAACCTGTTCGACAGCCCGACCGCCGCGAAGGTCGCCAAGCGGTTTTACAGCACCTCGTTGGCCCTGGAGGGGTCGACGCTGCCGAAGGCCGTGCGGGAACTGGTGGAGCTGCGGGTCGGCCAGCTCAACGGCTGCGGTTTCTGCGTCGACGTCCACACCAAGGAGGCCGCGGCCGCCGGTGAGACCGCGCTCCGGCTCCACCTGGTCGCCGCCTGGCGGCACAGCACGGTGTTCACCGAGGCCGAGCGGGCCGCGCTGGCGCTCGCCGAGGAGGGCACCCGGCTCGGCGACCACGGCGTGTCCGACGAGACGTGGGCCGAGGTGCGCGAGCACTACGACGACGACCAGGTGGGTGCGCTGGTCTGCGTGGTGTCCCTGATCAACGCGGCCACCCGGATGAACGTGATCGTGCACAACCCGGGGGGTTCGTACGAGCCCGGCATGTTCGCCGGCATGTCGAGCTGACCGGCGGCAGGCGCCCGCGCGGTCGGCGGTACGGTCGGCCGCGCGGGTGTCTCGGGGAGTGGACGCCGCGATCGGGGGCAGGTGAGCCGCATTCCGGGTGTGTACGGAGCATCCGGACGGTTGTGGAGAGGCGGTTGTCGTGCGCAGCGTGGGCGTCGAAGAGGAACTCCTGCTCGTGGACCGTGAGAGCGGCGAGCCCAGAGCGCTCTCGGCGGCGGTGCTGGCCGCCGTCTCGCGGGACCCCCAGGGCAATGAGGAGGTCTTCGAGAGTGAGTTGCAGCGCCAGCAGCTGGAGTTCGCCACACGGCCGCAGACGGCCATGGCGGACCTGGGGGTCGAGATCCGGCGCTGGCGGGCCGAGGCGGCGCGCCATGCGGAGGGGCTGAACGCCTCGGTGGCGGCGCTGGCGACGTCGCCGCTTCCGGTGAGTCCGACCATCGGCACCGGGGAGCGGCACCAGTGGCTGAAGGAGCACTTCGGCCTCACCGCCCAGGAGCAGCTGACCTGCGGGTGCCACGTCCATGTGTCGGTGGAGTCGGACGAGGAAGGGGTGGCGGTCCTCGACCGGATCCGGCCCTGGCTTCCCGTGCTGCTGGCCATGAGCGCGAACTCGCCGTTCTGGCAGGGCGAGGACAGCGGTTACGGCAGCTACCGCAGCCGCGTCTGGGGGCGGTGGCCGTCCGCCGGGCCGGTGGAGGTCTTCGGCTCGGCCGACCGCTACCACGAGCAGGTGGGCGACATGGTCGCGAGCGGGGTGCTGCGCGACGAGGGCATGGTGTACTTCGACGCCCGGCTCTCCCACTCGTACCCCACCGTCGAGATCAGGGTGGCCGACGTCTGCCTGGACCCGTCCACGACGGTGCTGCTGGCGACGCTGGTACGGGGCCTGGTGGAGACCGCGGCGCGCCAGTGGCGGGACGGCGAGCCGCCCGCGCGGCACGGTGTGACGCTGTTGCGGCTGGCGTCCTGGCGGGCGGCCCGGTCCGGGCTGGAGGACACGCTGATCCACCCGCTGACGATGCGGCCCGCGCCGGCCGAGGCCGTCGTGCGGGCGCTGTTCGAGCATGTGCGCGACGCCTTGGAGGAGAGCGGCGACGTGCCGGCCACGCAGGAGGCGCTGGCGATGCTGCTGAAGACGGGGAACGGGGCCAGGGTGCAGCGCGAGCTCCTGGAGCGGGAGGGGAGCCTGCGGTCCGTGGTCACCGAGTGCGTGCGCCGCACGCTCGACTGAGCGGGACCGCCGCACACGCGTACCGACCGGACGGTTGACAGCGGGCGGTCGGGGGTGGGTGCATGGCCCAACAAGCTTTCGTTCCGGTCTTGTTGGGAGGCGCCTTGCACGTCCGCAGCAGGCTTTCGCGGAGCCGTCTCAGACGGCTCGTCCCGGCCGCCGTCGCGCTCGCGACGGCGGCCGCCACGGCCGGTGCCGCCGGCCCGTCCGTACCGACGGAGCGTCACCGGCCCTCGGACGGCGGCCTGTCGGCCGTCATCCGCTACACCGAGTACGGCATCCCGCACATCGTGGCCAAGGATTACGCGAACCTCGGCTTCGGCACCGGCTGGGCGCAGGCCGCCGACCAGATATGCGTGCTGGCCGACGGTTTCGTGACCGTACGCGGCGAACGCTCACGCCACTTCGGGGCGGGCACGGCGTCCGACGGGGCGCTGTCGTCCGCCGCCACGAACCTCTCCAGCGACCTGTACTTCCAGGGCGTGCGCGACGCGGGCACCGTGGAGCGGCTGCTCGCGACCCCGGCGCCCGCCGGGCCGAGCCGCGAGGCGAAGGAGCTGATGCGCGGCTGGGCGGCCGGCTACAACGCCTGGCTGCGGCAGAACCGCGTCACCGACCCGGCCTGCGCGGGCGCCGCCTGGGTGCGGCCCGTCACCGCGCTGGACGTCGCCCGGCGCGGTTTCGCCCTGGCGGTGCTGGGCGGGCAGGGCCGGGCGGTCGACGGCATCACGGCGGCGCGGCCGCCGGACGCCGCGCCGGGCGCGCCCGTCGCGCCCGTGGATCCCGCCCGTGCGGCGGAGGCGGCCCGCGCGCTGTTCGCCGCCGAGAGCGCCGACATGGGCTCCAACGCGGTGGCGTTCAGCGGCGCCACCACGGCGAACGGCCGCGGGCTGCTGCTGGGCAACCCGCACTACCCGTGGCACGGCGGCCGCCGCTTCTGGCAGTCGCAGCAGACCATTCCCGGCGAACTGAACGTCTCGGGCGGCTCGCTGCTCGGCGGTACGGCCGTCAACATCGGTTTCACCGAGAAGGTGGCGTGGAGCCACACCGTCGCCACCGGCGTCACCCTCAGCCTCCACCAGTTGGCGCTGGACCCGGCCGACCCGACCGTGTACCTGGTGGACGGCAGCCCGGAGCGGATGACGCAGCGGACGGTCACCGTCCCGGTGAAGGACGGCGCCCCCGTCACCCGTACGCAGTGGTGGACGCGGTACGGGCCGGTCGTCACCTCCCTCGGCGCCTCGCTGCCGCTTCCCTGGTCGACGACGACGGCGTACGCGCTGAACGACCCGAACGCCGTCAACCTGCGCTCCACGGACACCGCGCTGGGCTTCGCCAAGGCGCGCTCCACGCGCGAGATGTCCGATGTGCTGCGCCGCACGCAGGGGCTGCCGTGGGTGAACACGATCGCGGCGGACGCGTCCGGGCACACGCTGTTCACCCAGTCGCAGGTGCTGCCGCGCATCACCGACGAGCTGGCCGCGCGCTGCTCGACACCGCTGGGCAAGGTGACGTACCCGGCGTCGGGCGTGGCGGTACTGGACGGCTCGCGCACGGAGTGCGCGCTCGGGTCGGACCGGGACGCGGTGCAGCCGGGCATCCTCGGGCCGTCGCGGATGCCGCTGCTCCAGGACACGCCGTACGCCGTGAACTCCAACGACAGCGCCTGGCTGACCAACGCCGACCGGCCCCTGACCGGCTACGAGCGGGTGTTCGGAACGGTCGCGACGCCGCGTTCGCTGCGGACCCGGGGCGGTGTCGAGGACGTCGCCGCGATGGCCGCGAGGGGGCGGCTGACGGTGGCCGACCTCCAGCGGCAGCAGTTCGCCAACCGGGCGCCGGCCGGGGATCTGGCAGCCGCCGACGCGGCGGAGGCGTGCGCGGCCGCGCTGCCGGACGACCGGGAGGCGTGCGGGGTGCTCGCGCGCTGGGACCGGACGGTGGACACCGGCAGCCGGGGCGCGCTGCTCTTCGACCGCTTCTGGCGCAGGCTCACCGCGGCCGTCCCGGCGACGCAGCTGTGGAAGGTGCCCTTCTCGGCGGCCGACCCGGTCCGTACGCCGCACACGCTCGACACCTCCTCGCCCGCCTTCGCCAAGGCCCTGAAGGACGCGGTCGCCGAGCTGCGGGCGGCGGGGATACCGCTGGACGCGCCGCTCGGGGAGCACCAGTTCGTGGTGCGGGGCGGCACGCGCGTCCCCGTGCACGGCGGTACGGAGTCGCTCGGCATATGGAACAAGACCGAGGCCGTGTGGAACGCCGCGGGCGGGGGCTACACGGAGGTGGCGCACGGGACGAGCCATGTCCAGGCGGTCGGCTGGGACGGCGGCCGGTGCCCGGTGGCGCGGACGCTGCTGACGTACTCCCAGTCGTCGAACCCGCATTCGCCGCACTTCGGCGACCAGACCGCGCTGTTCTCGGGCGAGCGGTGGGTGAGAGCCCGGTTCTGCGAGAAGGACATCCTGTCCGACCCGAAGCTGAGGGTCGTACGCGTCAGGGGCTGATCGACAGGAAGACGAAGGCGGCGAAGAGCACCAGGTGCACGCCGCCCTGGAGGAGGGTGGCCCGTCCGGGCACCACGGTCAGGGCGCTGACCACCGCGGTGAGCGTGAGCAGCACCAGGTGGACGGCGCCCAGACCCAGCACCAGGGGCCCGGACAGCCAGATCGAGGCGAGCGCGATCGCCGGCACGGTGAGGCCGATGCTGGCGATCGCGGAGCCGTAGGCGAGGTTGAGGCTGGTCTGGACCCGTCCGCGGCGCGCGGCGCGCACGGCGGCGAGGGTCTCGGGCAGCAGCACCATCAGGGCGATGACGACCCCGACGACCGCCTGGGGAAGCCCCGCCGACTCGACGCCGTCCTCGATGGCGGGTGAGACCAGCTTGGCGTTGCCGACGACGGCGACGAGGGCCACCAGCAGCAGGCCGAGGCTCGCCCAGGCGGCGCGGGCGGCGGGCGGCGGGGCGTGGTCCTCCTCGCTGTCGGCGGGGCCGTCGGCGAGGCCCCCGTCGCGGGCGACGGGCAGGAAGTAGTCGCGGTGCCGGACGGTCTGCACGGTGACGAAGAGCAGGTAGAGGGCGAGCGAGGCGACGGCGGCGAAGGCCAGCTGGGCGCCGGTGAACTGATGGCCCGGCTTGCCGGTGGTGAAGGTGGGCAGGACCAGGGTCATGGTGGCGAGTGTGGTCACGGTGGCGAGCGCGCCGCCGGAGCCCTCGGCGTTGAAGACGGCCACCCGGTGGCGGCGCAGCGCGGCGACGAGCACGGACAGGCCGACCACGCCGTTGCAGGTGATCATGAAGGCGGCGAAGACGGTGTCGCGGGCGTACGTGGACGCGTCACCGCCGCCCCCGGCCATCAGCATCACGATGAGCCCGACCTCGATGACGGTCACGGCGACGGCCAGGACGAGGGAGCCGTACGGCTCGCCGACGCGGTGGGCGACGACCTCGGCGTGGTGGACGGCCGACAGGACGGAGGCGATCAGGCAGAGCCCGACGACGGCGAGGAGCGGGCCGGGCAGGTGGCGCCCCCAGCCGGCGGCGAGGACGGCCACGGCGACGACCGGCGCCCAGGTGGTCCACTGCCGGGCCGGGTGCGCGGGCCCGTGGCCTTCGCCCCGCCCGGCCGCCGGCCCCTGGTGGGGACCTTGTTCCGTGCCCGTACTCATGCGGCCACGCTGCCAGAGCGGGGTGGGCGCCGCGCGCTGTGGGGGCCACAACGGGTGCGGTGTCTTGACGGGTCCCGGGCGACGGTAAGAAAGTTTCACCTGCCGCGGGGGTGCCGGAAGGATTCTTTCAGTGAGGCTGGAGGGGTGGGGATGGCGGAGGGGATCAGTCGGCGCCGGCTCGGCGGTGGAGTCCTGGCTCTGGGAGGAGCGCTGGTGATCGGTTCGATTCCGGGTGCCGCCGCGGCGGACGACGGCGGGCCCGGCCCGGGCCGGGGCACCGGGTCCGGGGCGCGGGGCGGGCGGCCGACGCTGCGGCTGGGGTCCGCCGAGCGGGCCGGGCTGCTGCCCGGCCACCTGGACCGGCTGGTGGCCGACGCGGAGCGGTTCCTTGAACCCTCCCCCAAGCACCCGTGGTACGCGGGGGCGGTGCTGCTCGCGGGGCGCGGCGGCACGGTGGCGCTGCACAAGGCCATCGGGCACGCCGTGCGGTACGCGGCGTACGACGAGAAGACCGACACGGGCGTGGAGCTTCCGGCCGAGCGCCGGATCGCGATGACCGAGGACACCGTCTTCGACCTGGCGTCGGTGTCGAAGCTCTTCACGGCGGTGCTGGCGGTGCAGCAGATGGAGCGCGGGGCGCTGGATCTGGAGGCGAGGGTCACCGCGTACCTGCCGGACTTCGGGGGCGGCGGCAAGCAGGACATCACGGTGCGTCAGCTGCTCACGCACACCTCGGGGCTGCGGGCCTGGATCCCCCTGTACGAGGAGCCGACGCGGGAGGGGAAGCTGCGCCGGCTGTGGCGGGAGGAGCCGGCGAACCCGCCCGGGAGCACGTACCTCTACTCGGACCTGAACCTCATCACGCTCCAGCTCATCCTGGAGGAGGTCACCGACCGCACGCTGGACGCGCTGCTCCGCAACGAGATCACCGCTCCGCTCGGAATGCACCGCACCCGTTTCAATCCGCCGGCCTCCTGGAAGCCGCTGATCGCCGCCACCGAGGACGCCCGCCGCCCCTGGTCCGGACTCGACCGCGGCCTGGTGTGGGGCGAGGTGCACGACGAGAACGCGTACAGCCTCGGCGGTGTCGCGGGCCACGCGGGTGTCTTCTCCTGCGCCTGGGACCTGGCCGTCCTCGCCCGTACGCTGCTGAACGGCGGCGTCTACGGCCGTGCCCGGATCCTGGAGCCGAAGTCCGTGGAGCTGATGTTCACGGACTTCAACACCGCCTTCCCCGGCGACGAGCACGGGCTGGGCTTCGAGCTGTACCAGCACTGGTACATGGGCGCCATGGCCACCCCGCACACCGCGGGCCACACCGGCTTCACCGGCACCAGCCTGGTCATCGACCCGACCACCGACTCGTTCCTCGTGGTCCTCGGCAACTCGGTGCACCCGGCGCGCTCCTGGCGCTCCGGCTCGGCGCCCCGCGTCGCCGCCGCCGACCACATGGCGCGCGCCGTCCCCGTCCGGCCGGCGCACGGCCGCACCGCCTGGTACGCGGGCATGGCGTCGAGCACCACGGCGACGCTCACCCTGCCCGACCTGCCGTCGCCGGTCTCGGACCGGGCCCGGCTGCGCTGCGCGCTGTGGTGGGACACCGAGCCGGGCGCGGACGCCCTCTTCCTGGAGGGGTCCGGCGACGGGGGCGCGACCTGGCGGCCGGTGCCGTTCACGACCGTACGGCCCGGCGGAGGCGGCGGCGAGCCGGTCCGGCATCCCGGCGGCACGGTGACGGGCTGGTCCGGGCGGGTGTGGCACCGGCTCGACGCGGACCTGGCGGCCTGGCGGGGCACGGCGTCGCTGCGGCTGCGCTGGCGGTACGCCACCGACCGGCGGTACGTCGGGCGCGGGGTGTACGTGGACGGGCTGCGGGTGCGCGACGGCGACGACGTCCTCTTCGACGACGCGCGCCCCTCGGACGCGGCGCGCCTCCGGCTGGATGGCTGGACCGCCTCGATGGACTGATGGACCGCCTCGATGGGCTGAGTCGACCGCATACCCCGCGGACGAACCGGTGAGACTCGCTCGTTAGGGTGAACAACCATGATCTCCAAGGCATTTGAGGACTACCTGTCCCGCCTGGGCGTCACCCGTCCGGGGGCGCCGTCCGTCGAAGCCCTGTTCGCGCTGCAGCGCGCCCATCTCGAACGCGTTCCCTACGAGAACATCGACATCCAGCTCGGCCGCCCGCCCGGTATCGAGCCGGAGCTCTCGGTGCGGCGGTTCGCGTCCGGGCAGGGCGGCTACTGCTTCCACCTGAACGGCGGCTTCGCCGCGCTGCTGGAGGCCCTCGGGTACGACGTGACCCGGCACGTGGCCGGCGTCCACGAGGACCCGGAGGGCCGGGGCGCCAACGGCAACCACCTGGCGCTGACCGTACGCGTCGGCGGCGAGGGCTGGTTCGTGGACGCGGGGCTCGGCGACGGGCCGCACGAGCCGCTGCCGCTGCGGCCGGGGACGTACCGCCAAGGGCCGTTCACGTACCGCATGGAGCCCTCGGACACCGAGCCGGGGGGCTGGACCCTCTTCAACGAGGGCGGCCCCTTCCCGGTCATGGAGATGGCGGGGCGGCCGGCCACGATGGCCGACTTCGCCGCCGAGCACCTGCGGCTGTCCACCGCGCCGGACTCGCCCTTCCTGGGGACCTTCGCCGCGCTGCGCCGGGACGCCAAGGGGCTGGACGTCCTCCGGGGCAGGGTGCTCACGCGGATCGACGCGGCGGGGCGCGCCGAGCGGACGCTGGACACGCCGGAGGAGTGGTACGGCGCGCTCGCGGACGTCTTCGGGCGGAACCTGGACACCCTCGACGGCACGGACCGGGCCGCGCTGTGGGAGCGGGTGACGCGCGCCCACGAGGCGTGGCTCGCGGCCCGGGCACAGGCGCCGACGGGGTGAACCGGTCACCCGGACGGGCGCCCGGATGCGGATCCGGGGGGCTGCGGCGAGACTGAGGGGCGGGGGACGTCACGACCAGGAGGATGACCCTATGTCCGTGATGGACAAGCTCAAGCAGATGCTCAAGGGCCACGAGGACAAGGCAGACAAGGGCGTCGACAAGGCCGGCGACGTCGCCGACCGGAAGACGCAGGGCAAGTACAGCGGCCAGGTCGACACCGGCCAGGACAGGCTGAAGGAGCAGTACGGCCGCGACCCCGGCCAGGAGCCGCCCCGCACCTGAGCGGGGTCGCGCCCCGCGCTTCGCCACCCGCGCCCGGGCCCCCCGCCCGGGCGCGGTGCCGTGTAGACGGCCGGACAGCGGGATCGTGCGGCGTGGCGCCACCCGGGCGGGCGCCTCGGCGTGCGGGCCGCCGACAGCTGGTGAACAGTCGAGTCGAGTCCCCCTCAACTCGAAGGAGAATCCCATGCTTCGGCGTATCTCGGTGATCCTCGCCGGTCTGACGGCCGCCTGCTTCCTCTCCGCCTCCCCGGCGGCCGCGGGCGGCGACGACTACAAGCTCGGCTGGCTCGACGGCTACAAGGTCAAGGCGGGCAAGGTCCACGTGGGTCACATCCACGGCGGGTACTTCCACCTCGGCTGACGCGGCGCCACGTACGTGGGGACGGGAGCGGCGCTCCCGTCCCCACGTGCGTCCGGCGGCGGTTCAGCGGCCCAGGACCGCCATCGCCGCGTTGTGGCCGGGGATGCCGCTGACGCCGCCGCCGCGGACCGCGCCCGCTCCGCACAGCAGCACGGTGGGGTGCGCGGTCTCCACGCCCCAGCGGCCGGGCCCCTCCCTGCCGTCCGTGTCGTCGGTGGCGTACGGGAACGCCAGGTCGCGGTGGAAGATGTGGCCGCCCGGCAGCCGCAGCTCGCGCTCCAGGTCGAGCGGGGTCTTCGCCTCGACGCAGGGGCGGCCGTCCGCGTCGCGCGCGAGACAGGCGGCGATCGGCTCCTCCAGGTAGCGGTCCAGTTCGGCGAGGGTGGCCTCCAGGAGCGCGGCGCGGGCGGCGTCGTTGCCGGCGGTGAACAGCCGCGCCGGGGTGTGCAGGCCGAAGAGCGTCAGCGTGTGGTGGCCGCGGGCGGCGAGGTCGGGGGCGAGGATCGAGGGGTCGGTCAGGGAGTGGCAGTAGATCTCGCCGGGCGGGGCGGCCGGCAGCCGCCCGGACACCGCCTCCCGGTACGCCGCCGCCAGCTGCCGGTACCCCTCGGAGACGTGGAAGGTGCCCGCGAAGGCGTCGCGCGGGTCGACGGAGCGGTCCCGGAGGCGGGGCAGCCGGGTGAGCAGCATGTTGACCTTCAGCTGGGCGCCCTCGGCGGGCGGCGGGGCGGGTTCGCCGAGGAGGACAGTGAGGGCGTGCGGGGAGGCGCCGACCAGGACGTGGCGGGCGGTGACCGTGCCCTCGGCGTCCCGGGTCCGGTAGGTGACCTCCGCGGTGCGGCCGTCGGTCTCGATCCGCGTCGCCTCGCGGCCGGTGGCGATCTCGGCGCCCGCCGCGCGCGCCGCGTCCGCGAGGGCGTCGGTGAGCGCGCCCATGCCGCCGACCGGCACGTTCCAGTCGCCGGTGCCGCCGCCGATCACGTGGTAGAGGAAGCACCGGTTCTGCGCGAGGGACGGGTCGTGGGCGTCCGCGAAGGTGCCGATCAGCGCGTCGGTGAGGACCACGCCGCGGACCAGGTCGTCGCGGAAGTGCTCCTCGATCGTGACGCCGAGCGGCTCCTCGAAGAGGGCCCGCCACGCCGCGTCGTCCGCGACGCGGGCGCGCAAGGCGTCCCGGGTGGGCAGCGGCTCGGTGAGGGTGGGGAAGACGCGTGCGGCGACGTGCCGGGTGCGGGCATGGAAGCGCCGCCAGGCCGCGTACTCGGCGTCCGAGCCGGTGAGCGCGGCGAACGACTCGCGGGTGGTGCGCTCCCCGCCGATGAGGAGGCCGCCGGCGCGGCCGTCGCGCAGGGTCGGGGTGTACGAGGAGACGCGACGGGGGCGGACGGCGAAGCGCAGGCCGAGCTCGCGGACGATCTTCGGCGGCAGCAGGGACACCAGGTAGGAGTAGCGCGAGAGGCGGGCGTCGACGCCGGCGAAGGGCCGGGTGGAGACGGCCGCCCCGCCGGTGGCGGGCAGCCGTTCCAGGACGAGGACGCTGCGCCCGGCGCGGGCCAGGTAGGCGGCGGCGACCAGGCCGTTGTGGCCGCCGCCGACGATGACGGCGTCGTACGGGCGCGAGGGCGTCATGGTTCCTCTCCGCGGTGGCTCGTGTGGGCGGCGACCCGGCGGTGGAGCTCGGCGGCCTCGGCGTGGCGGCCGAGCTGCTCCAGGCAGTGTGCCTCGTCGTCGCGGCCGGCGAGCGTGTCGGGGTGGGCGGGGCCGAGGACGCGCTCGCGGGCGGCGGCGACCCGCTGGTAGCCGCGCAGGGCCTCCGGCCAGCGGCCCAGCCAGCCCAGCGCGACGGCGACCTCGCGGCAGCTGGCGAGCGTGTCGGGGTGGTCGGGGCCCAGCATCCGCTCGCGGATCGCGCACACCTCGCGGGCTTCGGCGAGCGCCTCCTCCCAGCGGCCGAGGCGCCCGAGGTTGACGCCGACGCCGTGCCGGGCGCGCAGGGTCTCCGGGTCGTCGGGGCCCAGCGCCCGGGTGCGTGCGTCCACGAGGTCGCGGTAGAGCGCCAGGGCCTCGTGGCTGCGGCCGAGGCGGCCGAGGCTGATGCCGGTCTCGTAGCGGGCGGCGAGCGTGTCGGGGTGGTCCGGGCCCAGGGTGCGTTCGCGGGCGTCGGCGACCTCGCGGTAGGCGTGCAGGGCCTCGGGCCAGCGGCCCAGCCGGCCGAGGGTGTGCGCCACCTCGTACCGGGTGGCCAGGGTGTCCGGGTGCTCGGGGCCGAGCAGCCCGGCGCGGGCCGCGGCGACGTCGGCCGCCATGCGGTACGCCTCCTCCAGGCGCCCCAGCCTGCCGAGGCTGTACGCCAGGTTGTGGCGGCAGCGCAGGGTGTCGGGGTGGTCGGGGCCGAGGGTGCGTTCGCGGGCCGCGAGCACGCGCCGGTACAGCTGGTGCGCCTCGAAGTGGCGGCCCTGGCCGCCGAGGACGTACGCCATCTCCTGCTGGGCCGCGAGCGTGTCGGGGTGGTCGGGGCCGAGGGCCGCGTGGTGCCGGGCGGCGAGGGCGCCGAGCGCGGCGTGCGGCTCGGGGGCGGGCGGCGGGGACTGGGGGGCGGTCCACTGGCCGGTGAGGCCGGCGGAGGGGTCGGGCGGGGTGGCGCGCAGGGCACTGGTGCCGACGGCCTTGGGGCCGGTGGTCATGGACCGGGTCCAGGAGGGCAGGCGCGGCGCACGGTCCGGCAGCGGCCGTCCGGCGGGCCGGTCGTCCCGCCAGGGCCCCGCGTACGGCGGGGGCGCGCCGCCCGGGCCGGCCGTGCGGGCGGCGGTGAGGCGGCGGCGCAGGTCGGCGGCGTCGTCCGGGCGGTCCTCCGGGGCCTTGGCGAGCAGGTCGAGGACGATCCGCTCGAAGGGCTCGGGCAGTTCGGGCCGGTGGTCTCGCGGCGGCTGTGGCGGGGTGTCGCGGTGGCCGACGAGGATCGCCCAGGCGTCGCCGAGGTCGAACGGCGGGGCGCCGGTGGCGATCTCGTACAGCACGCACCCCAGCGAGTACAGGTCGCTGCGGTGGTCGACGGACCCGCCGCCGATCTGCTCGGGCGACATGTAGTGCGGGGTGCCCATGGCGATGCCGGTGCCCGTGAGGCGGGCGGTGAAGCCGATGTCGGCGCCGAGGCGGGCGATGCCGAAGTCGCAGATCTTCACGGTGCCGTCGGTGAGGCGCACGATGTTGGCCGGCTTGAGGTCGCGGTGGACGACGCCCTGGCGGTGGGTGTACGCGAGGGCGTCGGCGACCTGTTCGGCGATGTCGACGACGTCGTGGACCGGCAGCGGCCGGTGCTCTCCGTCCTCCAGGAGCCTGCTGAGGTCGCGGCCGTCGAGGAGCTCCATGACGAGGTAGAGCACGCCGTCCCAGTCACCGAAGTCGTGGACGACGGTCACGCCGCGGTGCTGGAGCGCGGCCGCGACGCGCGCCTCGCGGCGGAAGCGCTCGCGCAGCGCGCCTACGACGTTCTCGTCGCGACCCGGCCCGAGGCCGAGCGGTTTGAGGCACTTGACCGCGACGCGGCGGCCGAGCGCCTCGTCCGTGGCGCGCCACACCTCGCCCATGCCGCCGCGCCCGATCACCTCGTGCAGCCGGTAGCGTCCGTGGATCAGCCTGGTGTCCCCCATAGCGTGCTCTCGCCCCCGTCGGTTCGCCACGCCCCTCCCCCGCCGGTCCAGTATGGCGGCCTCTGCCCGGAGTGTGTACGGGGCGGGCTGGGTACCCGGAGCCGGTCCGACGCCAGTCGAACACCGGTCGAACCGGGAGGTGACCGTCATGCCGGAGCCGGGCAGCAAGAAGTACGACGTACGGCGCGCGCGGACGCGCAAGGACGCGGAGAACGAGGGCGTGTCCGACCAGCAGGCCAACGAGGAGGCGAACGCCAGGCTGCAGCGGGACGAGGGACTGCGCTCGCGCGGGGCCCGGACGGAACGCGGGCGGGGGCCGAAGGGCGAGAAGGGGGAGCGGCCGAAGTAGTCCGCGCGGGCGGTGAAGGGCGGGGGGGGGGGGGGGTTGCCCCGCCC
>NZ_JBEXNO010000012.1:0-161131 GCF_040611175.1 Streptomyces sp. NPDC003036 | reverse complement strand
CCCGGCGCGGGGGGGGGCCCCGCCCCGGGCCCCGCGCCCCCCGCGGCGCGCGCGGGGGGGGGGCGGCCCGCCCCGGGCGCGCGTCGGGCCGGCCCACCCGGGCGCTACGACGACTCGCGTACCACCAGTTCCGTGGGAAGGGTGAGGCGCTGCCGGGGCGCGTCCGGGTCGGCGATCTCCTGCAGCAGGATCCGGGCGATCCTCGTGCCGATCTCCTCGACGGGCTGGCGTACCGTCGTCAGCGGCGGGTTGGTGTGCCGGGCGAGGAGCGAGTCGTCGAAGCCGACCACGGCCACGTCGTCCGGAACGCGGCGCCCGTGCCGGCGCAGTTCCATCAGAGCGCCCGCCGCCATGACGTCGGAGGCCACGAAGAGGGCGTCCAGCTCCGGGACGCGTTCGAGAAGCGAACGCACCGCCTCGCGCCCGCCCTCCTCGGTGAAGTCGGCGACGGCCACCAGCCGTTCGTCCGTCGGCCGCCCGGCCGCGTACAACGCCTCCCACCAGCCCTGGAGCCTGCCGCGGCCGACCTCCATGTCCTGCGGCCCCGCGATCGTGGCGATCGTCGTACGGCCCCGCTCCAGCAGGTGGCGGACGGCCGCGCTCGCTCCGCCCACGTTGTCGGAGTGCACATGGCTGAGCGGCTCCCGGGCCGAGCGGCGTCCGGCGAGCACCGTCGGCAGTCCCATGTCCTCCAGCAGCGCCGGCAGGGGATCGTGCTCGTGCACGGAGACGAGGAGCACGCCGTCCACCCGCCGCTCCGCGACGGAGTCGGTGAGCCGGTCGCGTTCGCCCTTGTCGCGTACGAGGATCAGCTGCAACTGCGTACCGGTGTCGGCGAGCCCGCCGCTGACTCCGCGGATGACGGCCGAGAAGTACGGCTCCGATCCGAGCCGGGCCTCCGGTTCCGGGATCACCAGCGCGATGGAGTTGGTCCTGCTGGTGACCAGGCCGCGGGCGACGGAGTTCGGCACGTAGTCGAGCTCGGCGATGGCCGCCAGGACGGCCTCTCTGGTCCGGTCGCTGACGAGCTCCGAGCCGTTGATGACCCGTGACACGGTGGTGCGCCCGACACCGGCACGCGCCGCCACGGTCTTGATGGTCGGTCGCCGTCCGCGCCCCATGCCCTTCCCTCCCCCGCCCCGGCACACGGACCGCGCGCCGTTCACCAGCGCATTGTGCCAGGGCCGTTGACAGGATCCGGCGCGTTCAACTTCTTGACAGGAGCACAGCGGGCGGACAGTCTTCGAACCATCTTCATGGGAACGCTCCCATCGCATGTTGGGAACGTACCCATGTCCTGCGACAGAGCCGTTGAGCGCACCACCGGGCCCACAGGGGCCGGCGTGCCGCCCCGCCGGGAGGGTCCAGATGACGAGGGTTTCCAGAGTGCCGCGTACAGGACTGCGTACAAGACTTGTGGCCGTCTCCACCGCTGCCGCGCTCGCCCTGATCGCCGGGTGCGGCGACAGCGGTGGCGGTGGCGGCACCGGCGGGGGTGTCGAGAACGGCAAGGTCACCATCACCATGGGCCTGTTCGGCGTCATGGGCTTCAAGGAGACCGATCTCCTGGAGCGCTACATGAAGGAGAACCCGAACGTCCGCATCAAGGCGGAGGTCGCCGGTGACGAGCAGACCTACTACACCGCCCTGCAGACCCACCTGGCGGCGGGCAGCGGCCTGAAGGACATCCAGGGCATAGAGATCGGACGGGCGAAGGAGCTCGTCGACACGCAGGCCGACAAGTTCGCCGACCTGTCCGGCACCCCGGGCAAGGACCACTTCCTGCCGTGGAAGCTCAACCAGGTCTCCACCAAGGACGGCAAGGTCATCGGGCTCGGCACCGACATCGGCCCCATGGCCGTCTGCTACCGCAAGGACCTCTTCCAGCAGGCCGGCCTGCCGACCGACCGCGAGGAGGTGGCCCGCCTCTGGGAGGGCGACTGGTCGAAGTTCGCGGCCGCGGGCGACCGGTTCAAGGCGGGATTCAAGGGTGACGGCGTCGCCTTCATGGACAGCGCCAGCGGCCTGTTCAACGCGATGATCTACGGCAGCTCCGAACAGTTCTACGACAAGCAGGGCAACCTGGTCCACCAGGACAATCCGGTGGTCAAGGAGGCCTGGACGCTCGCCGCGAGGGCCGCCGAATCCGGACTGACCGCCAAGCTCCGCCAGTTCCAGCCCGGCTGGGATCCCGGACTGGCCAACAGCACCTTCGCGACCACCGTGTGCCCCGCCTGGATGCTGGCCCACATCAGCGAGAAGGCGGGTCCCGGGAACAAAGGCAAGTGGGACGTGGCCAAGGCCCCCAAGGGCGCGAACTGGGGCGGTTCCTTCCTCGGCGTCGTGGAGCGGAGCCCGGTCAAGGAGGAGGCCAAGAAGCTGGTCGCCTGGCTCACCGCGCCGGAACAGCAGGAGTACCTCTTCCAGAAGCTCGGCAACTTCCCCTCCTCGCAGCAGGCCCTGAAGGCACCCGGCGTGGCGGACGCCACGTCGGAGTACTTCAGCGGCGCGCCCATCGGCCGGATCTTCGGCGCCGCGGCGCAGGAGATCCCCGACGAGCAGGTCCTCGGACGCAAGGACGGCACGATCAAGGACCTCTTCTCGCAGGGTCTGACGCTGATCGAGTCGCAGGACAAGAGCCCCGACGAGGCGTGGCGGACCACGGTAGGCCGCGTCGAGAAGGCCGCCGGCTGAGACGGTCCGGCACGCGCCCGCCCCGGTGACCGCCGAAGAGGGACGGCCACCGGGGCGGGCCGCCGGGCCGGCCTGCAGCCCGCGGCAGCCCGCCGACAGCCCGCCTCGCACACGTCTCACGAAGGATCTCTCCCGGTGGCCGCTTCCCCTCCGACACCCCGTACGGGCGCGCCCGCGGACGGCTCGCCCGCCCCTGCCCCCGCGCGGCACCACAAGGCCCACAAGCACCACCGGCGCGGTGAGGCGGCGCGCCCCCGGCGCCGTACGCTGCTGCACCGGCTGGACGTCAGGGGCGCGCCGTACGCCTTCGTCGCCCCGTTCTTCGTCGTCTTCGCCGCCTTCGGCTTCTACCCGCTCGTCCACACCTCCTGGATATCGCTGCACCGCGTGGAGCTGGCGACCATGGACCTGAGGGAGTGGGTGGCGTTCGACAACTACACGGAGCTCTGGAGCGACGCACACTTCTGGAACGCGTTGGCCAACACCTTCACCATCGGGGTCCTCTCGACGGTCCCCCAGCTGCTGATGGCCCTGGGCCTCGCCCACCTGCTGAACTACCGCCTGCGCGGCTCGGCCTTCTTCCGGGTGGCCGCCCTCACGCCGTACGCGACGTCCGTGGGCGCAGCGGCCCTGGTCTTCACGATGCTGTTCGAGCGGGACTTCGGCATGATCAACTGGGCGCTGGGTCTGGTCGGCTTCGACGCCCTCGACTGGGAGAACGACAAGTGGGCCGCCCAGATCGCCATCTCGACGATCGTCATCTGGCGCTGGACCGGCTACAACGCCCTGCTCTACCTGGCGGCGATGCAGGCCATCCCGCGCGACCGGTACGAGGCCGCCGCCATCGACGGCGCCTCACGCTGGCAGCAGTTCCGTACGGTCACCGTGCCCGGCATCCGCCCCACCGTCGTCTTCACGATCGTGCTCTCCACGATCGGCGCCACCCAGCTCTTCGGTGAACCGCTGATCTTCGGCCAGGGCCCCAACGGCGTCACCGGAGGAGCCGACAACCAGTACCAGACCCTCGGGCTGCTGCTGTACGAGGAGGGCTGGAAGAACTACCAGATGGGGCGGGCGGCCACCGTCGCCTGGGCGATGTTCCTGCTGCTGATCCTCGTCTTCGTCCTGCAGCGCGTCGCCACGCGCCTCACCTCACGCACTGCACTGATCAGGAGCCGCCGGCCATGACCACCATCGACAGCCTCCCGTCCCCTGCCGGGCGTCGCGGGGCACCACAGGGGCGTCGGCTCTCGCTGCGCCCCGGGGCCGGGCGCCAGCACCACGCGGGCCCGGTCACCTACCTGCTGCTCACCGTCGCCGCGATCGCGTCGCTCTTCCCCCTCTACTGGACGATGGTGGCGGCTTCCAGCGACGACACCCGGGTGACGCAGACGCCGCCGCCCTTCCTGCCGGGCCCGCACCTCTTCGACAACCTCGCCAAGGCGTGGACCGAAGCGGCCCTGGGGAGGGCCATGGCCAACAGCCTCATCGTGGCCGGTGTGATCGCCCTGTCGACCGTGCTGTTCGCCACCCTGGCGGGCTTCGCCTTCGCCAAGCTGCGCTTCTCGGGGCGCAACGCGCTGCTCACGCTCGTCATCGGGACGATGCTGGTTCCGCCGCAGCTCGGCGTCGTACCGCTGTTCATGATGATGAGCGAGCTGGGCTGGGGGCAGAAGCTGCCCGCCGTCATCTTCCCCACCCTGGTGAGCGCCGTCGGCGTCTTCTTCATGCGGCAGTACCTGGCGGAGGCGCTGCCCGACGAGCTGGTGGAGGCGGGGCGGATCGACGGTGCCCACTCGCTGCGGATCTTCTGGAGCATCGTCCTGCCGGTGGCCAGGCCGGCGATGGCGGTGCTGTTCATGATCACCTTCGTGCACGCGTGGAACGACTTCTTCTGGCCGTTCATCGCGCTGGACATGACCAATCCGACCGTGCCGGTCGCGCTGACGCAGCTCAGCGCCGGGTACGTCCGCGACCAGTCGCTCATCATGGCGGGCGCTCTGCTCGGAACGCTGCCGCTGCTCGCGATGTTCGTCGTCTTCGGCCGCCAGATCGTCGGCGGCATCATGCAGGGGGCGGTCAAGGGATGAGCGCGCGCCCTCCTTTCCCCGCCGGTCTCACCTTCCCTCCGGGATTCACCTGGGGCACGGCCACCGCCGCGTACCAGATCGAGGGCGCGGCGGACCTGGACGGGCGGACCCCGTCCATCTGGGACACCTACGCGCGCACGCCGGGCAAGGTGCGCAACGGCGACACCGGGGACATCGCCACCGGCCACTACCATCGCTGGCGCGAGGACGTCGCCCTCATGGCCGACCTCGGTGTGGGCGCCTACCGGTTCTCCCTGTCCTGGCCCCGCGTCCAGCCGACCGGGCGCGGCCCCGCCGCGCAGAAGGGGCTGGACTTCTACCGGCGGCTGACCGACGAGCTGCTGGAGAAGGGCATCCAGCCGGTCGTCACCCTCTACCACTGGGACCTGCCGCAGGAGCTGGAGGACGCGGGCGGCTGGCCCGAGCGGTCCACCGCCGACCGGTTCGCCGCGTACGCGGAGCTCGCCGCCGAGGCGCTCGGCGACCGCGTACGCACCTGGATCACCCTCAACGAGCCCTGGTGCAGCGCCTTCCTCGGTTACGCCTCGGGGGTCCACGCGCCCGGACGCACCGACCCCGTCGCCGCGTTGCGCGCCGCCCACCACCTCAACCTGGGGCACGGCAAGGCGGTTCAGGCGCTGCGCGCGGCCCTGCCGGCCGAGGGCGCCGTCTCCCTCACCCTCAACATCCACCATGTGCGCGCCCTCGGCGACGGCCCCGGGGACGCGGACGCCGTACGCCGTGTCGACGCCCTCGCCAACCGGGTGTTCACCGGGCCCGTACTGGAAGGCGCGTACCCCTCGGACCTGCTGGAGGACACCGCCCGGCTGACGGACTGGTCCTTCGTACGGGACGCGGACACCGCCGTGATCCGGCAGCCGATCGACTTCCTCGGCGTCAACTACTACACACCCACCCTGGTGTCGGTCGCCGACGGGACCCCGGCGGACCACTCCTCCGACGGCCACGGCAACAGCCCGCACAGCCCGTGGCCCGGAGCCGACGACGTGGTCTTCCACCGCCCGCCCGGCAGTACGACCGCGATGGGCTGGGCCGTCGACCCCAGCGGCATGTACGACCTGCTGCTGCGGCTGAAGCGGGACTTCCCGGACCTCCCGCTCGTGATCACCGAGAACGGCGCGGCGTTCGACGACTACGTCGATCCGAACGGCGAGGTCCGCGACCCCGACCGGATCGCCTACCTCCACGGCCACCTCACGGCCGTGCACCGCGCGATCGAGGCGGGCGTCGACGTCCGGGGCTACTTCCTGTGGTCCCTGCTCGACAACTTCGAGTGGGGGTACGGCTACAGCAAGCGCTTCGGCGCGGTCTACGTGGACTACCCCACCGGCCGCCGCATCCCCAAGGCGAGTGCGCACTGGTACGCCGACGTGGCCCGCACGGGCACGCTGAGGGGCCGGTGACCGGGGACCCGCCGTGCACACCGTGCCGGGGCTCAGGCCGCCGCCTCCTTCAGGGCGCGGCGGCACAGGGCGTCGGCGCGGCGGGTGGTCTCGGGGATGCGGTAGCGGGGCGTCAGGTGGAGGGTGTGCGCGCAGGCGTTGTCCAGGGTGACGCGGTGTCCGGCCGAGACGAAGACCGGCTTGACCGCGTCCTGCGTACGCAGCGCCCGGCCGACCTCCTCGCCGTCCGCGAGCAGGGGGCTGGACGCGCCGCGCTGCGACGCCGGTTGCTCGTACGTGAAGGTGAAGGGGTTCTTGGCGACGCCGATGACCGGCCGGCCGGTGAGGACGCCGAGGTGGCTGGCGAGTCCGAAGCGCCGCGGGTGGGCTTGGCCGTACCCGTCGCAGACCACGGTGCCCGGGTCGGTGGCGAGGGCGTCCAGGGCGGCCAGGACCGCGGGCAGCTCGCGGAAGGCCAGCAGGCCGGGGACGTACGGGAAGGAGACCCTGCCGACCGCGGTGGCCTCCTCGACGACGTCGAGGGTGCGGGCGTCGAGGACGACGGCCGCCGCGGCGACGAGGTCGCGTTCGTCGTCGTAGGCCACGTCGACACCGGTGACGTGGCCGGTGCCCGGGGGCGGACCCGGCTCGTCGAGGACGACGCGGCCGCGCAGCTCGTCCTGGACGGCCAGGGCTTCGGTTTCGTGGGCAGGCCAGTCGGCGGGCACGGGGATGATCATCATGATGACGGTCACCTTAGGCCGTCCGCGCGCCGGGGGCGAGGCGGTGGAGGGCGACGTGGTGGAGGGCGGTTTCCCGGTCGCGGACGGGTTGTCCACAGCCTCCGGAGGGCGTCGGCGGGGGCGGGTAGCCTGGCGCACATGTTCGTACTGGAATTGACCTACACCGCACCGGTCGAGCGCGCCGACGCGCTGCTGGAGCCCCACGTCGCCTGGCTCGACGAGCACTACGCGTCGGGAGTGTTCATCGCCTCCGGTCGCAAGAACCCCCGCGACGGCGGTGTCATCCTCGCCGTCGGGGACGACCGCGCGCAGATCGAGAAGATCACGGCGGCCGACCCCTTCGTCACGGGCGGGGTGTGCGCGTACCGCATCACCGAGTTCATCGCGACCAAGACCGCGCCCGAGCTCGCCGCGTACCGCCAGCAGCTGCCGTCCTGACGCCAGGTCGTGTTCTAGCGGTGGTTCGGCCGCTCCAGGCGCGCCACCCGGCCCTTCTCGCCTGACGCCCAGCACGCTCCGTCGGCGGCGCAGTCGACGGTGTCGTACGAGCCGGGGTCGACGGTGCGCCAGGTGCGGCCGCCGTCCGTGGTGAGGTCCGTGCCCGTCGGGCCGACGGCGAGCGCGGCGGACCGGCTGTGCGGCAGCCAGGCCACGCCGGAGCGGTAGGCGGGCGGCGGGGTGTGCGCCTGCCGCCAGGACCGGCCGCCGTCCCGGCTGACCGCGGCGGCCTGCGGGGACGGCTGCCCGGCCCGGTAGTCGCCGCCCACCGCCAGGCCGTGCGTGCGGTCGCGGAAGGCGAGGGCGAACACGCCGCGCGCCGGGTCGCCGGCCGGGAGGGTGGAGTCGGCGACGGTCCAGTTCAGGCCACGGTCCGACGAGTGCAGGACGCGTGCGGTGGCGCCGCCTCCGGTGGCCAGCCAGACGTCTCGCGGGCCCGCGCTCACGAGGCACTGGCCGCTCGCGGCGAAGGCCGCCTCGCCGGGCAGCGCGGCGGGCATCCCCGCGGTCGGCAGGACGCCCCAGGACCGGCCCCCGTCCCGGGTCGCCAGGATGCGGTACCGGCCGTCCACCGGGTCGCTCACGGCGAGCCCGTGCCGGCGGTCGAGGAAGGTGACGCAGTCGTAGAAGGCGCGCGGGTCGGTGTTGCGGAAGGCCTCGGTCCAGGTCGCGCCTCCGTCGTCGGTGCGCAGGATCCTGGACGCCTCGCCCTCGCCGATCGCCAGCACCACCGCGCGGCGCTGGTCGAACGCCTCGATGTCGCGGAACTCCAGCGTCTCCGCGCCCGGCGGCGACACGTTCCGCCAACTCCGGCCGCCGTCCGCCGTGCGCAGCACCGTGCCCTTGGAGCCGGCCACCCACGCGCCGGTCCGGCTGACGGCCGCGAGGCCCCGGAACCGTACGTCCGTACCGGTCGGGCGCGGGGACCAGACCGGAGCCTCCTGGGCGGCCTCCTGGAGGGCCTCCCGGGCCGGTACGGCTTCGGCTGCCGGAGCGGCTTCGGCCGGGGCGGGCTGTGCCCGGGCGGTGGGCGGCGCGGCGGTCAGCGCCGCCGTCAGAGCTGCGGTCAACGCCACGGCGAGGGCAGCCGCCGATGCCCCTCCACTCCGTCCCGGCCTCACCGTTCGTCTCGTCTTCCCCATGGACATCATGGCGCGGGACGGTGACACAGGTCACGCCACTCGTCAATGCACGCCTTGGCCAAAAACATCGTCCTCCCCCGTGTAAAGAGACGTACCCAAGCCACGTGTGAGGGAGCAGGCCTTGTCCACCGTCATCGAGCAGGCCGTGCAGGCCCGCCTGGTCGCATCCGCGCCCTGTATGGAGACCGTTCCGGCCACGCTCCGCTACGACCGGAAGGACCCGTTCGCCGTACAGATGGCGTTCCCCGCCCCCGCCACCCTGGAGGGCACGGAGGTGGCCTGGGCCTTCTCCCGGGAGCTGCTGGCCACGGGCGTCGACCGGCCGGCCGGCGTCGGCGACGTCCGCGTACGCCCCTACGGCTTCGACCGTACGGTCGTGGAGTTCCACGCGCCGGAGGGCGTCGCGATGGTGCACGTACGCACCTCGGAGGTGCGCCGCTTCCTCGAGCGGGCCCAGCACCTCGTACCCACCGGCTGCGAGCACCACTTCCTCGACCTCGACGAGGACCTGAACGCGCTGCTGCGCGACGCCCGCTGACAGGCTCACCCCCCCCCCCCCGTAATTCCGTTGCCGCCCGGAGCCGTCCGGGCGTACCGTCCTTCCCGGCCCTTGTCGTCGTCGATCGGAGTAGGACGTTGCTCGTCTGAGGTCTCGAGACACCGTGCCGCACCCCGCGCTTCCGGCGGTGTGCGCACTGATGTGTGCGACCTCGGCAGAGAGCCGTACGAGCCGCGCAAGCCGTACGAGCCGCACGAGCCGTCCCGCGACAGCGACCGCCACCGCCCGCGGTGTCTCACCCGTTGCCCCAGCCCTTTTCTCACGCAACCGGGAGACCCGTATGTCTACCTTTCCCACCTTCATCACCTGCACCGACCTGTCCTTCTCGTGGCCGGACGGCACCGAGGTCCTCGACGGCCTCCAACTGGCGGTCGGACCAGGCAGGACCGGCCTGATCGGCGTCAACGGCTCCGGCAAGTCGACCCTGCTCAAGCTGATCGCCGGAGACCTGGCCCCGTCCGACGGCACCGTCCGCGTGGCCGGCGAGGTCGGCTACCTGCCGCAGAACGCCACCCTCGACACCGCCCTCCGCGTCGACCAGGCCCTCGGCATCGCCGCCACGCGCGCCGCCCTGCACGCCATCGAGGCGGGGGACGCGAGCGAGGAGCACTTCACGGCGGTCGGCGACGACTGGGACGTCGAGGAGCGCGCCCGCGCCCTGCTCGACCAGCTCGGCCTCGGCCACATCGGCCTGGACCGCACCATCGGCGAGGTCTCGGGCGGCGAGTGCGTCCTGCTGCGGCTGGCGGCCCTGCTGCTGGCCAGGCCCGACGTACTGCTGCTGGACGAGCCGACGAACAACCTCGACCTGTACGCGCGCCGCCGCCTGTACGCAGCGGTCCGGTCCTGGTCGGGCGTCCTGGTCGTGGTCAGCCACGACCGCGAACTGCTGGAGCTGGTGGACCGCATCGCCGACCTGCGCGACGGCGAGGTGGCCTGGTACGGCGGACCGTACTCCGCGTACGAGGAGGCCGTCGCCGCCGAACAGGAGGCGGCCGAGCGCATGGTGCGGGCCGCCGAGGCCGACGTACAGCGGCAGAAGCGGGAACTGTCGGAGGCGCACATGAAATTGGCGCGTCGCAAGCGGTACGGGCAGAAGATGTTCGACAGCAAGCGCGAGCCGAAGATCGTGATGAACGCGCGCAAGCGGGCCGCCCAGGAATCGGCCGGAAAGCACCGCATCCTGCACACCCAGAGGCTCGCCGAGGCGAAGGAGCGGCTCGACGAAGCGGTGGAGGCGGTGCGGGACGACGACGAGATCCGCGTGGAGCTGCCGTACACCACGGTCCCGCCGGGCCGCAGCGTGCTGCTCCTGCGCGACCTGGAGCTGCGGTACGGCGCCCGCGTCGGCGGCGAGTGGGAACTGCGCGGCCCGGAGCGCATCGCGCTCGTCGGGCGCAACGGCGCGGGCAAGACCACACTGCTGCGCACGATCGCCGGGGAGCTCGAGCCGGTGTCGGGCGAGGCGGTGGCGCGCGTTCCGCTGCGCTTCCTGCCCCAGCGGCTCGACGTGCTGGACGACGGGCTCAGCGTGGTGGAGAACGTCGCCCGCTTCGCGCCCGAGGCCACGGCCAACCGGATCCGGGCCCGGCTGGCGCGCTTCCTGTTCCGTGGCGCGCGGGCCGACCAGCCCGCCGGGACGCTGTCGGGCGGGGAGCGCTTCCGGGCCTCGCTCGCCGCGCTGCTGCTGGCCGAGCCGGCGCCGCAGCTGCTGCTCCTGGACGAGCCGACGAACAATCTCGACATGGCGAGCGTACGGAAGCTGACGGCGGCGCTCGACGCGTACGAGGGGGCGCTGATCGTGGCGAGCCACGATGTGCCGTTCCTGGAGTCGATCGGCATCACGCGGTGGCTGGAGATGGACGGCGAGCTGCGTCCGACGACACCGGAATCCGCGGCTCCGTCACTCGATTGACGCATCTGACCAGGGCTCATAGCGGAATGTGACGAGCCATGCCCAGACGCGGGCTTGGCTGGTGCTTACGGCGCGCTTAACCTACGGTTTCGTAACCTACGAAGCCGTAGGTATGTCACGTCCCCAGGAGTATCCGCATGACCCTCACCTCTCCCCACCTCGGCAGCTCGGAAGCGTGGACCGACGCCCGACTGCTGTACGCCCTGGAAGAGGTGGTCGAGAAGGAGCTCAACCGCCACCTGAAGGTCGTCAAGGACTGGATGCCGCACGAGTACGTGCCGTGGTCGGACGGCCGCAACTTCCCCGGCCTCTTCGAGGACGGCGAGGCCTGGGAGCCCGAGCAGTCCAAGGTGACCGACATCGGCAAGATCGCGCTGGTCGTCAACCTGCTCACCGAGGACAACCTCCCGAGCTACCACCACGAGATCGCCACCCTCTTCGGGCGCGACGGCGCCTGGGGCACCTGGGTGCACCGCTGGACCGCGGAGGAGGGCAGGCACGGCATCGTCATGCGCGACTACCTGCTCGCCTCGCGCGCGGTCGACCCGGACAAGCTGGAGCAGTTCCGGATGGCGCACATGAGCGAGGGCTTCGAGTCGGACAACCGGCACTCGATGCTGCACTCGGTCGCGTACGTCGCCTTCCAGGAGCTCGCCACCCGCATCTCGCACCGCAACACCGGCCACCAGTCCGGGGACCCGGTCTGCGACCGGATGCTGGCGCGCATCGCGACCGACGAGAACCTCCACATGGTCTTCTACCGGAACCTGCTGGGCGCCGCCTTCGAGCTCGCGCCGGACCTGACCATGCAGGCGGTGCGGGACGTGGTGGTCAACTTCCGGATGCCGGGGCACGGCATGCCGGGCTTCGAGCGGGCGGCCGCGCAGATGGCCATCGGCGAGATCTACAACATGCGCATTCACCACGACGACGTGCTTCAGCCGGTGCTGCGCTTCCTGAAGGTCCTGGAGATCGACGGGCTGGGCCCGGAGGGCCTGAAGGCGCAGGAGGAGCTGGGGCTGTACATGGGCGGCCTGGACGCGGAGGCGCGGAAGTTCGACGAGAAGCTCGCGGCCCGCAAGGCGCGCCTGGCGGCACGCGCGGGCGGCTGACGGCTTTCCCGATCGCCGCCTTGTCAGCCATCGTCGCCTCCGTCGTCTTTCGACGGAGGCGACGATGGCTGAGTGGCGAAACGCGGCCGATGTACGGAGAAACGTTCCGTATGGGCCGCTGATCCACCAACACCACCCGGGAGGGTTACGGCGTTTCAGCACATTGCTGCTGATCTGCCAGGCTGGTCCGCCATGGACTCCCATCTCCGTGTCGACCGCGACCAGTTGGGTCGCTTCTCCCACGCGCTGGGCGAATCGCTGACCTCTCTCGCGGAGGCCAGACGCGCACTGGAACACGTACGGGCCGACCAGCTCGGCACTCGCGAACTCGACGAGGCCTGCGACGGCTTCCAGGAGCGCTGGAAGTACGGCGCGGAGCAGCTGGGCATCCGGATCAAGGCAGTGCACGAGGGGGTGCGGCTGAGCCACAAGGGGTACGTGCAGCTCGAGCACGCGATCGCGTCGGCGTTCCGGGCGGTGGGCCGCCGTGACTGACGCCGCCTTCCCCCACTTGGGCTGGGACCCGGCGCCGGGGACCCCGGCGGAGATCGCCGCGCTCCGGTCGAAGCTGACGTCCTCGGCGACCGCCCTGGGTACGGCGCACCGCCTGGTGCAGCAGCTCCTGGGTGAGAGCTCCTACTGGAAGGGCGAGGCCGCAGACGCCTTCCGCGAGGCCCTGGACGGCGAGCTCCCCCGCTACCTGGGCAACGCCCACCGCTCCCTGACGAAGGCGGCGAGCCGCCTGGGCACCTGGTACGACTCCCTGGTCTCCTACCAGGCGACGGCCCGCCGCTACGAGACCCAGGCGGCCCTCCACGCGAAGTCCCTGCGCTCCGCGGAGTCCACCCACGCCGCGACCACCTCCCGCGCGGACGCCTCGCCCTCCGACCTCCACGCCGCGACAACGGCCCTCACGGAGGCCCGGGAGGCCCTGCAGCACGTCCGCCGCCTCGCCCGCGAGCTGGAGGAAACCCACAGGGCGGAGGCGGCTCGCGTGGCGAAGTGCCTGGACGAGGCGACGGACCGGTTGGCTCCGGAGGAGCCGGGGGTGTTGAGCAGGGCTATTGACTGGGTCAGTGAGGACCTCGGCGATGTGCTGTCCGACGTATCCGCTGTCATGGGATTTGCCGGCCTGGTTCTCGGTGCTGCCTTTCCCCCACTTGGCCTCGGTCTGATGATCGTCGCCACTGGAGCGAGTATGGGCGCCCTGGGGCTGCATCTGTCGGACGACCAGGTGCGCGCCTCATTGCGGGATGGCTTCACCAAGGGTGAGTTCGATGCCGACTTCTGGGACAACGCCGTCACTCTCACCGGCGACGCGCTGGGGTCCATCCCAGGGGTAGCGGCCTTGGCGGAGGGAACCAAGGCACTTCGTGCCAGTTCTTCCCTGACCGGATCTGGAACTCTGGCTGATCTCGGCGCAGGAGCACGCGAGTTCGCCGACGCTTCGAAGAGCTCGATCGATGAGCTGCGACATATCGAAAACCCGCTTACGGAGTGGGCGCTCCGAGAAGCACACCCCACGGTGAGAAACGGCGTGAAGTACGGCGTGCCGGCGACAGGCGCAGTGACTGCCGCCAGCCATTACTCACCCCTCGACGACAACGAGACGGTCTCGAACTCGGCTACCGCAGTCGACGGCACGAGAGCCGCCATCGAAGACGCCCCGACATCGGCAGCTAGGCTCGCGCATGTGTGGGCCTCCCTCTCAGGATGACGACCTACAAGGCGGTTCTCATGGGCCTGGAAGACAACAACCCATCGGTCTGGTTCCGATTGCCCCCCGGTTTTCACTCCCTCGAAAGCGTCACGCCGGAATCGCTCACGCGGGCTGTCACCACAGTCGTTCTGCCGCTGCTGGAGCAGGAGCCGACCGCCAACCGAGTTGTGCAGGAAGCATGCGTTCTGACGGAGCTCATTGATGAACTTGCCGAAAAGGGATCCGCCTATCTGGCCTTCGGCCTGCATCCGGATGGCTCGCACGGAGCCTCCATGTCGCTCTTCTCGCTGTCCATGATCAGCACAGTGGCCCCGTCACCATACGTGGCTGCGGCACGTGCGGGAATCACGCTGGCCGACTCTGCCGCGTGGCAAACGCGGAGTTGCAGACTTCTGGATCTGCCCACCGGAGTCCCAGGAGCAATGGTCGCCGGGATTCTTACACCGCCGATGCTCCAAGCCCAGCGTGCAAAAGTCTCACCGTCGACGACTGAGGTGTTCCAAGCCCGCATCGCCGTTCCGCACCCGCGGGGCTCTTACGTTCTGATCGCGGACTTGGTGAGCGCGGCCACGCGTCACGCAGATTCCTACACCGACATCCTCGAAGGAATCGCTCACACGTTCTCGTTTTCCCATCCGGATCGAAGTTCCGAATCCGCGAGCAAGACGCCGACTTCACGCATTCTGGAGCTTCTCACGTGACACCATCACCGACATCGACACCTCTGCTGAAGAGGGCCATTGATCACGCGCCGACGATTCGAGGCCACGCTCGCCTAGTGATCAAACGCTGGGCCTGGCTCGCCTTCATGACCGTCCTGGCGGTGGCCTCCTTCTACGCATGCATCGCATGGAAGTCCATCGGGCTCACCGTCCTGTGCGTGTTCTTCTACCCGTTCATGCTGACCCTGACGTTCGTGGCAGTGTGGCGGACACAGCGCGTCAAGAACATCCTGAGCACATACCCTTGGCGGGCGTATCCGTGTTCGTACCCTCCGCGGGCGCTGGAGCAGCCAGTCGTGATCCGCATCAGGTTCAGCGAGCAGTACGCGCCCACCCTCCGGATCACGCCCTTCTCGGTGGAACTGGACCGCAAGCAGAACCCCCAGCCCGACATGATCTGGTTCGCCGGGGACCCCCGCTACGGCGGCGTCGTCTCGCCCGTCGGTGGGCACTACCCCGTGCGCGTCGTGCCCGAAGACATGGGGGACGGGGTGCCGGGCGGCGCACCCGAGGAGGATGTGCTCGCGGAGCGGGCCGGGCTCGTCAAGGGTGGAAAGGCTCGGCAGAGTTGAGGCTCAGCGGCGGCCGTTCCGCCTGAGCGCGTGACGTTCCTTCTCCGAGAGGCCGCCCCAGACGCCGAACCTCTCGTCGTGTGTGAGCGCGTACTCCAAGCAGGCCTCCCGGCCCTCGCACGCCGCGCACAGGCGCTTGGCGTCGCGGGTGGAGGAGCCGGGGTCCGGGAAGAAGAGTTCCGGGCCCGTCTGGGCGCAGAGGGCGGTCTCCTGCCAGGAGAGCTCGTGGTCGATCGCGGTGGGGGCATTGGTGTGGATCGGCATGGCGAACACGCTGCCCCGGCGGGATAAACGGCGCCTCAACGAATGATCAACACGCGCACGCGGATCGCTCCTCGTAAGCATGGGCTTCCGGCCGGTGATCGGCAAGAGCGCCACGCCCGCACGGATGATCGGATCATGACGATCAGAAAAGGCTCCTGCCGCGTAGGCACCCCTGAGCGGCGGCGGCAAGCCGGCCGGGCTGCTCACCCACCGGCGGCTCACATACAGGCGGCTCACGGACACCTCCGTCGAGCCGGTTGTGGAGCGCCGGCTCGGACGGCCCGACGGCCGGGCCGGGACGTCGCGCGGTACCGCGGCACGAGTCGTCCCTCGACTGGGAGGGCCTCGGCCTCGCCGGCTGATGGCCCGTCAGTGGGCCGTGTGGCCTCCCGCCGGGTGGTGCGGTTCGTAACCGGGGATCGTGCCGTCCGGTTTCGCCACCAGGAACAGCCCGGCCATGCCCATGTCGGAGTGACTCTGGACGTGGCAGTGGTACATCCAGGCCCCGGCGCCCACGCCCTCGCCCGCGATGATCTGGAAGCCGAAGGAGTCGGCCGGGCCGGTGATCTTGTTGTCGATGACGGGGCTCGGGTCGTCGGGGCCGGTGAGCATGCCGGTGCGGTTGTCCGCCCAGCGGTGACCGTGCATGTGGAAGGTGTGGTAGTACTCGCCGTGGGTGATCATGATGATCTCGACCCGCTCCCCCACGGTGGCCTGGAAGTTGGGGCTCTGGTGGCCTGGCCGGTTGTTGATCGTCATGTCGTTGAAGACGATCGTGAACTGCTTGTCGGGGAGGACGTCGCCCTGACGCCGCACCACGACCGGCCCGTACAACCCCTTGCGAATGCCGCCGGTGCCGTGGTCCGTGCCGACGACGTGGTCGTGGTAGTGCCAGTAACCGGCGCTGCCGGCGCGCCAGGTGCCGTCTTTGCGGCGGCCGGGGGCGTGGGTGCGCCATGTGTACGTGCGGGTCCCGCCGGGTTCGACGTGACTGCGGTTCAGTTTGGTGCCGTCGCTGGCGGTGTCGTAGTCGACGCCGTGGACGTGGAGGCTCGCGGGGACGTCCATGGTGTTCTCGAACTCGATGTGGAGGGTGTCGCCTTCGTCGAGTTCGATGAGCGGCCCCGGAATCGTGGCCTTGCCCTTCTCCAGGCCGTACCCCATCTGACCATCCGGCAGTCTCTCGGCGTAGAGCTTGAGGTGGCGCACCCGGCCGCCCGCCGGCGCAGTGGTCCTCAGGGGCATCGCTTCCGGGGCCGCGCCCGGCGCGGCGGCTGCGGACAACGATGTCACGCCGGTCGCGGCAGCCGCGCTCGATGCCAGGAGACGCCGGTTGAAGCTCCGTCTGTCCATGCCGAACTCCCCAGTACGGTGCCGAGACTGACGGGGGCTGAGTACCCCGGGACGGCCACACCGTAGCCGTGGGCGATTCGTTTTTCCACAGGCAGGACAAAGTTCGCGCGATCGGTGCCAAGCTATTGGCGTGTCACGGAAAGAGGTCTAGCTTCGTCGTCGTTTGCTGTGACCACAGAGGGGTGGGTGAACACATGCACCGTGCACCACATCACCGGTCAAGAACACGCCGCGGCGCGGTCGCGGCCCTGGCGGTCGCCGGCCTGGCGGCCGCGCTGCTCAGCGGTACGGCCGCCACCGCCCAGCCGCACCCGGAGGATTCGCGGACAACGTTGTCCCTCCCGTCGCCGCCCGGCGGCGCCAACGTCCGCGTGCTGGTCTTCCACGCCTCCGCCACCGCCGAGTCCCCGGCCGTCAACGCCGGTATCGCCGCGATAGAGGCGATCGGCCAGTCCGGGCCGACCGCGCAGCGCTTCCGTACCGAGGCGACGGACGACGCCTCCGTCTTCACCGACGCCGCCAGGCTCGGCCGGTACAACGCGGTCGTGTTCCTGACGGGCGGCGGTGATGTGCTCGACCCGGAGCAGGAGGCGGGCCTGGAGGCGTATATGGAGGCGGGCGGCGGCTTCCTCGGCATCCACGAGGCGGCGCGCACGGAGCCGTACTCCGACTGGTTCACCGGTCTCGTCGGCGCCCGGCCCGCCGCCGGCGGTCCCACCGCCGTGCAGCGCGCGAGCGTCGAGGTCGGTGACCGGCAGCACCCCGCCACGCGGCAGCTCCCCCTGACCTGGAAGCGCCCCGACAAGTGGTTCAACTGGGCGGTCAACCCCTCCGGCAGCGTGCACACGGTGGCGCGGGTGCGCGAGAGCACCTACCGGCCGGGGCCGGGGGCCAACGGCTGGGATCACCCCGTCTCCTGGTGCCGCGACTACGACGGCGGCCGCTCCTTCTACACGGGCATGGGCGGTACGGCGGAGTCGTTCGCCGAGACCGACTTCCGCGAGCATCTGCGCGGCGCCCTGCTGTGGACCACCCGGCTGGTCCGCGCCGACTGCAAGGCCACCATCGACGCGAACTACCGGAGCGAGCGCCTGACCCGGCCCAACCAGCCGGGCACGAACGACCAGATCGGCGAGCCGCACGGCCTGGTGGTCGCCCCGGACGGCCGCGTCCTCTACATCGGGCGCGGCGGCGGCGACTCCTCCCGGCCCGTGGTCACCGACTGGAACGACCCTGACATCGGCAAGGGAAGCGGCGAGGTCCACGTCTACGACCCGAGGACCAGGAAGGTGCAGCTCGCGGGCGCGCTCACGGTCTTCGGCAACAAGGGCGGCGGGGATGAGCTGACGAAGAACGAGGAGGGGCTCCTCGGGATCGAGCTCGACCCCGGCTTCCTGTCGAACGGCTGGGTGTATCTGCACTACACGCCCCACTCCCGGATCAACCGCGACACCCACATGGCGGAGCGGTACGTCTCCCGCTTCACCCTCGACCTCGCGACGAACAAGCTGGACCTCAGCAGTGAAAAGGTGCTGCTGAAGTGGCCTGTGCAGATCCACAGTTGCTGCCACGCGGGCGGCGGCATGGCGTGGGACTCCAAGGAGAACCTGTACATCGCCACCGGCGACAACAACTCCAGCGGCTTCAGCGGCGGCTACTCCGGCAACAACCCGGAGCCCGTCTTCAAGGGGGTCTCCTTCGCCGACGCCCGCCGCACCTCCGGCAACACCAACAACCTCAACGGCAAGATCCTGCGCATCCACCCCGAGGACGACGGCACGTACACGATCCCGGAGGGCAACCTCTTCACGGGCAAGGAGCCGGACGAGGGCGGCGGCAAGACGCGCGGCGAGATCTATGTGATGGGTGTGCGCAACCCGGCGCGCATCTTCGTCGACAAGACGACGGACGTCCTGTACGCCGGGTGGGTCGGCCCCGACGCCGGTACGCCGTCGACCACGTGGGGCCCCGCCAAGTACGACACCTTCACCGCCATCACCAAAGCGGGCAACCACGGCTGGCCGTACTGCATGGGCAACAACCAGCCCTACCGGGACCGGAATCTGCCCGATCCGAGCAAGCCGCTCGGCTGGTACGACTGCTCCGCGCCGAAGAACGAGTCGCCCCACAACGACGGCCTGGTGAACCTGCCGCCCGTCACGCCCAACTCCATCTGGTACTCGCCGCAGGGCGGCGGCCCCGACTTCCCGAGGGACGCGAGCGGTGTGCCCAGTTACCGGACGGAGGAGCAGAAGCTGCTGCTGCCGTGGCTCAAGGGCGGCGGCCAGGCGACCATGAACGGGCCGGTGTACCGGTACGACACGACGAGCGCCGGCACCGCCGCGTGGCCGGCGTACTGGGACGGCAAGTGGTTCGTGGGCGACTTCTACGACGGGGACCAGCCGCGCCACGCCGTGCTGATGGACCCGAGGACGGTCGGCAAGGGCGGACTGCCCGTCCACGCGGAGTCCCTGAAGAAGATCATCCCGGTGGGCGCGGACGGCATCCGCAACCTCATGGACTGGAAGTTCGCGCCCGACGGCTCCCTGTACGTCCTCGACTACGGCCGCGGCTTCTTCACCTCCGACTCCAAGTCCGCGCTGTGGCGCGTGACATACCGGGGCGGCGAGCCGACGCCCGCCGCCGAGGACCTGGCGAGGAAGGCGGCAGCGCAGTGAGACATCGCTACCCGAGGACGCCGAGGACCGTGTGGACGGCGCTGCTCGCCTCCGTGCTGATGGTGCTGGGGCTGACCTCGAACGCCGCGTACGGGCGCCCGGACAACCGTGCGGACGCCGTGACCGCGGCCTCGGCGGAGCAGGTGCTGACCTGGACCGCCGGTGACCCCATCGACCGCTACCTGTCCTTCCCGGCCACCGCGGTGGCCGGCCCGGCGACGATCGTCTTCGAGAACAGCGCGGCCACCGGCAACACCACGGGCATGCCGCACACCCTGACGTTCGACGTCTCCGACCCGGAGTACAACAACGACGTCCGGCTGAACATCCTGGCCAACCCCAGTGACGACCAGGGCGGCAAGCACACCGCCCAGATCACGCTGACGCCCGGACGGTACCGCTTCTACTGCACCATCCCCGGCCACGGCGCGATGCAGGGCATCCTCACCGTGACGGAGGCGGGCGGCGGCGAGGACACCACCGCGCCCGAGACCTCGGCGAAGGTGGAGGGCGAGCGGAACGCCGACGGCGCGTACATCGGCCACGCCAACGTCACCGTGTCGGCGACCGACGCCGGGTCGGGCGTGGACCGGATCGAGTACGCGGTGGGCGCCACCGGCGCCTGGCAGGCGTACACCGCCCCCGTGATGGTCCATGAAGTCGGCACCCACAAGGTCCGCTACCGCGCCACCGACAAGGCGGGCAACACGGCCGCCGAGAAGGCGGTCGACTTCACCGTGGTCGCCCCGCCGACGGACGACAAGGCGCCACCCGAGACGTCGGCGACGGTCAGCGGCGAGAAGGACGGCGAGGGCCGGTACCTGGGGATGGCGACGGTCACCGTCACCGCCTCCGACGCGGGGTCCGGCGTCAACACCATCGAGTACGCGGTCGGCGCCGCCGGCGCCTGGCAGACGTACACCGCCCCCGTGATGGTCCACGAGACCGGCACGCACACCGTGCGGTACCGGGCCACGGACCGGGCGGGGAACACGGCCGCCGAGAAGGCGGTCGACTTCACCGTGGTCGCCCCGCCGACGGACGACAAGACGCCGCCCGAGACGTCGGCCTCGGTGACGGGCGAGAAGAACGCGGACGGCGCGTACATCGGCCGGGCCACCGTGACGGTCACCGCGACCGACGCGGGATCCGGGGTGGAGAAGACCGAGTACTCGCTGGACGGCGGCCCGTACCTGGCGTACACGGCGCCGGTGGTCGTGGACCGGGTGGGCTACCACACCGTGCTGCACCGGGCCACGGACAAGGCGGGCAACACCTCGGCCGCCCGGCAGGTCGGCTTCAACGTCGCGGAGGGCGGCGGCGTCCCGGCGCCCCAGTGCCCCGAGTACGACGAGAGGCTCACGGTCATCGTGGGCACGGTGGACACGGGCGTGCCGAACCGGATGACGCGCGGCCGTTGCACCATCAACGAGCTGATCGAGGACGAGAAGGACTGGTCGTCGCACGCGCTGTTCCTCAAGCACGTGGACGCGGTCCTCGACCGGCTGCTCACCGAGGGGGTCATCGACGCCCGCGAGCACCGCACGATCTACCGGGCGGCCAAGGAGTCCGGCATCGGCAAGCCCGGACAGACCAGCGGGTACCGGACGCTGTTCGACGGCTCGGCGGAGACGTTCGCCCGGTGGCAGCACGTGGGCGGCGGCCGGTTCGGCCTGAACGGCGACGGCTCGATGACGAGCAGTACGACGGTCCCGGGCATGGGCATGCTGTGGTTCCCGCAGCGGCAGTACGGGGACTTCTCGCTCAAGCTCCAGTGGCGGGACGACGCTCCGGGCACGGGGAACGCCAACTCCGGTGTCTTCGTCCGCTTCCCGTACGTCCACGAGCACCCGGAGGAGCCGCGGCCGGAGTGGGTCGCCATCAAGTTCGGGCACGAGATACAGGTCCTGGACCGGCCGGACGGCGACATGTACAAGACCGGCTCGGTCTACGGCTTCGACCGGGTCGGGCTCGGCGGCGCGGGCGTCACCCCGAAGGGCAGCTGGAACGACTACGAGATCCGCGTGGAGGGCCAGCACTACTCGGTCTTCCGCAACGGCGTCCTGATCAACGAGTTCGACAACACCGGCGGCCAGGAGTTCTCCCCGCCGCGCGCCGACGACCCGGGCACGGACGGCCGGCGGTACGCCACCGGCTACATCGGGCTCCAGGTCCACGGCACGACCGACGTCATCTCGTACCGCGACATCCGGATCAAGGAGCTCTGACCGGCCCGTCATGCCGCTGCGCCCGGGCCGCTCGCCCCGGGCGCAGCACCGGACGCGGGCTCAGGAGGAGCGGCCGAGCTCAGCGAGGGTCCGGTCCGGGTTCGAGAACTCCTCCAGGATTCCCAGTCTCGTCCTCGCCGTTCGGCCGTCGCGCCGGCCTCGTCACGCTCACGGCCGCCGTGGCCGCGGGGGCACACGCCTACCCCGTACGCGACGTGGCGGCCGACGACGCCGTGGCCCTCGCCGTCGCGGCCCGGCCGCGGCTGGGTCGGCGGACAGCGGCCGTGATCGTCTTTCGCCGACACCACTGACCGATCGACACCCCTAGTCCGCCGCCTTCTTGGCGCGGCTCGGCTGCACCCGCTTGGGCTCGCCCGGCATCTTCGGGTAGTCCGGCGGGTACGGCATGTCGGCCAGGCCGTGGTCGCGCTCGTCCCGGTCGGCCAGCTCCAGCAGGCTGTCCAGGGTGAAGGCGTGGTCGTCCATGTCCGCGTGGACGTCGCCGTGGTCGGCGTACCGCACGGGCATGGTCGCCAGGTCGAAGTCGCGCGGGTCGACGTCGTCGAGCTCCTCCCAGCGCAGCGGGGCGGAGACCGGGGCGTGCGGCCTGGGGCGGATGGAGTAGGCGGAGGCGATGGTGCGGTCGCGTGCGGTCTGGTTGTAGTCGAAGAAGATCTTTTCGCCCCTTTCCTCCTTCCACCAGGCGGTGGTGACCCGGCCCGGCATGCGCCGCTCCAGGGCCCGGCCGAGCGCGATGGCGGCGCGCCGCACGCCGGTGAACTCCCATCGCGGTTCGATCGGCACGAAGACGTGGAGGCCGCGTCCGCCGGACGTCTTGAGCCAGCCGCGCAGGCCGTACTCCTCCAGCAGGGCGCGCAGCTCGTGCGCGGCGGCCACCGCCTCCGGGAAGCCGGTTCCGGGCTGCGGGTCCAGGTCGATGCGCAGCTCGTCGGGGTGGTCGGTACGGTCGCCCCGCACCGGCCAGGGGTGGAAGGTGAGCGTGCCGAGGTTGGCCGCCCAGATCACGGTGGCGATCTCGGTGGGGCGGATCTCGTCGGCGTAGCGGCCGCTGGGAAAGGTGATGTGGGCCGTGGGGATCCACTCGGGGAGGTTCTTGGGGGCGCGCTTCTGGAAGAAGGACTCGCCCTCGACGCCGTCGACGAAGCGCTCCAGGGTGGTGGGCCGGTCGCGCAGGGCGCGGACGATGCCCTCGCGCACGGCGAGGAAGTAGCGCGCCACGTCCAGCTTCGTGAAGCCGCGCTCCGGGAAGTAGATCTTGTCCGGGTTGGACAGGCGCACGGTACGCCCGCCGGCTTCCAGCTCCACCGCGTTTCCCATACGCGCCACAGTAGGCGGCAGGCTTATACCTCGCATATCGGCGTAGACAGGCACCTTCCAGCAAAGAGGGGCAGAATCGGGCCATGGATCTGCCGGTGATGCCACCCGTCAAGCCGATGCTGGCCAAGTCCGTCAAGAAGATCCCGCCCGGCATGCACTACGAGGCCAAGTGGGACGGCTTCCGTGCGATCGTGCACCGGGACGGCGACGAGCTGGTGATCGGCAGCCGTACCGGCAAGCCGCTGACCCGGTACTTCCCCGAGCTGGTCGCGGCTCTCCCGGAGCGGCTCCCCGAGCGGTGTGTCGTCGACGGCGAGATCGTGATCGCCCACGAAGGGCGGCTCGACTTCGACAAGCTCACCGAGCGCATCCACCCGGCCGCCTCCCGCGTGAAGATGCTCGCCGAGCGCGCGCCCGCCCGGTTCATCGCCTTCGACCTGCTCGCCCTCGGCGACGCGTCCCTGCTGGACGCGCCCCTGACCGAACGCCGGGCGCTGCTCACCGAGGCGCTGGAGGGCGTCGACGCCCCGGTCCATCTGGCGCCGTCCACCACCGACATCGACGTGGCCCGGCACTGGTTCGAACAGTACGAGGGCGCCGGGCTCGACGGGGTGATCGCCAAGCCGCTGGACCTGCCCTACCGCCCGGACGCCCGGCTCATGTACAAGATCAAGCACGAGCGCACCGCCGATGTCGTCGTGGCCGGCTACCGCTTCCACAAGACCGGGAACGTCGTCGGCTCGCTGCTCCTCGGCCTGTACGACGACAAGGGCGCGCTGCAGCACGTCGGGGTGTGCGCCGCGTTCTCCGACAAGCGGCGCGCGGAGCTCGTGGAGGAGCTGGAGCCGCTGCGCATGGACACGCCCGACGGCCATCCCTGGGCCGCCTGGGCGGACGAGGCCGCCCACGAGACCGCGCGGCTGCCCGGGGCGCCGAGCCGCTGGTCGGGCAAGAAGGACCTGTCCTGGGTGCCGCTGCGGCCGGAGCGGGTGTGCGAGGTCGGCTACGACCACATGGAGGGCAACCGCTTCCGGCACACGGCGCAGTTCCGCCGCTGGCGGCCTGACCGTACGCCGGAGAGCTGCGGCTACGGGCAGTTGGAGGAGCCGGTCTCGTACGACCTGGGCGCGGTGCTGTCGGGGTCGGGCGGCTGAACCCCGCCGGGCGAGGGGGACTCGGTCGGTGTGGGCGATGGCGTGGGCGTGGGCGACGGGCATGTGGGGTCGGTGGGCGTCGGGGACGGCGACGGAGTCGGGTCCGTGGGCGTCGGGGTCGGCGTGGGCGATGGTGAGGGCGTCGGTGTGGGCGTGGGCGTCGGGGACGGCGAACCCGGAGAGGAGGACGGGGACGGGAGCGGAGGCCGGCTCGGCGACGGGGTGCCGGGCGGCCGTGGCGTGAAGGTCGGGCGGGGCGAGGGCTGCGGGCCCACCACGATGCCGCCGCCCGGGCGCGGGCTCGGCGCGGGCCTGGGCGTCGCGGGCGTCGGCTGCGCGCCCGCGCCCGCACCCGGGCTCACCGGCAGCACTCCCGTCCCGTCCGGCACCGGGTGCGCGCCCCGCTGATAGAAGGCGAGCCACGACAGCACGGTGCGCAGGTAGGCGGACGAGTGGTTGTAGCCGAGGATCGCCCGGTCGAGGTCGGCCCGGACGGTCAGCGTCCGGTCGCCCGCGCACAGGTAGTGCCCGGCGGCCAGCGCCGCGTCGTGGATGTTGTCCGGGTCGGCGCGCCCGTCCCCGTTGCCGTCCGTACCCCAGCGGGCCCACGTCGAGGGGATGAACTGCATCGGGCCGACCGCCCGGTCGAACGTCCGGTCCCCGTCGTACACGCCGTCGTCGGTGTCCGTGATCCGGGCGAAGCCGACGCCGTCGAGCACCGGGCCCAGGATGGGCGAGAGCGTGGTGCCGTACGCGTCGACGCGGCCGCCGCGCGCCTGGCCCGACTCCACCTTGCCGATCGCGGCGAGCAGTTCCCACGGCAGCCGGCAGCCCGGGTCGGTCCGGGCCACGGCGGCCTCGGCGCGCCGGTACGCGGCCAGCACGGTCGCCGGAATGCCCGCTTGGACCGGTCCGAGGCTCACCGACTGCCCGGCCCCGGCCCCGATCGCCCCCGGAGGCCGAGCGGCTCCAGGGACCACAGGGGTGACCAGCGGCGGCAGTTCGGTGTGGTAGGTGTCGTCGGACGGCGGGGCCTGGGTGGTGTCGTGCCGCGCCGCGGATTCGTCGGGGCGGGGCGCCTGGGACGGTACGAAGCCGGGGGCCTGGGAGGCGGTGAGGGCGGCCATCGCGGCGACGGCCGCGGCGGTCCCGGTCACCGCCCGCCGCACCCGCACACGCCCGAGCTTCCGCCCGCGCTCCCGCCCGAGCCCGCGACCGGCCCAGGCCCTCATGAGGCCGCCCCCAGGGTGTCGATGGCGTTGACCCGCCAGGCGCCGCCGACGCGTACCGCCTCCACCGCGAACATGGCGGCGCCGTACGTCGTGGCGTCCTTCTTGGCGGCGGTGCGGGTGTTGGTCTGGTCGGCGTAGACGAGCACCCGGGCCCGGTCACCGTTGATGCGCTCCACACCGCTCTCCGTGACGGTGGTGGTGAGGACGAGTTTGTGCCGCGCGGCCTGTTCGCGTACGGGCGCCAGCATCGCGCGGTGCTGCTCGACCGCCCGGCCGGTGAGGTGGGTCTTGGCGGCACGGTCGGCTTCGGCGGGGCTGGCGTAGTTGTACGAGAAGAGTTCGCCCACCGCCTTGGTCAGCTGGCCCTTGACCTCGCTGGTGCGGGCCGCGTCCGTCAGGGCGGTGTTGCGCACGGCCGGATCGTCGCGGAGGGCCGCCGCCTCGCCGCCGGCCCAGGCGGCGACGCCGCCCAGCAGCACGGTGAGCACGGCGAGCGCGCCGAGCAGCACGGGCGGCCTGCGGCGGCGGGGTGGCGGCGGTGTCTGCGGCGGTGCGGGGGACCTGGGCGCCGGTGCGGAACCGGGCGAGGCCCGGGTTGTGTGCGTGGCGGCCAGGCGGCGCTGCCGGTTGATGAGGTGTCGGGTCGTCGACGACATGGGAGCTCCTCTCAGTCCACTCGCTCCGCGGCGGTGCTGCCGACCGGTGCCTGGCCGAGCGCGCTGAGCTTCCACCCCTCGGGGGTGCGGGTGAGCTCGCCGAGCAGACGGCTCTGCTTCGCCGTCGGCTTGCCCTCGGAGGGGGTCACCGTGATCCGCAGGGCGACCATCACGCGGGCCCGGCCCGCGCGCGTGTCCAGCTCCGTCACCGCGCCGGACAGCACCTTCGCGCTGGTCACGGTCTTGGCCTCGCGGATCTGCTGCTCGAACCGCGCGCGGCCCTCCGTCAGTTGGGCGCGCAGTTCGCCGGTGGCCGAGTCCTGCCAGGTGTCGAGACCGCGGCGCAGGTCGCGGTGGTCGAGGGTGTTCATGTTCTGCACGGCCTGCTCCCCGGCGGCGAGGACCTCGTCCCGCGTCTTCGCGTACGCGGCGGAGTCGTCGTGCGCGGCCGCGTACCAGGACCAGCCGGCCCAGCCCGCCCAGCCGGCGCCGCCGGCCGCGAGGAGGGCCAGGGCGACGACCGGCGCCAGGAGCGGGTTCCTGCGCGGCGTGGCGTTGCGCGTACGTTCCATCGGCGTGACGGCCTCTCTAGCGTGCGGTGATGTCGACGATCCGCCAGTGGCCGCCCCGCAGTTCGGCGGTGACGGACAGCTGGGCGGCGACCGTGGTGGCGGGTTTCCCGGCGCGCTGGGCGACCTGGTCCAGGAAGACCAGGAGGTGCGCGTCGCGGCCGGTGAGCCGCGTGACCCCGGCGCGTACGACATGGGTGGTGAGCGTCAGCTTCTGCCGCGCGGCCCGCTGCTCGACCTCGGTGAAGAGCGTCTCGTACTGCCGTGCCGCCTTGCCCGCGAGGAGCTGCCGCGCCGCCTGCCGGGTCGCGGCGGTGTCCTGCGGGGCGTACGAGAAGACGCGCCCGAGCGCGCCGCCGACCTCGCCGACGACCCGCTCGGTGGCCCGGGTGTCGGCGAGCGCGCGGTTGTCCAGGGCCGGGGAGTCGGCCAGTTCCTCGGTACGCCAGAGCAGCCAGCCGCCGACCAGCAGCAGGAGGGTGGTGAGCAGGGCGGCCGCGCGGCGGTACCGGAGGCTCCGGACCTGGACCTCGTCTCTCGTGGTCACCTCTCCCCTTCCTCTCGGACCCCGGCGGCGGGGACGGTGGTCAGCGCCGTGACCTTCCAGCCGTCGGACGTACGGAGGAGTTCGGCCTCCAGCCGTTTACGGTCACTGGCGGACGCGGTGGTCTCCACCCGTACGGTCGCGATGAGCCGGGCGGTTCCTGCGCGGTGGTCGAAGGCGGTGAGCGCGGCGTCGGTGACGGTCGCGCGCACCGACACGTCGGGGGACGACCGGTCCTTCCTCAGCTCCTCCCGCAACTCCCCCGCCGACACCTCCAGCCATGCGCCCCGGCCCGCCTCGGCCCGTGTCGGGTCCAGGCTGTTGAGCACGGCGAGGTGCCGCCGCCCGGTCGCAAGGGCGGTGTCGCGGGCCTCGGCGTAAGAGCGGTCCTCGTCGCCGGCGGTACGCGCGTACGACCACCCGGCGCCGCCGCACAGCAGCGCCGCGACGAGGACGGCCGCCCACCATCCGTACGGGATCGCCCCCGTCCGCCTCCTCATGGGCGCTCGCCCCGGGGCGCGTTCGCGGAGCCGCGGACGTTGACGCCGCTGGAGGGGGCGGCCGTGCAGCGGGCCTTGGTGTTGAGGGCGGGCGGGGCCGACAGGTCGAGGCCGTTGCGGTAGGGCGTGCCGCCGTAGCCGGCGGTGCAGGGCAGCGGCTGGAAGAACGTCACCGACATGCCGAAGTTGGCGCCCTGCGGGGTGACGGCCGTCGCCCCGGCGGCGGTGAGCGCGGGCATCGTGACGAGGAACTCCTCCATGCCGCGCTGGCGGGTCACGGCCACCTCGGAGACGGTGAGGAGGTTGGCGAGGACGGCCCCGAAGGCCGGGTCGAGGTCCTTCAGCAGGGCGCTGACCTGGCCGGCCGCTCCGGGCGCGGCGGCGATGAGCCTGCGCAGGTCGGCGTCCGAGCCCTGGAGCGTGGCGGCGAGCTGCCGGGCGCCGGAGGCGAAGGAGGTGAGGGCCTCGCCCTCCTCGGCCTGGGTGCGCAGGACCGTCTCGGCGTCGATCACCAGCCGGGTGTTGGCGGGCAGCGCCTTGTCGGCGGCGCGTACGAAGGCGTCACCGCCGTCCAGCAGCGCCTGGAGGTCGTCGCCGCGGCCGTTCAGCGCCGTACCGAGTTCGTCGACGACCGTGCGCAGCGACTCCAGGTCGACGGAGGCGGCGAGGTCGCCGATCCCGGTCAGGACGGTGGTGACGGGTGGGGGCGTGCGGGTGTCGGAGCGCGGGATGACCGCTCCGTCGCGCAAGTACGGGCCGCCGGAGCCGGCCGGCCGCAGGTCGACGTACTGCTCGCCGACGGCCGACAGGCCGGCGACGACGGCTTCCAGGTCCGCCGGAATGGGGGGCGCCGAGTCGTCGATGCGCAGCTCGGCCTCCACTCCGTCGCCGGTGAGCTCGATGGGTCCGACGCGTCCCACGGAGACGCCCCGGTAGGTGACGTTGGAATGGGTGAACAGGCCGCCGGTCGAGTCGAGTTGGACGCGCACGGTGTAGTAGTCGCGGAGTCCGGCGTACCGCCCGAGGTCGGCGTACCGCACGCCGACGTAGCCGAGGACGACGACGGCGATGAGGAGGAAGGCGAGGTTCTTGAGCCGGATGGCGAGGGTCGGCATCAGTTCCTCCCGGTCGGCGGCAGCGGTAAGGGAAGCCCGGCGGTCGACGGGTCGTTCGGCGTGGCGCCCGGCGGTTCTTTCGGCGGGACCAGCGGCGGTACGAGCTGGGTGCCGGGTACGGCGGCGACGTCGAGGTAGACGTTGAGGTAGTCGCCCTTGACGCCGCGCAGCACCTCGTCCGTGAACGGGTAGGTGAGCAGCACCTGGAGCGAGTCGGGCAGCGCCTTCCCGGAGTCCGCCAGCGCGCGCAGGGTCGGGCCGAGCGCCTTGAGGTCGGCGATCAGGTCGGCCTTGCTGCGGTTGACGGTGTCGACGGCGACGGTGGAGAGCGTGTCGAGGGCGGCGAGCATGGTGAGCAGCGAGGCGCGTTGCCGCTCCAGCACCTTCAGGCCGGGGCTGAGTCCGGTGAGGACCTTGCCGACGTCCTGCTTCCGGGTGGCGAGGGTGGCGGAGAGCCGGTTCACGCCGTCGAGGGCGGCGGTGATGTTCGCCTTGTTGGCGTCGAGGCTCGTGACGAGGGTGTCGATGCGCGTGAGGAGGGACCGGACTTCGGTCTCGTTGCCGCGCAGCGCCTTGCCGAGCTCGGTGGTGATGGTCCTGATCTGCTGGATGCCGCCGCCGTTGAGGAGCATCGACAGGGCGCCGAAGACCTCCTCGACCTCGGGGTTGCGGTTGGTGCGGCTCAGCGGGATGCGGTCGCCGTGCCGGAGCTTGCCCTCGGCCGCCTTCGCGGGCGCGGAGAGCTGGACGTACTTCTCGCCGAGCAGGCTGGACTGTTCGAGGTGCGCGTAGGCGTTGGCGGGCAGCCGTACGTCGCCGTTGACGCGCAGGGTGACCTGGGCCGACCAGCTGTCCTCGCCGCCGGACCCGCCGGGCCCGCCGGTCAGGGCGATCCTCGTCACGCGTCCGACGGCGACGTCGTTGACCTTGACCGCGGAGTTCGGTACGAGGCTGAGGACGTCCGCGAACTCCGCGGTGACCTCGTACGGATGGTCGCCGAGGTCGGCGCCGCCGGGCAGGGGCAGCTGCTCGATGCCGGAGAGCTCCAGGCCGTCCGGTGCGTCGCAGCTCACCGCGGTCGCCGAGAAGCCGACGGCGAGGGCGAGGGCGGCGGCCAGACCGACAGGGCCAGTACGGGCCGGCCGGTTCACCGCGCCGCCCCCCTCTCGGCGGTGCCGTTCTCGGCGGTGCCGTAGACCTGGCCGACGACGGGGAACGGGAGGGCCGGCAGGTCCTTGCGGCGGGCCGGTTCGACAGGGACCAGCCCCGATGTACCGGATCCGCCGGATCCCATGCTGAGCTCGTTGATGTCGGCGCGTCCGTTGAGGGTGCGGTGGAGCGGGTCGTACGCCTTGAGGGCGTTGCCCGCGGCGAGCGGCGCGGTGTCGAGTGCTTCCGCGAGCGAGGCGCGCTGGTCGGCGAGCGTCCGGGTGATCGGCAGCAGGATGTCGACGTTCTGCTTCAGGCTGCCGCGGTTCTTCTCGACGAAGGTCTTCACCTGGGCGAGGGCGGTGGAGAGCTCCTTGAGAGCGGCGGCGAGGTTCTCCTTGTCCTCGGCGAGGAAGCCGGTGACCGTGGCGAGCTGCCGCTCGGCCGTGCGCACCTCGCCGTCGTTGTCCTTCAGCATGGTGGTGAAGGACTGGAGGGAGGCGAGGGTGTCGAAGAGGTCGTCGCTGCTGGAGTCGAGGGTCTTGGCGGCCTTGCCGAACTGCTCGATGGAGTCGCCTATCGCCTTGCCGTTGCCCCGGAGGTTCGCGGCGCCGGTGTCGAGCAGGTCCGCCAGGGCGCCCTGGGCGTTGGCTCCCTCGGGTCCGAGGGCCTCGCTGAGCCGGTTGATCGACGCGTACAGCTGGTCGATTTCGAGGGGCGTGGCGTTGCGGGCGGCGGGCAGGACATCGCCGTCGCGCAGCTGGGGGCCGCCCGTGTAGGCGGGGGCGAGCTGGATGTACCGGTCGGCGACGATGCTGGGGGCGACGAGCACCGCGTGGGCGTCGGCCGGGACGCGGACGCCCTCGTCGAGCAGGAGCGTGACCTCGACCTCCTTGCCCTGGGGGCGGACCGCTCCGACGGTGCCGACCTTGACGCCGAGGACGCGCAGGTCGGAGCCTTCGTACACGCCGGTGGCCCGGTCGAAGTACGCGGTGACGCGGGTGGTGCGCGCCTCGTCGAGGGCCTGGAGGCCGGAGGTCGCCGCGACCGCGACGACGGCGAGGCCGGCGCCGATGCCGATGGCGCGTCTGAGGTTCACCTGGCACCCCCTGTGGGTTTGGGCGGCATGCATCCGGTGGCCGGGGGCGTGCCGGGCGGGAGGTAGTCCTTGGGGACGAGGCCGCAGACGTACGTGTCGAGCCAGCGGCCGTTGCCGAGGGCGTTGCCGACGAGCCGGTAGTACGGGCCCGCCAGGGCCAGGGTCCGGTCGAGGCTCTGCCGGTTCTTCAGCAGGACTCCGGTGACCCGGCTCAGCGACTCCAGGGTGGGCCCGAGTTGCTTGTTGTTGTCCTGGACGAGCCCGGTGAGCTGGGTCCCGAGGTTCCGGGCGCCGGTGAGGAGCCGGTGGATGGCGTCGCGCCGGGCCTGGATCTCGCCGAGCAGCAGGCCGCCGTCCTCCAGGAGGGTCTCGAAGCTGCTCTTCTTGGTGGCCAGGGTCTTGGCCAGCTGCTTGCTGCCCTTGAGGAGTTCCGCGAGCTGCGCGTCGCGTGAGGAGACGGTCCGCGACAGCGCCGACAGGCCCTCGGCCGCGCTGCGCACGTCGGGCGGCGCGTTCTTGAAGGTGGCGGAGAGGGCGTCGAAGCTCGCCGCGAGCTGCCGCGTGTCGAGGGCGTCGATGGTGTCGCCGAGGCCGCCCAGCGCCTGGGTGACGTCGTACGGGGAGGTGGTGCGGGACGCGGGGATGCGGCTGGCGGGGTTCTGGCGGCGGGTGCCGAGCGGGTCGACGGCGAGGTACTTCTCGCCGAGGAGCGTCTTGATGGCGATGGCGGCGGTGCTGGCGTCACCGATCCAGGTGCCGTCGTCGACCTCGAAGGTGACCTTGACCCTGGCGCCGTCGAGGGCGACACCGGTCACCTCCCCGACCTTGACGCCGGCGACGCGTACCTCGTCTCCCTCGTCCAGGCCGGCGGCCTCGGTGAAGTCGGCGGTGTAGGCGGTGCGGGCGACGAGCGCGTCGACCTTGTACGCGCCGATGCCGATGAGGGCGAGGACCAGGAGCCCGACGAGGCCGGTGAGGACGGGGTTGCGTTCCCGTACGGGCTTCAGGCGGAAGCGGAACGGCGGGAGGAGGCGTCTCATGCGCGGCACCTCGCTTCCGTGAGGGGGATGCCGGTGGGCGGCTTGGAGCCGTCGGAGGTGGTGACGCCCGCGACGGTGGCCTCGCAGAGGTAGAGGTTGAGCCACGATCCGTACGAGGCGAGCCGCCCGATGGCCTCCATCTTGGCGGGGCTCTTGCGGAGGAAGTCCTCGATCTGCGGGGTGCTCCGCTCCAGTTGGCCGGAGAGGCGGCCCAGTTGGCGGATGTCCTCCTTGAGCGGGGCGCGGCCGTCCTGGAGGAGGCCGGCCGTGACGGTCGTCAGCGATCCCATGGCGGTGACGGCCTCCCCGAGCGGTTCGCGGTCGCCGGCGAAGCCGCTGACGAGCTGCTGGAGGGTGACGACGAGGTCGTTGAAGCCCTCCTCGCGGTCGTTGACCGTCCGCAGCACCGTGGTGAGGTTCCGGATCACCTCGCCGATGACCTTGTCCTTGGCCGCGACGGTGCCGGTCAGCGAGCCCACGTGGCGCAGGAGCGAGTCGACGGTGCCGCCCTCTCCCTGGAGGACCTGGACGATGGAGCCGGCGAGGCCGTTGACCTCGGTCGGTGAGAGTCCTTCGAAGAGCGGCCGGAACCCGTTGAAGAGCTGGGTGAGGTCGAGGGCGGGAGTCGTGCGCTCCAGCGGGATGACGGCGCCGGGCGGCAGGGTGCGCCCGACCGGGCCGGTGCCCCGGTCGAGGTCGACGTAACGCTGGCCGACCATGTTCAGGTACTTGATCGACGCGGTCGCCGACGCGGGCAGCGCCCGGCCTTTCTGGACGGTGAAGCCGACCTCGGCGACGCGCCGGTCGACGACGCGGATCGACGAGACCTGGCCGACCTTCACCCCCGCGATGCGGACGCTGTCGCCTTCGACGAGGCCGGTGACGTCGGAGAAGCGGGCACGGTACGTGCTGGTGTCGCCGACTCCGGTGTTGGCGATGGACAGCGCCAGGACGGTGGTGGCGCACACGGTCACCACGATGAAGGCGAGCGACTTGGTGAGCGGCCCGGCGAGGGAGCGGCGTGTCACTGGAGGGTCACCTCCGCTCCGCGGAAGAGGGGGCCGGTCAGGACGGTGGACCAGTCGGGCAGCGACTGGGGCGAGGTCCGCAGGCCCGGGGCGATGAGTTCGTTGACGAGCTGGTTCTCCTGCGGGGAGTTGGGCAGGCCGAGGCCCTCGGCGCGGCCGCCCGCCCCGGCGGCACCGGCAGGCTTCCCGGTGGCCGACTGCCCCGCGACCGGTTTGCCGGTGTACGGGACGGAGTAGCAGTGCGGTCCGCCGGTCGCCTCGTACACGGGCCGGTCCTTGCCGGGTACGTACGCGCCACGGGAGGGGACGGTCCGTACGGTGACGTGGAGCCCGGGCTCGTCGGTGCCCTTGCCGAGCGCCCTGTCCATCGCGGGGACGAAGCCCGCGAGCGTGCGCAGGGTGCAGGGGAAGGAGGAGGCGTAGCGGCCGAGCAGCTCCAGGGTGGGGCGGGAGGCGGCGGAGAGGCGGATGAGGTTGTGCCGGTTCTCGCGCAGGAAGGCGGTCAGATCGTGGGCGGTCGCCGTCGTGGAGCCGTACAGCCGGGAGAGCTGGGCCTGCTGCTCGGCGAGGGTGCCGCTGGTCGTGGTGAAGTCGGTGAGCGCATCGAGGATGTCGGGCGCGGCGTCCCCGTACACCCGGCTGACCTCCACGAGGTGCGTGATGTCCCGGTTGAGGGCGGGCAGGTGCGGGTTGAGCTTCTTCAGGTGTGCGTCGAGCGTGACGAGGGTGCGGCCGAGCTGCTCGCCGCGGCCTTCGAGCGCCTGGGCGACGGCCGTGAGGGTGGCGGAGAGCTTCTCCGGCTTCACGGCGGTGAGCAGGGGCAGTACCTGGTCCAGGACCTGTTCGAGTTCGACGGCGTTGGCGGAACGGTCCTGCGGGATGGTGGCGCCCGCCGCGAGCGTACGGGGTGTGGGGGCGGTGGCCGGTGGTACGAGGGCGACGAACCGTTCGCCGAAGAGGGTGGTGGGCAGCATCTGCGCGGTGACGTCCGCCGGGATGCGGTCGAGCTGACCGGGGCGGATGGCGAGGGTGAGGCGGGCGCCGGTGCCGTCGGCGCTGATGTCGCGCACCTCGCCGACGACGACTCCGCGCAGCTTCACCTCGGCTCCTCGGTGCATCTCGTTGCCGGCGCTGGTGGTGAGGACGGTGACGGTGGCGTCGCGGCTGAACTCCTTGTCGTACACGGCGACCGCCAGCCGGATGAGGAGGACGGGGACGAGGAGGAAGACGGCCCCGGCGAGGCGTCTGCGTACGGTTCGCGCGTTCATCCGGCCACCTTCACGGTCGTGGTCGCGCCCCAGATGGCGAGCGAGAGGAAGAAGTCGGTGACGCTGATCAGCACGATGGCGTTGCGTACGGAGCGGCCGACGGCGACCCCGACCCCCGCCGGGCCGCCGTGGGCGTGGAAGCCGTAGTAGCAGTGGGCGAGGATCACCATCACGCTGAAGATCAGCACCTTGAGGATGGAGAGCAGCACGTCGTCTGGGGAGAGGAAGAGGTTGAAGTAGTGGTCGTACGTGCCCGTCGACTGGCCGTTGAAGAGGACGGTGACGGCGCGGGAGGCGGCGTACGAGGAGAGCAGGCCGATCGCGTACAGCGGGATGATCGCGACGACGCCCGCGATGATGCGGGTGGTGACGAGGTACGGCATCGAGCGCAGGCCCATCGCTTCGAGGGCGTCGACCTCCTCGTTGATGCGCATCGCGCCGAGCTGCGCGGTGAAGCCGGCGCCGACGGTGGCGGAGAGCGCGAGCCCGGCGACGAGCGGGGCGATCTCGCGGGTGTTGAAGTAGGCGGAGACGAAGCCGGTAAAGGCGGAGGTGCCGATCTGGTTCAGCGCGGCGTGCCCCTGGAGGCCGACGACGGTGCCGGTGAACAGCGTCATGGCGACCATCACGCCGATGGTGCCGCCGATGACGCCGAGGCCGCCGCTGCCGAAGGCGACCTCGGCGAGGAGGCGTTGGACCTCCTTCAGGTAGCGGCGCAGGGTGCGCGGGATCCAGAGCAGTGCCTTGGCGTAGAAGAGGAGCTGGTCGCCGGAGCGGTCGAGCCACGCGAGGGGCGAGGCCATGGTCAGGCCCCCTTCGCCGGGACGATCTGGAGGTAGATCGCGGTGAGGACCATGTTGACGAAGAAGAGGAGGAGGAAGGTGATGACGACGGACTGGTTGACGGCGTCGCCGACGCCCTTGGGGCCGCCGCGGGGGTTGAGGCCGCGGTGGGCGGCGACGATGCCGGCGAGGAAGCCGAAGATCAGCGCCTTGATCTCGCTGATCCACAGGTCGGGGAGCTGGGCCAGGGCGGAGAAGCCGGAGAGGTACGCGCCGGGGGTGCCGCCCTGCATGACGACGTTGAAGAAGTAGCCGCCGAGGGTGCCGACGACGGAGACCATGCCGTTGAGGAGCACCGCGACCAGCATGGTCGCGAGCACGCGCGGGACGACGAGCCGCTGGACGGGTGAGACGCCCATGACCTCCATGGCGTCGAGCTCCTCGCGGATCTTCCGCGAGCCGAGGTCGGCGCAGATGGCGGAGCCTCCGGCACCGGCGATGAGCAGGGCCACGATCAGGGGGCTGGCCTGCTGGATGACGGCGAGGACGCTGGCGCCGCCGGTGAACGACTGGGCGCCGAGCTGCTGGGTGAGCGAGCCGACCTGGAGCGCGATGACCGCGCCGAACGGGATCGACACCAGGGCGGCGGGCAGGATGGTGACGCTCGCGACGAACCAGAACTGCTCGACGAACTCCCGGAACTGGAACGGCCGTCGGAAGATGTCGCGGGTCACGGTGGCGGCGAGCGCGAAGAGCTTGCCGCTCTCGCGGAGGGGCGCGAGCAGCCGCGAGGGCGCCGGGGCCTGGGGCGGTGCGGCCTCGGGCGGTGGGGTGCGCGGGGGCAGCTCGAGGGTCATGAGACGGGACCGCCCGTCGGGGCGTAGCTGTGCAGGATGGCCGACCTGGCGGCCGGCGGAAGATCGGGCAGCATCCCGAGGACCCTCTCGCGTCGGCGCAGTACGGCGGCGCGGGCGGGCATGCCGGGTGAAGGCTCCAGCTGGCGGGCCACGGGGCGCGGCGGGTGCGGGTGGAGGGCGGAGGTGCGCTGCTCGCGCGCGAGGGTCGCGGCGTCCTTCTCCTCCGACATGCCGATCGGCCCCTCGCGCCGTCCGGCGAGGAATTGAGCCACGACCGGCTCGTCGCTGGTGAGCAGCACCTCGCGCGGCCCGAAGGTGACGAGCCGCCGCCGGAAGAGCATCCCCATGTTGTCGGGAACGGTCGCCGCGATGTCGAGATTGTGCGTGACGATGAGCATCGTGGCGTCGATCTGCGCGTTCAGGTCGATGAGCAGTTGCGAGAGGTACGCGGTGCGCACGGGGTCGAGCCCGGAGTCGGGCTCGTCGCACAGGATGATGTGCGGATCGAGAACGAGCGCCCGGGCCAGGCCCGCGCGTTTGCGCATTCCGCCGGATATCTCGCCGGGGAGCTTCTCCTCGGCGCCGATGAGGCCGACCATCTCCATCCGCTCCATGACGATGCGGCGGATTTCGGACTCCTTTTTGCGGGTGTGTTCGCGGAGCGGGAAGGCGACGTTGTCGAAGAGCGTCATCGATCCGAAGAGGGCGCCGTCCTGGAACATCAGGCCGAAAAGCTTGCGCGTTTCGTAGATGTCCCGCTCCGGGCTGCCGACCATGTCGACGCCGTTGATGAGCACTCGGCCGCGTTCGGGTTTGACGAGCCCGATGAGGGATTTCAGGAAGACGGTCTTCCCGGTGCCGGACGGCCCGAGCATGACGCTTACCTCGCCGGCGGGCAGGGTGAGGGTCACGTCCTGCCAGATGTTCTGCTTTCCGAAGGATTTCGTGAGCCCTTCGACGACCACTTCTGTTCCCACCACAACTCCAGACAGATGCCGCTCGTGCTGAGGAAGTGACAAAAGTGCACCGGGGAAGCGCACGTTACGGTCACGGTGAAGGCGTGGACAAGCGTTGCGACGAGGGTTCTCCGATCGCCCGGCGCGTTTGTCATCGGGTGACAATTCCGCTGGGCGGTTTTGTCGCCGGGTGCGCAGCGACGGCTCAGCGCTCGGGCCGCGGCCTCGGCGGGTCCGGGCAGTGCGGGCTGCCGGGCGCGCAGAGCGGGCCCTGCGTCATCTTCATGTAGTTGCCCGCGCCGGAGAGCGACGCCGTGAAGAGCCGGTCCAGATCCTCACCCGCCCCGGCTCCGCCGCCGGACCCGGCACCCGTCCCGGCCCGGCAGCCACGGAACTCGGGGAGGGCGGCCGTGGCCGTCAGCGGGCCGCCGCCGGCGACGGTGTACCCGTGGGGCAGGCCGTCGACGTCGTTGTATCCGCGCCCGGTCAGCACCAGGTCCATGGGGCGGGCCGAGCGGCAGCGGGGGCCGACGTCCAGAGGGGTGCCGTTGACCTTGACGTCGTACAGCCGGATCCACACCTTGCCGGTGACCGTGGACACCTCCGGCTGCCGCCCCTGCTCGTCCAGGGGGTAGCCGTGGGTGACGATCTCCATCGGGCCGACCGCGGTCAGTTCCACGGTGGCGGTGGTGGGCATGAAGCCGAAGGTGAGGAATGTCGAGGTGGCGGGCGGGAGTTGCGGCTTACCGCGATGGTCGAAGCGGACATCGCTGTAGAGGGCGAAATACGGCCCTTCGGGAGGGCTGCAGGTGAGCAGCTGATAGGCCTTCAGCATGTTCACGCGCAGCATGCCCGGCTCTTTCAGGAAAATCGCGCCACCGAGCTTCCGGACATTCGAGTAGCCGGCGATGTAGCCGTGCGCCGGTGTCGGTTCCAGCGGGAAGGGGGGTTCTTCGACGCACCGCACCTTGGAGCCGGGCCCGGGCGGGGTCGAGGCCGGGGGCGCGGTCGAGGCCGGGGGCGCGGTCGAGGCCGGGGGCGCGGTCGAGGGCGGGGTCGGGGTCGGGGGCGCCTGCGTGGGCCGCGCCGCCACGGTGACCCGTGCGAACTCCGTCTCCTCGCCCTGCTCGGGCGTGCACGCGATGGACAGGTTCGGCGGTGCGGCGGGCCGGTCGTCCGCCGTCCGGGCGAGCAGATCGAGCGCGACGGCCCCGGCTGAGAAGGCGAGTTCACCCCCGGAACGGGGGGTGACCACCGGCACGGCGCCCCGCGCCTCGATCGCGTACTCACCCTGCGCGGGCACCGCCGTCTCCGGGGCCGACAGTTGCGACCACGGTGCCTCCACGGTCCCGGAGCTCTGGGTGACGGCCGTCGTGAGACGGACGACACCGCCGGTCTTCGCCGCCCCCACTGCGGCGAGATCGGCGACCGCCTCCGGCGACAGCCGGACGCCCACGACGACGGACTCCGCGCGGACGGGCCGTCCCGCCCGCACCTGCCGGGGCAGGGCCGCCGAAACCCGTACCGTCGCCGCCCGCTCCCCGCCGCCGCCCGGCAGGACGCAGCGGTAGGCGAGCGTCCGGTCCACGACCTGCTCGCCCTCGTCGGCGGCGGCTCCCGTACCGACACCCGTACCGGGAACGAGCCCCGCGACCAGTACGACGGCGCCCATCGCCACCGTACGGCGCAGGCCCCGTCGCCCGTGCCATGCCTCGCTCATACCGTCGCGCCCTCTCTCGAAGTCCCGACCGCGCGGCCGGCGGGAGCCGTCCGCGCGGCGGGGAAGCGGTCGGCCGCCGTCCCGGGCCCCTGGAAGGGCCTTACGGGCTGGTGACCGTGAGGATGGGCGTGACCTTGTACTGGGCGCGGAACGTCGCCACGTTGCCGTTGTTCAGCAGGCCGGCGCACGCGCCGGTGACCTCGGAGATGGTGAGGGCGGGCGTCGCGTCGTCCGCGATGCTCAGGACACCGGTGGAGTTGGTGTACGTACCGGTGTTGGCCGTTCCCCTGATGCGGGCGGAGCAGGTGCCGGCGATGCTGGTGCCGGTCAGCTTGACGTCGATGCCGGTGATGTTGCCCTTGGTCACACCCGCGCTGTACGAGCTGCCGTTGAGCGACATCGGGGCGTTGCTCGTGGCGATCCAGGTGGAGCCGAGCGGGCCGGTGCACTTGGAGGCCGAGCTGCCGAAGGTGGCGGTCTGGATGATGGCCAGGCCGATGCCGTCGGAGTCGACGCCGTCCACGGCGGTGCCGGAGGCGGCGATGGTCCGGCAGGTGACCTGCGCGCCGGTGGACTTGTTGGTGAGCACCGCCGTCGTGCCGGCGACGTTCACGGCGGTGAACTTGTCGTCGGCGGCGGGGTTGGTGACGGTCCACGAGGCCTGCGCCGCCGCCGAGGCGTTCGTGGCGGTGACTCCGGCCGCGCCGAGAAGCGCGGCGGCTGCGATGGCGGACAGTTTTGTCATGCGTCGCATGGGTGTTCCCTCCTGGGGATTCGGGCGTACCCGATGGACCGCTTTCCGTCCCCGCGCGGCTCTTTCGGGTGGGAGGTACGGAAAGCGTGAGCGGCTCACTTCACAGAACCGGCGCCGATGTGTTCCGCTCCATCGGCCGCCGGGAGTAAGAACCTTGCGCCAGTGACGCTACGAGCGGGTAACCAACCGCGCAATACTCGGCCGACGGTTTTCCGCAGGGCACTTACTCGCCGGTATTTTCTTATCGCCGCCGGAGCAGATCGCCGCGATTTCTTGTCGAGAAGTGAGCAGCCCCGCCCCTGCCCGCCCCGCCCCCTCCCGGGCCGGGTCCGGCCACCGTCCGGCTTCGGCCATATCGCCGCCGAAGACCCCCGACCACGGTCCGAACTGCTGCGCGAGCGAGTCGTCCTGGACTATGTTCGGGCCCCCACGAAGTGCCACGCGCAGTGCTCACACCGTCGATCCGCGGGAGCGCTCTCACCCCCCACGCTCGCTCCCACCCCCACCGGACGTCCGGAGAACGAGGGGACCGCCGCATGCCCAGAACCACCCAGCCGTCGGACGCGGGCGAGCCGCTGGGGCAGCTCCCCCAGGAGTTCGCCGCCATGATCAGGCCCGAACTGCCGAGCCTCGTCAAGGAGATCGGCATCGAGGTCACCCGGGCCTACCCCGAGTACGCACGCCTGCTCAACGGACCGTACCGGCAGGCGCTCCAGTACGGCGTCGAGCAGAACATCGCCGCCTTCGCCGAACGCGTGGCCTCCCCTTCCGCCCCCACGACGCTGCGCGACGAAGTGTGCCGCAGGTTCGGCCGGTTCGAGGCGTACGAGGGCCGGAGCCTGGAGACCCTCCAGGGCGCGTACCGCCTCGGCGCCCGCGTCGCGCTGCGGCGCGCCAAGAAGGTCGGCCGGCGCTACAACCTCTCCCCGTCGCTGCTGCTGAGCTTCGCCGACGCCCTCTTCGCGTACGTCGACGAGCTCGAAGCGCTCTCCCGCGAGGGCTACCTGGAGGTGCGGGCGCAGGCCGACGCGCGGTCGGAGCTGTTACGCAGGCGGCTGCTGCACCTCGTCCTGTCGGGGCCGCCGCTGCCGCGTACCGCCATCACCGAGCTGTGCGAGCAGACCGGCTGGACGCTGCCCGAGTTGGTCACACCGGTGGCGCTGCGCTCCCCCGCCGCCCTCTCCCCGTCGGTGCTGGACAACGATGTCCTGCTGGACGCGGCCGACCCGCAGCCGCTGCTGCTCGTTCCCGGCGCCGTGGACGGCGCCCGCCGCCGCATGCTGGAGGCGGCCCTGCCGGCCGTACGCGCCGCGGTCGGCCTCACCGTACCGACCGCCTCGGCCGCCGACTCGCTGCGCTGGGCGCGGCGGGTGCTGGAGCTCATCGACGCGGAGGCCATCGAGGACCGGGCGCTGGCCTTCTGCGCGGACCACCTGGTCACGCTGTGGCTGCTCGCCGATCCCGCGCTCACCGAGCAGATCGCCGAGCGCGAACTGGCGCCGCTCGCCGAGCTCACCCCCACGCGCCGCTCCCGGCTCGTCGACACGTTGCGCGTCTGGCTGGAAACCCGCGGAACGGCGGCCCAGATGGGCCGGTTGCTGGAGGTGCACCCGCAGACGGTGCGCTACCGGATGCGGAGCCTGGAGCACCGGTTCGGCGGCCGGCTCACCGACCCGGAGGCCAGGTTCGCGCTGGAGGCGGTGCTGCGGGCGCTGCACCTGCGGGGCGGGCGCCGGTGACTGCTGCCTCCGGGTGAACCCGGGCGCGCCGGGGTGGGAAACGTGGGAAACGGTTGCAGCACAGATACAAACCCGCGGGAAAACCGGGATACGCGTCCTGTACTCATGGAGGGAGCACCGCATCGGACCGCTGCCCTCCGGGCAAGCGCGCAGCAAGCAGCAAAGGACCTGACGTGACCGCCTCGCCCCTCGTGCCCGTCCCGATCCCCGACCGCGTCGCCGCCCTCATCGGGTCGTGCATGCCGATCGGCATCCTGCAGGCCGAGATCGACGCCGAGTGCGCGGCCCGCGAGGTCCGCCGCTTCCGCTTCCCGATGTGCCAGGAGGACCAGGCGGACCGCGAGCACGCGCTGGCGCTGCTGGCCAGGGCCAACAAGGTGCTCGGCGCGTACAACCCGGGCCTGCTCCTGCGGCCGGGCGGGGCCGCCTGCTGAGGTCACTCCCCAGGGGTGTCACCGGTCCGGACCGCGCCCGCATGCGGGGGTGGTCCGCCGGTGTGAGGGTGCAAGCGTGACGACGACCACGCAGCAGGCGCCGGTGGCCACGCCGCCGGTGCTCGACGCCCGGCAGCGGAACATCGTCTTCGTGACGATCATGCTCGGGGTGCTGCTGGCCGCGCTCGACCAGACGATCGTCGGTACGGCGCTGCCCACGATCGTCGCGGACCTGGGCGGCGCCGCGCACATGTCGTGGGTCGTCACCGCCTACCTGCTGGCGGAGACGGTCGCGACCGTCCTGGTCGGCAAGTTCGGCGACCTCTTCGGGCGCAAGCTCGTCTTCCAGGTCTCGGCCGTCGTCTTCGTCGCCGGATCGTTCCTGTGCGGCCTGGCCGCCAACATGACGCTGCTGATCCTGTGGCGCGGGGTGCAGGGCGTCGGCGCGGGCGGGCTGATGGTCACCGCCATGGCGCTGATCGCGGATGTCATCCCGCTGCGCGAGCGCGGGAAGTACCAGGGCGCGATCGGTGCGGTCTTCGGGGTGTCCACGGTGATCGGCCCGCTGCTCGGCGGGCTGTTCACCGACCACCTGTCCTGGCGGTGGGCGTTCTACGTCAACGTTCCCATCGCCGTCGTCGTGGTGCTCGCGGCGGCCCGCACCATCCCGTCCGTCAGGTCGGCGTCCCCGCCGGTCATCGACTACCCCGGCATCGCCCTCGTCGCGGCCGGTGCGAGCGCGCTGATCCTGGCCACCAGTTGGGGCGGCAACGAGTACGCGTGGGGCTCGCCGGTCATCGTCGGCCTGTTCGTGGGCGGGATCGTCGCGCTCGCGCTGTTCTGCGTGGCCGAGACGCGGGCCGTGGACCCGATGCTGCCGATGCGGCTGTTCGGCAATCCGGTCTTCACCGTGTGCTCGGTGCTCAGTTTCATCGTGGGCTTCGCCATGCTCGGCGCGATGATCTTCCTTCCGTCGTACCTCCAGTACGTCGACGGCGACTCGGCCACCGTCTCCGGCGTCCGTACGCTCCCCATGGTCATCGGTCTGCTCATCGCCTCCGTCTACAGCGGCAACGTGACCAGCAAGACGGGCCGGTACCGGATCTTCCCCATCGTCGGCTCGCTGGTGATGGCGGTCGGGCTCTACCTCCTCTCCCTGATGGGGCGGGGGACGGACACCTGGCTGGAGTCGCTCTACATGTTCGTGCTCGGTGTCGGGATCGGCCTGTGCATGCAGGTGCTGACGATCGCCGTGCAGAACACCGTGGAGTACGCGGACCTCGGCACGGCCACCTCGGGCGTGACCTTCTTCCGCACGCTCGGCATGTCCTTCGGCACGGCGGTCTTCGGGACGATCTACGCCAACGCCCTGGGCCCGAACCTGCGGCAGGGCGTCGGCGAGGCGGCGGCGGTGGCGGCGGACGTGCCGGACCCGGCGGAGGCGGCGGACGCGGCGGCGCTGGGGCGTGCGGCGCTCAGCCCGCAGGGCGTGCACGGGCTGCCGGCCGAGCAGGCGGCGCCACTGATCGAGGCGTACGCGGACACGCTGCACACCGTGTTCCTGTGGACGGTGCCGGTGGCCGTGGTCGGCTTCGCGGTGTCGCTGTTCCTGCGGCAGGTGCGGCTGCGGGACGCGGCGCGCGTCACGGCGTCGGACATGGGCGAGGGCTTCTCGTCGCCGGTGGCGACGGCGGACTCGGCGCGGCTGCTGGAGCTGTCGGTGGGCAGGCTGCTGCGCCGGGTGGACCTCACGACGGTGCGTCGGGTGATCGAGGACTCCGACACGCGGCTGGACGTGGCGGGCGCGTGGGCGGTGATGCAGGTGGAGCTGTTCACCCGCCTGGTGGGGCACGCGAGCCTGGGGCTGATCGCGGCGCGGCGGCGGGTGCCGCCGGAGGTGCTGGTTCCGGCCTTCGACCGGATGGTCGAGGAGGGGTACCTGACCCGGGCCGGGCACCTCTTCTCGCTCACCCCGGCGGGGGCGCGGGAGGCGGCGGTGATCAGCGAGGCGTGGGCGCGCTGGCTGACGCACCGGCTCGAACGGGACAGCGACCGCCCGAGCGGCCCGGAGCTGCGGGCGGCGACGGACGCGATCGCCAAGCGCATGCTGGCGGAGGACCTGGCGTCGGCCGCCCCCGCACGGATCAGCGGATGAGCGGACCAGCGGCTCAGCGGACGATCAGTCGATGAACGTGCCGTCCACGTAGACCCAGGCCCCGTCCTCCTTCTCGAACCGGCTGCGCTCGTGGAGCGCGCCGGGCTCGCCCCCGTGGGTGTAGCGGGCGACGAAGGTGACGGTGCCGGTCGTGTGGAACAGGGTGCCGTCCGTGCTCCCGGTGACCTCCAGCCCCGTCCAGCGCGTCTCCGGATCGAACTCCACGCGCGGGGGCCGGGTCCGCGCGGCCCAAGTGCGCAGCAGGTACGGCTCGTCGCGTACGACGAAGGCGCTGTAGCGCGAGCGCATCAGCGACTCGGCGGTCGGGGCGTGGGCCTCCCCCGCGTGGAACCGTCCGCAGCAGGCCCCGTACGCATCGCCGCGCCCGCAGGGGCAGGGCGCCTCGGCCCGTACGGCGGAGGCGGCCGCGGGGGCCGGTGCCGCCGGTGCGGGGCGTGGTGGGGTGGTACGTCGGGGGGTGCGTCGGGCCATACGCCCCATTCTGCCCCGACGCGCCGGAGCCGGCTCCGCCGGGTCGCGCGCCGCCGGGAACCGGCCGACGCGTGGGGAGAGTTCATGAGCCGACGGGGAAAACGTACGGGGACCGCACACGCGCCGCTGTTGCACAGCGTGACGAGAACCCTACAGGTTGACTGCGTACTGTCATAAGGATCGAGAGTCGGCACGACGATGAGCACGACGATGAACGAGATGACGAGACGAGGGAGAACCATGCACCCTTTCGCTTACGCCTACGCCCGTCCGCAGGAGAGCGTCGCGGACGACGCCACGGAGCTGTACACCTACGACGCGGCACGCCAGCTCAACGTACTGCCGGACGGCCGCCCCGCCATCGCCGAGCCCGCGATCCTGCTGGCCGCCGGCACCACCACGTCCAAGGCCGGTTCCCAGACGCACTTCGACGACTGAGCGGCCGGCGGCGCGCTGATGACCGTACTGATCCTGACCAGCCCTCAGGACGTCACGGCCGACATGGTGGTGGACAAGCTGCAGGCCCGGGGCGTTCCCCTGGTACGCCTGGACCCCGCCGACCTCCCGGGTGAGGTGGACCTGTCGGCCGAGTACGTACGCGGCGACTTCCACGGCTATCTGTCGGCGCAGGGCCGCATGGTCAGCTCCCGGGCCCTGCGCTCCATATGGATGCGCAGGCCCGGCGAGCCGGCCGCGCACGCGCCCGAGCGCTCGGACTGGCTCGGCGCCGAGACCGCGCAGGCGCTGTACGGAATGCTGTACTCCACCACGGCGCGCTGGATGAACCACCCCCGGCAGGCGGCGCAGGCCCGCCACAAGCCGTGGCAGCTGCGGCTCGCGCACCACAGCGGTTTCGCCGTGCCGCCCACCGTGATCACGACCTTTCCCCGGGTGGCCGAGGAGTTCGCGGCGCGGCACGGGCCGGTCGTGGTCAAGTCCCTGTCGGGGCCGCCGCGCGGCGGTCCGCCGGTCGAGCTGCCCACCACACTGCTCGGCCCCGGTACGGACTTCGCCGGTGTCGCGGCCGGCCCCACCCTGCTCCAGCAGTACGTGCCCAAGCGGGCCGACCTCCGGCTCACCTATGTGGGCGGACGGATCTTCGCCGCCCGGAAGGCGTCCGCGCCCGGCCAGGTCGACGGGCGCTACGGCGACACCGGGGAGCCCTGGAAGCCGGCCGAGGTGCCGGACCGCATCGTGCGGGGCGTGCGCGACTACACGGACCTGGCCGGACTGGCGTACGCCGCCTTCGACTTCGCCGAGGACCCGGAGGGGCTGTGGTGGTTCCTGGAGTGCAACCAGGGCGGGCAGTTCGGCTTCGTGGAGGCGGAGACGGGCCAGCCGATCGCCGAGGCGGTCGCCTCCTGGCTGGCGCCGCGTCACCCGTCGGAGCGCACATGATCGACGGGTCACCGACCGGAGGCCCCGCGTGGCGGAAACCGGCCAATGTGCGCACGGGGCACTCCTGATCGGTTCCGGGCCGCGCGGGGCAGCCCTATGCTCCTGCGACCAACGTGACCGTTACCGCAGGTAAGGGGTGGGTGGGGCATGGATCGTACGCGTACGACGACACGACGGGGCTTCGTGGCGGGTGCCGCCGTGGTGGCCGGGGCCGTGGGGGCGGGCCTCCCGTCGGCCGGTCCCGCGGCGGCGGCAGCGGTGTCGGCGGGGGACGGGGCCGGTGGCCTCTCCGGCCGCTCCGTCGCCGTGTTCGGCGGCGGCGTCGCCGGGCTCACCGCCGCGCACGAACTCGCGGAGCGCGGCTACCGGGTGACCGTCTACGAACGGCGCGCGCTCGGCGGCAAGGCGCGCAGCTTCGACGTACCGGGCAGCGCGAAGGGCGGGCGCAGACCGCTCCCCGCCGAGCATGGGTTCCGGTTCATCCCGGGCATCTACCACAACCTGCCGGACACGATGCGGCGCATCCCGTACCCGGGCAACGCGCGCGGCGTCTTCGACAACCTGGTCGCGCCGCCCGAGATGATGTTCGCCCGCACCGGCCGCGAGGACCTGCGGATGTCCATCCCCTGGCCCGGGCACAAGCCGGCCGCGCTCACGCTGGACGAGATCCGCCGCGCGCTGACCGCGCTCGTCGAGACGGCCGCCGGGCTCCCGGCGCACGAGACCGCGTACTTCGTGAACCGCGCGCTCGTCTTCCTCACCAGCTGCGACGAGCGGCGCGACGAGCTGTGGGAGCGCACGCCGTGGTGGGACTTCACCCGGGCCGCGCGGATGTCGGAGACGTACCAGCGGATCCTCGCCATCGGCGTCACCCGCAACATCGTGGCGACGAAGGCCGAGGAGGCCAGCACCCGCACCGTCGGCACGCTCGGCGAGGCGTTCGTCTTCAACGCGCTCGGCCGCGGCGCGGACGGCCCCCCGGACCGGATCCTCAACGCCCCCACCAACGAGGCCTGGATCGACCCCTGGGAGGCCCACCTGCGCTCCCTGGGCGTCGAGTTCAAGGTCGGCTGGACGCTGCGCGAGGTGCTGTACGCGGACGGGCGGGTCGGCGGCGCGCTGGTCGAGGACCCGGGCGGGGTGCGCGGAAACGTCACCGCCGACCACTACGTCTGCGCGCTGCCGGTCGAGCACGCCCGCCGCACGTGGGGCGCGGCCCTGCGCGCGGCGGACCCGCAGCTGGCGCGGTGCGACAAGCTCCAGACGGACTGGATGACGGGCATCCAGTTTTATCTGACCGAGCGCCCGCCGCTCGTCCACGGCCACCTCAACTGCATCGACTCGCCCTGGTCGCTCACCGCCATCGCCCAGGCCGAGCACTGGCCGCACCGCGACTTCCCCGCCGACTACGGCGACGGCGTGGCCGTGGACTGCCTGTCCGTCGACATCTCCGAGTGGGACAAGCCGGGGATCCTGTACGGGAAGACGGCCAAGCAGTGCACGCGCGAGCAGGTGGCCCGCGAGGTGTGGGCGCAGCTGAAGGCGGCGCTCAACGACACCGGCCGTACGGCGCTCAAGGACGGCGCGCTGCACTCCTGGTACCTGGACCCGGGCGTGGACGGCCTCGGCACCCCGCATCCGACCAACGAGGACGAGCTCCTCGTCCACCCGGTCGGCACCTTCCATCACCGGCCGTCGGCCGCCACGGCGATCCCGAACTTCTACCTGGCGGGCGACTACGTCTCCGTCGACATCGACCTGGCGACGATGGAGGGTGCCAACGCCTCGGCCCGCCAGGCGGTCAACGCCCTGCTGGACCGCGCGGGTTCGACGGCGCCGCGCTGCACGGTCAAGCCGCTGTTCCGCGCCCCGGAGATCGAGCTCCTCAAGCGCCACGACCGCACCCGCTACCGCCTGGGTCTGCGCAACGCCCTCGACCTGGGGTGACCCGGCGTCCGGGGGCGGGCCCGAGCCGTGCCGCCGGGCCCGCTAGGGCCCACTCCCGGACCCGCTCCCGGAGCCGGCCCCGGAGCCGATCCCCGCATAACGCTGCGCCGGGCGCGGCCGGCCCGATACGCTCGGCGGGTGCGGCAGGGCCCGTACCGCTCAGAGACCCATGATTTCCGGGTGCTCGGCCAATTTGGCGAAATGGGCGGCGGGATTCGCGATGAGCTTTCGCTGATCCAGGTCGATGAGGCCGGCGACGCTGGTCAATTCACAGGCGAGTACACCATCGGCACGCCGGATCTCTTGCTCCACCCGGAATGTCCTGCCGTCACCCCAAACCCACCGGCACGTCACGTCGACTTCATCTCCGCCGCGCAGCTCATGACGGAACCGCATGGTGTTCTCCAGGACGGCCGGGCCGATCCGCGTCTCCAGCAGGCGATCCTGGGAAATACCGGCCGCCCGCAGACTCTCCCACCGCAGATGCTCGCAGTACTGCAGGTAAACCGCCTGGTTGAGGTGGCCTTGCGTGTCGAGCTCGTAGCCCCGTACAACGATCCGTAACTGAAACGGCTGCGTCATGTTCAGTCGGCCTCCTTTATGGATCCCCGTAGATCCACGAAATTCCTACCCCATCGAGTAGGCACGGGCAACCCCGACCAGGAATGATGAATTCCGCGTGATCTGGATCACATCGCGGCTTCCCTTGACTCGTCGATCTGCCAGAGTGTTAACGTCTGGCCATGCCTTGCTGGGTGATCGCTTTCGAATTCATTCGCTCGCAGCTCTTACCCCACCACTTACCCCGTCCCGCCGTCTCATTGAATGAGATAAAACGGTGACGGCGGATGTCGTCGCCGATCTGATGGCAGCCGGCCACCGGTTCCCGCACCACATCGCACTCGCCCACGGTGACCGCGAGACGACCTACGCGGAGCTCTTACGCCGGGTCCGGGCGACGGCCGAGCGGCTGGGCCCCGAGCCGGGGCCGGTGGGAGTCCTCACCGACCGCTCCCCGGCCACCGTCGTCGCCCTCCTGGGCGTCCTGGCCGCCGGCGGAACGTACTGCCCCGTCGACCCGGCCTTCCCCGCCGCGCGGCAGAAGGCCCTTCTGGTGGCCGCCGGCTGCACCCAAGTGATCGTCACCCGCCCCGGGACCCCGGTCCCCGAGGGAGCGGACGCCCTCCTTCTCCCCGACGCGGAGACGGAGCCCCGGAACCCGGCACCGGACTTACCCGGGACGCGCGGCGCGGCGCCCGACCTGCCCGCGTACACGCTCTTCACCTCCGGGTCCACCGGCACACCCAAGCCGGTCCTCACCCCCCGGCGCGCCATCGCCGCCTCCGTCGCCTCGCTGCGCGAACTCTTCGGCCTTACCCCCTCGGACCGCGTCCTGCAGTTCGCCTCGCTCAACTGGGACACCTGCTTCGAGGAGATCCTCCCCGCGCTCACCGCCGGCGCGACCCTCGTCTTCGCGGACGACGCGTACACCGGCTCGCTGCCCCGCATGCTCCGCGCCGTCGCCGCCGCCCGCGTCACCCTGCTCGACCTGCCGACCGCCTTCTGGCACGAGCTCGTCCGGCACCTCGCCGAGAGCGGCGAGCCACTGCCCGGCGACGTCGCCACCGTGGTGATCGGCGGCGAGGCCGTCAGCCCCGCCCGGCTCGCCGAGTGGCGGGCCCTCGGCACCGGCCACATCCGGCTGATCAACACCTACGGCTGCACCGAGACCACCCTGATCACGCACGCCGTCGACCTGCACGGCCCCCGGGCCCCCGGTCCCGGCGCGTGGTGGGGCGAGCACGACCGCGTCCCGATCGGCCTGCCGCTGCCGCACGTCGCCGACGCCGTCGGCGAGGACGGCGAACTGCTGGTGTCCGGACCCGCGTTGGCACTCGGCTACCGGGGCCTGCCGGACATCACCGCCGAACGCTTCGTGACGCGCGAGGGACCCACCGGCCAGGGGGCCGTCCGCTGGTTCCGCACCGGCGACCGGGTGTCGCGCGACCCGCAGGGCCACCTCGTCCACGAGGGCCGCCTCGACGCCGAGATCAAGGTGCGGGGCATCCGCGTCGACCCCGGCGAGATCGAGGCCCACCTCACCGCCCACCCGCGGGTCGGGGCCGCCGCCGTCGTCGGCGCCCGCACCGCGGACCGGACCACCGTGACCGCGTACGTGGTGCCCCAGCACGCCGGCGCCGACACGGACGGCCTCGCCCGCGAGGTGCTGCGCCACCTGCGCGACACCGTGCCCGGCCATCTGGTCCCGCACCGGATCACCGTCGTCCCCGGGCTCGTCCACACCGCGGGCGGCAAGATCGACCGGCTCGGAACCCACCGGCGCCACACGGCCGCCGCCGGCGCACCGCCGTCCCCGCCGCCCACCTCGGCCGCGCCCGCCTCCGCCGCGCCCTCCACCGGCCAGACAGAACAGGACTCCCGATGAACCCCGACGACATCGTCGACATCTTCCGTCGTGTGCTGGAGACCGAGAGCGTCTCCGCGGACTCCGACTTCTTCGACCTCGGCGGGGACTCGCTCCTCGGCACCCGCGTCCTGAGCGCCGTCGCCCGCACCCACGGTGTCGAACTCACCTTCGACGACATCCTGGAGGCGCCGACACCGGCCGCCCTCGCCCGGCGTGTCGCGAGCGTGGCCCGATGAACGTCGTCGTCGTGGGCGCCGGCCTCGCCGGGCTGACCGCCGCCGACGCACTCGCCCGGCGCGGCGTCGACGTCCAGGTCCTGGAGGCCCGGGACCGGGTCGGCGGACGGATGCACGGCATCGAGGTCGCCCCCGGCAGCTGGGCCGACGCCGGCGCCGCCTACCTGGGCGAGCGGCACACCCGACTGCTCGCCCTGATGGCCGAGTCCGGCCTCAAGACCGCCCCCACCACCATGGACGGCGCCAGCCGCTTCGCCATCGGCGCCGGGTCCCCCGACAGCGTCCCGGGCCGCTTCCCTCCGCTCAGCGGCGTCGCGCTCGGCGAGATGTTCGACCTGCTCGACGAGGTCACCCGGTCGGTACGCGTCGACGCGCCCTGGCTCACCCCGGACGCCGCGCGCCTCGACGCCACGACGGCCGCCGCATGGGCGGAGACCCACCTGCGGCACCCCGACAGCCGGCTCTTCTTCCCGCTGTTCCTCGGCGAGATGATGGCCGCCGCGCCCGCCGACGTCTCCGTCCTCCACATGGCCTTCTACCTCCGCTCCGGCGGCGGCCTGCGCTACCTCAACGCCTTCGCCGGCGGTGCCCAGGAGTGGCGGATCGACGGCGGCGCACACCGCCTGTGCGAGGCGCTGGCCGCCGGGCTCGGCGACCGGGTGCGGCTGTCCGAGCCGGTCACCGCCGTGGAACAGGACGACGACGGGGCCACCGTACGCTCCGCGGGCGACACCACCCGCGCGGACGCCGTGATCGTCGCGCTGCCGCCGGTCCTCGCCGACCGGATCGCCTACACGCCGGGCCTGCCCGCCCCCCGTTCCGGTGCGCGGACCGCGCCCGGCTGCGCGGTCAAGGTGCACTTGGTCCACCCGTCCCCGCTCTGGCGCGAACAGGGCCTTTCCGGCTGGTCGGTGAGTTCCGACGGCCCGCTGCTCTCCACCGTCGACGACTCGCCCGAGGAGGGCGGTGCGGGCGTCCTCACCGGTTTCGTCACCGGCGAGGAGGCCCGCCGCTTCGCCGCCCTGAGCCCGGCCGAGCAGCGCGCCGCCGCCGTCGGCCAGGCCGCCCGGCTCTTCCCGGACCTGCCCGAACCGATCGGCTTCCACGTCACGGACTGGGTGAACGACCCGTACAGCAAGGGGTGTTACGCGGCCCTGTTCGGCCCCGGCGACTGGCTCGCGCTCGGTCCCGGGCTGACCCGTCCGCACGGCCGCGTCCACTGGGCCGGCACCGAGACCAGCACCGAGTTCTTCGGCCTCATGGAAGGCGCCATCCGCTCCGGCCGCCGGGCCGCCGAGGAGACCGCCGCCCGCCTCTGAGCGGGGCCCGGCCCCACGTGCACCACCTCACGACGTCCTCAGGAGAGCACTGTGACGACCAGCCCCATCGCTCCACTCGCCGTCCGGCGCGAGTTCATGACCGACCCCACCCTCGGCGCGGGCAACTTCCTCCAGAAAGCCCTGGAGTCCAACCCGAACAGCGACGTCCCGTACGCCTTCACGCACAGCCTCGACCACCGCGGGGAGGTCGTGCTGCGCGGCCACAGCCTGCGTGACCTCGCCGCCCTGCGGGACCGCTACGCCCGCTGGTACCACGCCAACGGGGTACGGCCGGGCGAGCCGGTCGCCGTCTTCGTCGGCGAGGGGCTCCAGCCGCTGCTGCACTTCCTCGCGCTCACCGCCCTCGGCGCGATCCCGGCGCTCATCAACAACGCCATGCCGGAGCGCACCGCCATCCGCTACATCGACCACGTCGGCGCGGCCGGCCTGGTCGCCGACGACCCGACCCGGCTGGTCGCCGCGTACCGCGCCGACGGCAACCGCCGCCGCCCCCGGTTCGTCGTCCCGGCCGCCGAGATCAAGGCGTACGACCCGGAAGGCGACGCGAGCGGCGCGCTGCCGGCGGCGTACCCGTACGCACACGCCGCCGACGAGATCGTCGCGCTCATCCACTCCTCCGGGACCACCGGCACCCCGAAGTCGACGATGCTCGCGCACCGGCAGTTCTGGGCGGGCAAGGAGCCCCGGATGGAGCGGTTCCCCGCCTCGCCCGACGACCGGCTCATGTCGCTGATGCCGCACACCCACGCCGGGGGCCTGAGCTACTTCCTCACCGCGACGCTCCTCGGTCTGCCCACCGTCGTCATGGCGGACTGGCGGCGCGCGGTCGTCGAGCCGGTCATGGAGGCCTTCCAGCCGACGATGGTCGCCTCCTTCCCGCGCACGTTCGTGGAGCTCGCCACCGGTGAGCCGCCGACGAAGGGGGCCGCGAAGGTGCACAGCTGGTTCAACACAGGCGACGGCGCCCACTACGGCCACATCCGCCGCCTGGTCCGGCTCGGCGAACGCCCCGCCGGGCTCATCAAGCCCTGGCTGCTCCCGCGCGGCCAGGACGCCGACGCGCCCCTGCCCGGTTCGCAGTTCATCGACGGGCTCGGCTCCTCGGAGATGGGCATGGCCCTCTTCGGCCAGGTCACCACCCCCGAGTCGGAGCGCGACGACCGCTGCGTCGGCAAGCCCACGGAGGTCGTGACCGCCGCGGCCGTCCTCGGGACCGACGGCCGGGAGGTCCCGGTCGGCACGGTCGGCCTGCTCGCCGTCAAGACGCCGTCGCGCACGCCCGGTTACTGGAACGACCCGGAGCTGACGCGCAGCTTCGAGCTGGACGGCTACTGGCTCACCGGTGACGTGGCGCGCAGGGACGAGGAGGGGAACTTCTACCATCTCGACCGCACCGTGGACGTCATCGACACCGCCGACGGCCCGGTCTACAGCCTGCCGATCGAGGAGGTGCTCCTCGCCGACTGCGGCGACGTCGTCCAGGACTGCGGCGTGGTCGGCGTCCCGGCCGCCGAGGGGGACGGACAGCGGCCGATCGCCGTCGTCCGGATCCAGCCGGGCGTCGCCGAGCCGTCCACCGACGCACTGCGCGAGCAGGCCAACAAGGAGCTGACCGCCGCCGGACTGGCCCCGCTGGCCGCCGTGATCGTCGCGCGTGACGCCGCGGACTTCCCGACCGGCGTCACGGGCAAGGTCCTCAAGCGAGAGCTGCGCACCCGCTGGGCCACCCTCCTCACCGGCGCCGACCGGACCTGACCGCCGCCGTCAGCCCGGGGGCCGGTGCCGCGGCCCCGCCGCACCGGGCACGGTGCCGCGGACCGGCGGCGCCGTACCCGACCCCCTCGCCGATCAGCTAGGAATCCGATGGAAGCCGCGAACTCGACGGGACCGCCCGCCCTGCCCTCCCCGCAGCCCTACGCGTACGAGCGCATGACCCCGGTGGAACCGGACTGGCGCCGCCTGCCCGGCTGGCGCGACGTCACGGCCGCCCAGTGGCGCGACGCCCAGTGGCAGCGCGCCCACTGCGTGAAGACCCCCAGGCAGCTCAAGGCCGTGGCCGGGCCGCTGCTCCAGGACCGCTTCTTCGCGGACCTGGAGGCCGACCGCAGGCGCTTCGCCACCATGTCGATGCTGCTGACCCCGCAGATGCTCAACACCATGGCCCCGGCGGCGCCCACCGGGCCGGCGGCCTTCACCGAGGCGTTCCTGGCCGACCCGGTCCGCCGGTACATGCTGCCCGTCGCCTCCGACCGCGACCCGGAGTGGCCCAGTCACCCCTACGCGGAGCGGGACTCCCTGCACGAGGCGGAGATGTGGGTGGTGGAGGGGCTCACCCACCGCTACCCCACCAAGGTCCTCGCCGAGCTGGTGTCCACCTGCCCCCAGTACTGCGGGCACTGCACGCGCATGGACCTGGTCGGCGGCTCCACCCCCCAGGTGGAGAAGGCGCGGCTGACGCTCAAGCCGACCGACCGCCAGGACCTGATGATCGACTACCTCAAGCGGACCCCCGGGGTCCGTGACGTGGTGGTCTCGGGCGGCGACGTCGCCAATGTGCCGTGGCCGCGCCTGGAGTCGTTCCTGATGCGGCTGCTGGACCTGGAGAGCGTCCGCGACATCCGCCTCGCCACCAAGGCGCTCGCCGGGCTGCCGCAGCACTGGCTGCAGCCGGACGTGCGCGAAGGGCTGGAGCGGGTCGCGCGCACCGCCGCGCGCCGGTCGGTCAACCTCGCCGTGCACACCCACGTCAACCACGTGCAGTCGGTGACGCCGCTGGTCGCCGAGGCGGCGCGCGCGGCGCTGGAGGCAGGGGTGCGGGACGTCCGCAACCAGGGTGTCCTCATGCGCGGCGTCAACACCACGCCGAAGGCGCTCCTCGACCTGTGCATGGTCCTCCAGGGCGAGGCGAACATCCTGCCGTACTACTTCTACATGTGCGACATGATCCCGCACGCGGAGCACTGGCGCGTCGCCCTGTGGGAGGCACAGGAGCTCCAGCACGCCGTCATGGGCTACCTGCCCGGCTACGCGACACCGCGCATCGTGTGCGACGTCCCGTACGTCGGCAAGCGCTGGGTGCACCAGGTCGCCGCGTACGACCGGGAGCTGGGCATCTCCGAGTGGACGAAGAACTACCGCACCGGCATCGAGCTCGACGATCCGGACGCGCTCACGCGGCGCTACCTCTTCTACGACCCCGTCTCCACGCTGGAGGAGCCCGGCCGGCGCTGGTGGCGGGAGAACGGACACACGAAGGAATGACCATGCCCGCCAGGAACACAACGCAGAGCGCCGCGGAGAGCACCTCGGGGAACACCGCGCGGGACACGGCGGGAAGCGCCGCGGGGAGCGCCTCCGGCGCCGTCCTGCGGGAGCTCGACCGCCGGGCCGTGCTGCGCAGCGCGGAGATCGTCGCGCGGGTGCGCGAGGACCAGTGGGACGCCCCGACTCCCTGCGGGGGCTGGACGCTGCGCCGCCTCCTCGCGCACATGACCGCCCAGCACCTCGGCTTCGCGGCGGCCGCCGACGGCGGCCCGGCCGACGCCGGGGTGTGGCGGGAGGAGCCCCTGGAATCGGCCGCGGACCCCGGCCGCGCCTACGCCGCCTCCGTCGAGCGCGTCCTCGGCGCGTTCGGCGCCGACGGTGTGCTGGAGCGGCAGTTCGTGCTGCCCGAGATCCACCCCACGTACCGGTTCCCTGCGGCGCGCGCGATCGGCTTCCACTTCGTCGACTACGTGGTCCACGGCTGGGACGTCGCCGCGGCCCTCGGCATCCCGGCGGGCTACGACGACGAGTTGGTGGCCGCCGCCACCGAGGTCGCCGTGCGGGAGGTACCGGTCGGGCCGTCGCGCGAGCGCCCCGCCGCGGCGTTCCGGCCGCCGGTGGAGCTGACCGGTCCGGCCGGTGCCGAGGAGCGGCTGCTCGCCTTCCTCGGCCGCGATCCCCGCTGGTCACCGAAGTGACGGACTCACCCCGCGCGCGTCTCGGTGGCCGTATCGGCGGTCGTCTCGACGGCGGTGTCGGCGGCCGGCCGCGCCGGGCGGCCGCCGAGCGTGTGGCTCTGCCCGCGGAACTCGGCGATCACCGCGCCGTCCGAGCGGCGCACCGTCACGTCGTACACCCCGCCCCGGCCGAACCGGGCCCGCTCCGCCGCCTCCGCGATCAGCTCGTCGCCGACCGCCGCCGGGCGCAGAAAGGTGACCTGCGCGCCCTGCGCCACGGTCGCCGGACCGTGCGTGTTGCAGGCGAACGCGAAGGCCGCGTCGGCCAGCAGGAAGAGGAAGCCGCCGTGTGCCGTGCCGTGGCCGTTCACCATGGTCTCCGCGACCCGCATCCACACGGTGGCCCGGCCGGGACCGGCGTCCTTCAGCGCGATGCCGAGGAGCTCGCAGGTGCGGTCCTTCGCGTACAGCTCCTCGGCGCGCTGCCGGGCCGCGAGCTCCGGGTCGCGGTCCTCGACCGTCTCCGTCTCCCTCTGCGTCATGGGCAGGCCCCCATTCCCTTTTGTCTTCCGGGCATTCGGTGCCCTGATCCTTCCGCCCGAAAAGACCGGCGGTCAACAGGCAACGGAAATCCCGCACCAAGGAGCAGCATGACGTCGTCCACACCCTGGCTTCAGGAATTGTCCGATACTCCCCTGTCCGAGCGCCGGGCCCGGCTCGAATCGTTCGTCGTCGCGGAGTTCAAGCGCGAACTGCTGATGGACGAGACGGATGTGCTGCCCCCACATGTCAGCTACTTCGAACTCGGGCTGACCTCGCTCGGCGCCACCGACACCCGGCAGCGGCTCGAGCGGGAACTCGGACGCCCGCTCGACGCGGCGTTCCTGTTCAACCACCCGACGGTCGGGCACCTCGTCGACTTCCTGACCACCGAGGTGATCCCGGAGCTGTTCGCCCCGCCCGCCGGCCGCACCGCGGACGACCCGGCGCGGCAGGCCCCTGCGACGGATGCCACGAAGGACCTGGTCGACGACGTACTCAAGGAGCTCTACCGGTGACCGACACGGCCTCGTCCCGCACGGACGCCCTGGTCCGCGAACTGCTGCTGGAGAAGTACGAGCCGATCGCCGTCGTCGGCATGGGCATCCGCTTCCCCGGGGGCAACGAGACGCCCGAGGACTTCTCCGCGTTCCTCCGGGAAGGCCGCCGCGGCACCGGACCCGTACCGCCGGACCGCTGGGACATGGAAGCGCTCCAGGCCGTGGAGAGGGAAGCCGGCCGGCGCCCCCTCTCGGCCGGCGGCGGATTCGTCTCCGGCATGGACGAATTCGACCCGAAATTCTTCAACATCTCCCCGAAGGAAGCCGAATTCATCGACCCCCAGCACCGCTGGGCACTGGAATCCGCCTGGCGCGCGCTGGAATCCGCGCACATCGACCCGGCGGCGCTCCGCGGCGGAAACGGCGGCGTCTACCTGGGCGTCGGGCAGATGGACTTCGCCCTCGACGTCGAGGCGCTGGACACCGCGGACCTCGACGCCCACGTCGCCGCCGGTACGGCGCACAGCGCCGCGGCCGGGCGCCTGTCGTACTTCCTCGGATGGCGCGGCCCCTGCCTGAGCGTCGACACGGCCTGCTCCGCCTCGCTCGTCGCCCTGCACCTCGCGGCCCAGGGCCTGCGCCGCCGCGAGTGCGACATCGCCCTGGCCGGCGGGGTGAACGTCAACCACCACCCGCGCAACCACATCGTCTACTCGCGCGCCGGCATGCTGTCGCCCGACGGCCGCTGCAAGACCTTCGACGACTCCGCCGACGGCTACAGCCGCAGCGAGGGCGCCGGCATGCTCGTGCTCAAGCGGCTCTCCGACGCCCGCCGCGACGGCGACACCGTCCTCGCGCTGATCCGGGGCTCCTCCGTGCGCCAGGACGGTGAGAGCGGCGGCCTGACCGTGCCGAACGGCACCGCCCAGATCGCCCTGATGCGCGACGCGCTCGCGGCCGCCAACCTGGAGCCCGGCGACATCCAGTACGTCGAGGCGCACGGCACCGGCACCTCGCTGGGCGACCCCATCGAGATGGGGTCCATCAACAGCGTCTTCGCCGGCTCCCGCACCGGCGAGGACCCCCTCCTCGTCGGCTCGGTCAAGACCAACATCGGCCACATGGAGGCCGCGGCCGGCGTCGGTGGCGTCGCCAAGGTGATCCGCCAGCTCCAGGAGGGCGTGGTCTACCCGCACATCAACCTGCAGACGCCGTCCCGCCACATCCCCTGGGACCGCTACCGGGTGGCCGTCCCCACCGAGCTGCGCGCCTGGCCGGCCGCCGGGCCCCGGCGCGCCCTGGTCAACTCCTTCGGCTTCGCCGGCACCATCGCCTCCGTCGTACTGGAGCAGGCGCCGCCGGTGCCGGAGCGGCCGGCCGCGCCCGACGACGGCACCGCCGTCTTCACCCTCTCCGCCAAGGACCGTGCCGGGCTGCGGGCCCAGGCCGAGGCGTATCGCCGCTTCCTGGACGCGCACCCCGGCGTCGCCGTCGCCGACCTGTGCTTCACCTCCAACACCGGTCGCTCCCACCTGCCGGCCCGCCTCGCCGGACCGGTCGCCGGCCGCGCGGACCTGGAGCGGCTGCTCGACCGGCACCTCGCGGGCTCCGCGACGCAGGACGCGGCCGAACGCCGGTACACCGACGCCGCGTTCCTCTTCTCCGGGCAGGGTGCCCAGTACGTCGGGATGGGCCGCGACCTGTACGAGCGCCACCCCGAGTTCCGCCGCCGCCTCGACGCGTGCGACCGGCTGTTCGCCGAGCATCTCGGCCGCTCCGTCAAGGAGATCATGTTCGGCGAGGCGCCCGGCAGCGAGCAGGACCTGGGCCGCACCCTCTACACGCAGCCCGCGCTGTTCTCCCTGGAATACGCCACCGCGCGGCTGTGGATGTCCTGGGGCGTCCGGCCCGGCGTGCTGCTCGGGCACAGCGTGGGCGAGATCGCCGCGGCCGCCGTCGCCGGCCTGTTCTCGCTGGAGGACGCGGTCCGCCTGGTGTCCGTACGCGCCCGGCTCATGCAGTCGGTCACGGCGCCCGGCGGCATGGCCGCCGTCTTCGCCCCGGCCGAGGAGGTCGCCCCGCTCCTGGAGGGGTACGCCGACGTCGGGCTCGGCGCGCTGAACTCCCCGCTCCAGTGCGTGGTCTCCGGCGGGCGGGACTCGCTCGCCGAGCTCGTCGCCACACTCCGGGAGCGGGGGGTGCGGACGCGGGAGCTGCCCGTGTCGCACGCCTTCCACTCGCCGCTGATGGCGGAGGTGTTCGACGCCTTCCGGGAGGCCGTGGCGGACATCGCCTTCCACGAGCCGCGCATCAGCTTCGTGTCGAACCTGACCGGCGAGGTCGCGACCCTCGCCGAGGTGGGCACGCCCGACTACTGGGTCCGGCACATCGCCGAGCCGGTCGACTTCGCCGCCGGCATGCGGCGCGTCCAGGCCCGCGGACCGCAGGTCTTCGTCGAGGTCGGCCCGTCCGCCGCACTCACCAACATGGGCCGGCAGACCGGCGACCCGGGCGCCCACGTGTGGGTCTCCAGCATGTCCCGGTCCGATGCCGACGCCACCACGATCCACACCGCGCTGGCCCGGGTGTACGAGGCCGGGCTCGCCGTCTCCTGGACCGGTTACCACGCGGGCCGCGGCGGGCGGCACGTCCCGCTGCCGGGCTACGTCTTCGCGAAGAAGCGCTACCCGCTGCCCTCGGCCCGGGTCGCCCGCGCGCCCCTCGCCGGCCGCACCGGCGGACCGGCGCACCATCCGCTGCTGGGCCGGGAGATCACCGACGAGGCGCGGCGCGCGGCGGGGGTCCGGGAGTTCGGCACGCTGCTCGCCCCCGACGCCCCGGCCTACCTCGCCGACCACGTCGTCATGGGCCGGCCCGTCTTCCCCGGCGCGGGTTACGTCGAGATGGTCCTCGCCCTCCAGGACGCGGTGCACGGGGAGACCGCCCGGCTGGTGGAGGACCTGCGCATCCACGAACCGCTGTTCCTGCGCGACGGCGAACCGGTCGAGGTCCGCGTCCGGCTGCGCGCCGAGGCCGGCCCCGAGGGGCCCGCCGCCGTCGAGATCGCCAGCCGGGTCGAGGGCCGCGACGGCGCCATCGAACGCGTCCACGCCACCGCGACCCTCGGCGCCGCACCCGCCGGACCCGCCGCCCTCGCCGAGGTCGTCGACCGGCTGCGCGAGGCGACCGCCGACCCCGGCGCCCCCGAGGCCCGGCACCGCGGCGAGGACCTGTACGAGCGCTACGCCGACCTCGGCCTGCCGTACGGCCCCGAGTTCCGCCGCGTCCTCGGCGTCGAGCGGTACGCCGGCGGCCTCGCCACCGGTGAGCTGCGCGGCCTCGACACCCCGGCCGTCGAGCACCTGCGTGCCTCGCTGCTCGACTGCGCGATGCAGACGCTCGGCGCCGCCGTCGACCTGGACGGCACCTACCTGCCTGTCGGGTTCGACCGCGTGGAGCTGCTCAAGCGCCCCAAGGGCGACCTCCGGATCCTCATCCGCGTCGACCTGGACGCGCGGGCCGGGGAACTCGCCGCCGACATCGTCGCCCTGGAGGGCGCCCGTCCGGTCTTCGTCGTGCAGGGCGTGCGGCTCAAGCGGGTCGCGGACGCACCCGCCGACCCGGCCGAGCGGATGCTCCTGCGGCCGCGCTGGGTCAAGCGCTCGCTGCCCGCCGCCCGGACCGGCGGCGAGGGCCGCCGGGTGCTCGTCGTCCGGGCCGGCGCGGCCCTGCCCGCCGAGCTGCCGGAGCTGCTCGCGGGGACCGGGAGCGAGGCCCTGCACGCGCCGGACGCCGCGGCGGCGGCCCGGCTGCTCGCCGGCGATCCCGCCGTCACGGACCTGTGCTGGTTCTGGACCCCGGAGCCGGGGCTCGACGGCGACGGCCGGCTGCGCGCCGAGACGGAGCGCAACTACCGGGACCTGCTCGCCCTGGTGGCCGCCGTCGAGGAGCACGGCACCGGCCGGGACCTGCGGATCCAGCTGGTCACCGAGCGGGCGCAGTGGCTGCCCGGCGACGTGGCCGGCACCCTGCGCCCGGACGCCCTCGGCGCCGCCTCGCTGTGGGGCTTCGGCGCCGTACTGCTGAACGAGTACCCCGCGCTGCGGACCGTTCTGATCGACCTCGACGGGTCCGGGCTCCAGCCCCTCGTCAACGAGTGGCTCGCCGGTGACACGGCGGGCGGCGAGCACCAGATCGCCTACCGCTCCGGCATCCGCCACGTGAAGCGGCTCTCCCCGCCCGCGGGCCCAGCCGACGACGCGAACGCCGAGCTGACGGTCACCGAGTACGGCCGGTTCTCCGCCGTGCGGCCGGTACCCGTCGAGGACCGCGCGCCCACCGGCGACGAGGTCACCGTCCAGGTCCACGCCGCCGGGCTCAACTTCAAGGACGTCCTGAACGCGCTGGGCATGCTCCGCCGGCACGCCCTCGACCAGGGCGTTCCGTACGAGCCGCTGCCGCTCGGCTTCGAGGCCTCCGGCACCGTCGTCGCGGCCGGGCCCGAGGCCGCCTTCGCGCCCGGCGACGAGGTGGTGCTCAGCCGGATCGGCTGCATGCGCCGCCGGGTCACCGTCCCCTCCACGGTCGTCGTGCGCAAGCCCGCCGGCCTGGGCTTCACCGAGGCGGCGGGCCTGCCCGCCGCGTACGTCACCGCCCACCACGCCCTGCACGGCCTCGCCGGGATGAAGCCCGGCGACCGGGTCCTGATCCACGCCGCCGCGGGCGGCGTCGGGCAGGCGGCCGTCCGACTCGCCCGGCTCGCCGGGGCCGAGGTGTACGCCACCGCCAGCCCCCGCAAGTGGCCGCTGCTGCGTGCCCAGGGCGTCGAGCACGTGATGAACTCCCGCACGCTGGACTTCGCGGACGAGGTGCTCGCCGCCACCGGCGGCCGGGGCGTCGACATCGTCCTCAACAGCCTCAACAAGGACTACATCCCGGCCGGGCTGCGCTGCCTCGCCCCGGGCGGGCGCTTCGTCGAGCTCGGCAAGATCGGCGTCTGGACGCCCGAGGAGATGCGGGCCGAGCGGCCCGACGTGGCGTACCACAACTTCGACCTCGGCGAACTGCCCGCCGACGCGCTCGACCGCCTCAACCACGCCATCCTGCGCGAGGTCGCCGAGCACATCGAGGCCGGCCGGCTCACCGCCCTGCCGACCGTCGGCTACGCGCTCGACGAGGTCGAGGAGGCCTTCGGCGTCCTCAGCCGGGGCGCCAACATCGGCAAGATCGTCATCGAGTTCCGCGATCCGCTCGACCGGCCCGCGCAGCCGGTCCGGCTCGACGCGGGCGAGACGTACCTGATCACCGGCGGCCTCGGCGCGCTGGGCCGGGCCTCCGCCCGCAAGCTGGTCCAGCAGGGCGCCCGGCACATCGCGCTCGTCAGCCGCCGGGCCGTCGATCCGGCGGAGACCGCCGAGCTCGCCGCGTGGCTCGGCGAGGGCGTGGAGGTGACCGTCCACCAGGGCGACATCGCCGACGCCGCCGACGTCGGGCGGATCGTGGGCGCGCTCGCCGCGGGCGACGCCCCGCTGGGGGGCGTGCTGCACGCGGCGGGCGTCCTCGCCGACGCGCCGATCGCGGCCCAGACGTGGGAGAGCATGGACGCCGTGCTGCGGGCGAAGGTCCACGGCACGTACCTGCTGCACCGGGCCGTCGCGAACCTCCCCGGCGTCCGCTTCTTCGTCGGCTACTCGTCGATCGCCTCCGTCCTCGGGGCCGCCGGACAGGCCAACTACGCCGCCGCGAACGCCTACATGGACGTCCTCATGCAGTGGCGGGCGGCGGCCGGGCTGCCCGGCCTCAGCGTCAACTGGGGTCCGTGGGCCGAGATCGGCATGGCCGCCTCCCTCACGGAGCGGCAGATCGACGGCATCGAGGCCAAGGGCCTGAAGTTCGTCAAGCCCGGCGCCGCGCTGCGCGCGCTGTTCACCGTGCTCGCCCGGCCGTACGCCCAGACCGTCGTCGGCGCGTTCGACTGGGACGCCTACACCGCCGCCCAGCCCTTCGCCCACGCCCTCTTCAAGGAGGTGCGTTCGGGTGACGGTACGCAGCCCGCGCCGACCGCACTCGATCTGGACGCGCTCCTCGCCCGGCCCAAGGCCGACCGGGAGGCCGCGCTGCGCGAGCTGCTGCGCGCCCGGATCGCCGACGTGCTGCGGTACGACACCCCCGAGGACGTCGACCTCGACGCCCGGTTCGTCGACCTCGGGCTCGACTCGCTCGGCTCGGTGGAGCTCAAGAACGCCCTGGAGGCGGCGCTCGGCATCCCGCTGCCGGCCTCCACGCTCTTCGACCACCCCGACGTCCGGTCCCTGGCCGCGTTCATCGACGAGCAGCTCGTCCCGGACCAGGGTGCGGACACCGGTCTTCCGGCCGCCACCGCCGCCCGGACCACCGGCGACGGCGTCGGCGAGCTCAGCGACGACGAGGCCGACGAGGAACTCGCGGCACTGCGCGAGCTGCTCGGATGAACGGGGGCGCACGAGTGGACGGGGGCACAGGATGACGAGCTACATCGACCAGTTGGAAGCGCTGTCGAAGAAGCAGCTCATGGTGATGCTGGCACGCCGGCACCACGAGCGGACCCAGCCCATCGCCGTGGTCGGCATGGGCTGCCGGCTGCCCGGCGGTCTCGACGACCCGCACGCCCTGTGGACCGCGCTCCGTGAGGGGCGGGTCCTCGCCACCGAGGACGCCGGCATACCCGTCGACAGCCTCGGGCGGCCCCGCTGGAACGTCGCCGCCCCCGACCTGGCGCCGCTGGCCGACCGGTTGTGCCAGGGCGCGTACCTGGCGGACGTGGACCTGTTCGACGCCGAGTACTTCGGCATCCCCGAGCAGGAGGCCCGGCACATGGACCCGCAGCAGCGGCTCCTCCTGGAGGTCGCGGCGCAGGCCCTCGCCGACGCCAACCTGTCCCGGGAGCGGCTGCGCGGGCGCGACGTCGGCGTCTTCGCGGTCGGCGGTCCCGTCGAGTACCCGTACGCCTGGCTGCGCGGCGGGGTGCCGGAGACGGGCCTGTCGGCGCACATGAGCACCGGCAGTTCGCCGAGCGCGTTCTCCGGGCGGATCGCCCTGTCCCTCGGGCTGAACGGGCCCGCGATCACCGTCGACACCGCGTCCTCCTCGATGCTGACCGCGCTGCACCTGGCGGTGCGGGCGCTGCGAGCGCGCGAGTGCGACGTCGCGCTCGTCGGCACCTGCAACGTGCTGCTGTCGCCGTTCAGTTCCGGCATCCTCGACCGGGCCGGGATGCTCTCCCCGACGGGCCGCAGCCGCCCCTTCACCGCGCGGGCCGACGGGCACGTGCGCGGCGAGGGCTGCGGAGTGGTGGTGCTGGAGCGGTACGCGGACGCGGTCGCGGCGGGCGACCTGCCGTACGCGCTGGTCCGCGGCAGCGCCGTCCACGCGCAGGGGGACCGGCCCGGCCTGTCGGTGGCCTCCGCGCGCGGCCAGAAGGCGGTCGTCGAACGGGCGCTGCGCGACGCGGACGTGGATCCGGCCGACGTCCAGTACGTGGAGGCCCAGGCCAACGGCTCCCGGCTGGGCGGCCAGATCGAGGCGGAGTCGCTGGCCGAGGCGTACCGGCGCGACTCCCCCGACGCGCCGCCGCTTCACATCGGTTCGTGCAAGGCCAACATCGGCTACCTGGAGACCGCGTCCGGCGCACCGGGCCTGATGAAGACGGTGCTCGCGCTCGCCCACGCGGAGATCCCGCCGCAGCCGGGCGAGGACGAGGCCGACCCGGAGATCCCGTGGGGGCGCACCGCCCTGAGGCTCGCCGCCAAGCCGCTGCCCTGGCCCGCGGTGGGCCGGCGGCGGGCGGGCGTCAGCGGCTTCGGGTTCTCCGGGACCAACGCGCACGTGATCCTGGAGAGCGTCCCGGAGCGGCCCGCCGCGCACCCTGAGCACGGCCGGGGCGACGGTCCGGCGGAGGGCCCCGGCCCCTGGCTGCTCCTGGTGTCCGCGCACAACCCGGCGGCCCTCGCCGGCACGGCCGCCCGCCTCCACCGGCGCCTGCGGGACACCGCGGAGTGGACCCCGGCCGCCGTCTGCCGCACCCTCGCCGAGGGGCGCGACCACCGCGCGGTCCGGTACGCCTCCGTGGTCCACGACCGCGCCGGACTGCTCGCCGCCCTGGCCCGGGCGGCCGACGGCGAAGCCGCCGCACCGGCCCGCGGCCCCTGTGGGCTCGCCGCTGCCGCCGCGCGGTACCTCGCCGGTGAGGCGCCCGACCTCGCCGCGCTGTGGCCGCCGGACGCGCCGCGCCCGCCGCTGCTCCGGTTGCCCGGCCCGTACCTGACCGGCCGTCGCCACTGGCCCGACCACCACGCCTGGGACTGACCCCCTAAGGCTCCCTAAGGCCCCCAAGGATTGGACACGCGCATGCACTATCCGCACCTCAGGACCGCCGCCGACACGGTGGCGTTCCACGCCGCCCGCCATCCGGAGCGCGTCGCCCTGATCTGCGAGGGGCGGGAGGTCACGTACGAACGGCTGCACCGCGAGAGCAACCGGTCGGCCCGCGCGCTGCTCGACGCCGGCGCCGGCCCGGGCTCGCGCGTCGCCTACCTCGGCAAGGAGTCCGAGGACTACTACGAGGTCTTCTTCGCCTGCGCCAAGACGGGCGCCGTGCTCGTCCCGATCAACTGGCGACTCACCGCCCCCGAGGTCGAGCACATCCTGCGCGACTCGGGCGCCGGACTGCTCTTCGTGGAGCGCGAGTACGCGGACGCGGCCGACCGGATCAGCGGCGAACTGCCCGCCCGCCCCACCCTGGTGGCCCTCGACGGCCCCGAGGAGCGCGGCGCCGGCTTCCGCGCCTGGAAGGCCGGTCAGCCGGAGGACGACCTGGACACGCACACCGCCACCCCGGACGACCCGATCGCGCAGATCTACACCAGCGGCACCACCGGGCTGCCGAAGGGCGTCGTTCTCGCCCACCGCAGCTTCTTCGCCATCCGCGACCTGCTCGCCGAGCACGGTCTCGACTGGATCGACTGGCGGCCCGACGACGTCAGCCTGATCAGCATCCCCGGCTTCCACGTCGCCGGCATCTGGTGGGCCATGCAGGCCTTCAACGCCGGCGTGACGAGCGTGGCCATGCGGATGTTCGCCGCGCACGACGCCGTACGCCTGATCCGCGAGCACGGCGTCACCACCACCTGCGCCGTCCCCGCCATGCTCCAGATGATGCTGTCCGAAGCGGGCGTGGGACCCGCCGACTTCGCCTCGCTGCGCAAGGTCACCTACGGCGGCTCGCCGATCTCCGAGACGCTGATGCTCCAGTGCGTCGAGGTCTTCCGCTGCGAGGTGGGCCAGCTGTACGGGCTCACCGAGAGCGGCAACACCGCCCTGTGCCTGCCGCCGGCCGACCATGTGCCCGGCAGCACCCGGCTGCGCTCGGCCGGGCGCCCGTACCCCGGTGTCGAGGTGATGATCGCCGGCGAGGGCGGGGCCGCGCTGGGGCCGGGCGAGATCGGCGAGATATGCCTGAGGACGCCCGCCGTGATGGTCGGGTACTGGGGCATGAAGGAGGCGACCGACGAGACCCTCGCCGACGGCTGGCTGCACACCGGTGACGCCGGTTACGTCGACGAGGACGGGTACGTCTACGTCTGCGACCGCATCAAGGACACCGTCATCGTCGCCGGGGAGAACGTCTACCCGGCGGAGGTGGAGAACGCGCTCTGCACGCACCCGGCGGTGGCCGAGGCGGCCGTCATCGGCGTCCCGGACGAGCGCTGGGGCGAGGCCGTCCGCGCCTTCGTCGTGCTGCGTCCGGGAAGGGCGGTGAAGCCCCGGGAGCTGAAACTCCACCTCCAGGGGCTGATCGCCGATTACAAGTCCCCGAGCGGATACGAGTTCATCGACCACGTGCCGCGCAACCCCAGCGGCAAGATCCTCCGCCGGGAGCTCCGCGAGCGCTTCTGGGCCGGTCACGACCGGCAGGTGAACTGACCGGCTCCCGCCCTGACTCTCCTGCGCGCGGCCCGCCCGCTCATGCGCCGGCGCGGGGCGAACCACCGCTCCGAGTAGCGTGACGGTCATGAAGCTGACGATTCTGGGCGGTGGCGGTTTCCGGGTGCCCCTGGTGTACCGGGCGCTTCTCGGCGACCACGGGCCGGGGCGGGTCACGCGCGTCACGCTGTACGACGTGGACGCGGGCCGGCTCGCGGCGATCGGCGGGGTGCTGGCCGAGCAGGCGGCGGGAGCACCGGACGCGCCCGTGGTGAGCGCCACCACGGATCTCGACGAGGCCCTGCGCGGCGCCGACTTCGTGTTCTCGGCGATCCGCGTGGGCGGCCTCGCGGGCCGGGCGGCCGACGAGCGGGTGGCCCTGGCCGAGGGCGTACTGGGCCAGGAGACGGTGGGCGCGGGCGGCATCGCGTACGGGCTGCGCACGGTGCCGGTCGCGACGGCGATCGCACGGCGCGTCGCGGCGGTCGCCCCGGACGCGTGGGTCATCAACTTCACCAACCCGGCGGGGCTCGTGACGGAGGCCATGGCGCGGGTGCTCGGCGACCGGGTGATCGGCATCTGCGACTCGCCCGTGGGCCTGGGGCGCCGCGTGGCGCGGCTGCTGGGCGCCGACCCGGCGGAGGCGTGGTTCGACTACGTGGGCCTCAACCACCTGGGCTGGCTGCGCGGCGTGCGCGTCGGCGGCCGGGACGAGCTGCCGCGGCTGCTGGCGGACGCGGAGGCGCTGGGCTCCTTCGAGGAGGGCCGGCTCTTCGGCGCCGAGTGGCTGCGCTCGCTGGGCGCGATCCCGAACGAGTACCTGCACTACTACTACTTCAACCGGGAGGCGGTCGGGGCCTACCGGGACGCCGGGCGGACCCGGGGCGCGTACCTGAGCGAGCAGCAGGCGGGGTTCTACGCCTCCCCCTCCCTGGGCGCCTGGCACGCGACCCTCGCCGAGCGGGAGGCGACGTACATGGCGGCCAACCGGGCCGCCGCGGGCGCCGGGGAGCGGGCCGCGGAGGACCTGGAGCCGGGCGGCTACGAGCAGGTGGCGCTGGCGCTGATGCGGGCCATCGCGCGGGACGAGCGCGCCACCCTCATCCTGAACGTCCGCAACCGTACGACGCTGTCGGTGCTCGACGCGGACGCCGTGGTGGAGGTGCCCTGTCTCGTCGACGCGAACGGCGCCCATCCGGTGGCGGTGTCGCCGCTTCCCTACCACGCCGTCGGCCTGGTGACCGCGGTGAAGGCGGTGGAGCGCGAGGTGATGGCGGCGGCGGAGAGCGGGTCGCGGGAGGCGGCGGTGAAGGCGTTCGCCCTGCACCCGCTGGTCGACTCGGTGGCGGTGGCGCGGCGGCTGCTCGACGCGTACGCGGCGGAGCACGCGGGCCTGGCGTATCTGGCCGGATCCTAGGCCTCCGGCGCAACGGGGCTGTCTTTACGGAGGGTTGGGCACACCGTACGCTCCGTGCCCATGGTTTCCCCACGCCTCGGACGGGCCGCCGCGCTGACCGGCGCGGCCGCCCTTCTCGCCACCGCGCTGGTGGGCGCCGGACCGGCCACCGCCGGAGAGCGCCCGCCCGTCAGCCCGCCCGTCGCCGAATCCGCCACCGTCGTGCCCGTACAGACCACGGGTCCGGCCGACAAGCGGTTCAACCTGGTCCTGCTCGGCGACGGCTACACCGCCGAGCAGCTGCCCGAGTTCCGGGCGGACGTCGACGAGCACCTGAAGGTGCTGTGGAGCATCGAGCCCTTCGCGTCGTACCGCTCGTACGTCAACGTGTGGGCGGTGGAGGTCCCCTCGCGCGAGTCCGGCGTGGACTGCGATCCGGGGCTGGACGCGCCGCGCCGCGACACGCCGCTGGGAATGGGCTTCTGGGGCGGCTGCGACGCGAACGGCGTGCAGCGGCTGCTCACCGTGGACGGCGAAGCGGCGAACGCCCTCGCCGGCCTCGTCCCCGGGACGACCGCCGCCAACCGGCAGATCGTGGCCCTCGCCAACAGCGACACCTACGGCGGCGCGGGCGGCACGTACGCCACCGCGTCCGGCGGCAACGCCCTGTCCGCCCTGATCACCCCGCACGAGATCGGCCACTCGCTAGGCAGGCTCCAGGACGAGTACGACTACTACGCGCGGGGCGTCCCCGGCGGTGCGTACGGGGACGGGGAGCCGGCGTCCGCGCACCACACGGTGCTGACCGAGGCGGAGATGAGGGACCGCCGGGCCAAGTGGTGGCGCTGGCAGGGCGAGGAGAGCGAGTCGGGCGGTGTCATCGGCCGCCATGAGGGCGGGCTGTACAGCACCAGGGGGGTGGGGCGGCCCAGCGCGCACTCGATGATGAAGACCCTGGGGTACGCCTTCGACCAGGTGGGCCGCGAGGTGATGGTCCAGGCCATCGCGTCCAAGGTGAACCTGGTGCAGGGGCACACGCCGAACACGGCACCGCTCGGCGCGGACCGGACGGTCTGGGTCGAGACGCTGCATCCGGACGGTGGCGAGCTGGACGTGGCCTGGCGGCTGGACGGACGCCTGCTGCGGGGCCTGGAGGGCGTCCGTACGGTCGATCTCCGACGCCTGGGCCTGGCCCGCGGCACCCACACGCTGACGGCGACGGTGACGGACCCGACGCCGTTCGTGCGGGACCCCGCGGTGCGGGGTTCGTCCGCCCTGACCCGTACGGTCACGTGGACGGTGGACACGTCGGTCGTCACGCGGCCGCAGGCGGTGGCGCCGCGTTTCACCGGCCATACGACCACCGACGCGCCCGTCGGCGCCTGGTCGGTGGTGTACGCCGACACCACCCACCCCGACGACCGGACGCTCGCGGTCCGGTGGTCGCTGGACGGCCGGCCCGTGGCGAACCCGGGCAACGACCGGGACCTGGACCTGTCGGCGCTGCGGCTGCGGCCCGGTACGCACACGCTGACGGCCCGGATCGCGGGCACCTCGGGCCCGGAGGGCGAGCTGCGCTGGACGGTGGATGCCACGCCCGCGACGGCGTCGTACGAGCTGTCGGAGCCGCTGCGTACGGTGCACCGGCCGGGGCGGCCCGTCGAGTACGTCTACGACGGGCCGTTCACGATGCGGCTGTCCGCGCGCGACGACCAGGAGGGCTACGTCGTGCGCCAGTTCCAGGTGGACGGCGACGGTTGGTACACCTACTACGGGTGGCCGACGGACGCGGACGCACCGTTCCGCTTCACGCCGGGCGGGACCGAGATCGACGGCCTGGTGTACGGAAAGCTGGGGCGCGCGCGGGTGGTGCCGTGGGACGACGCCACGCCGGAGTACGGCACGCACACCGTGGAGTACCGGACGGTGGACGCGGCCGGGAACACCGGCGCGGCGCAGAGGTTCCTCGTCACGCTGGTGCCCCCGGCGGCCTCCCGATAGCCGCTACGGCCACGGCGCCGCGTACGGCTACGGCTTGCGGGCGACGCCCGCGTAGCCCGGGATCGGGTCGTCGCCGGCGACCGGGATCGCTTCGCCGAGCTCCGGGTGCCACTCCGCCGTGAGCGAGACCCCGGGCTCGACGAGCTCCAGCCCGTCGAAGAACCGCGCGAACTCCTCGCGCGTGCGCGGCCGGAGGGTGAGGCCCCGCGCCTGGTACAGGGCGCGGGCCTTGGCGGCGCCCTCCGGGTCGAACTCGCTGGTGACGTGGGACAGGACCAGGTAGCTGCCGGACGGGAGCTGCTCGACGAGCCGGTGCACCAGTTCGTACGCGCCGTCCTCGTCGTCCACGAAGTGCAGCAGGGCCAGCATCGACAGCGCGATGGGGCGGCCGAAGTCGAGGACCTTGCCCGCCCGCTCCAGGATCACCTCGGGCTCGCGCGCGTCCGCCTGAATGTACTCGGTGGCGCCCTCGGGGGTGGAGCGCAGCAGCGCCTCGGCGTGCGCGAGAACGATGGGGTCGTTGTCGCAGTAGACGATCCGCGACTCGGGAGCGGCCTCCTGGGCGATCTGGTGGAGGTTGGGCTCGGTCGGGATGCCGGTGCCGATGTCCAGGTACTGGCGTACGCCCTGGGCGGCGAGCCACCGGGTGGCGCGGTGCATGTAGGCGCGGTTGACCCGGGCCATGTCCCTGCCGCGCGCGTCGACGGTGAGGAGCTGCTTGGCCATCTCCTCGTCGACCGGGTAGTTGTCCTTGCCGCCCAGGAACCAGTCGTACATACGGGCCGGGTGGGGCTTGCTCGTGTCGATGCGCACGGCGGCGGCAGGCGGTACGGCGGCGGGTTCTTGCCCGGTCATCTGGCGCTCCAGTGGTCGGCTGGTTCTGATGGGGTGCTGGTCAGGTGAGCAGGAAGTCGGCCTGTCCGGCCTTGGCTCCCTGGATGAACGCGGCGATCTCGCCGTGGGTGTAGATGAGTGCGGGGCCGTCCGGATCGGCGGACTGGCGTACGGCGACCCTGCCGTCGGCCAGTTTCATGGCCTCGACGCAGTTGCCGCCGTTGCCGCCGCTCCACGGCTTGTGCCACCCCTCGGCCCCGAGCTCGGCGGCGGGCATGCCGTTGTATATGCGGTCGCGGTCCATTCACAGCTCCTTGCGGAGGTCCCGGAGGATCTCCTTCGTACGTTGTGCGGTGGCGGCTTGCGCCGCCATGCGGTCCATGACCTCCAGGTGCGAGGCCACCTCGGTGCGCGCGTCGAGGTAGACCGCGCCGGTCAAGTACTCGCTGTAGACCATGTCGGGCAGTTCCGGCATGGCGAATCGGAAGAGGACGAACGGTCCGTACGTGCCCGGGTGGTGCCCGGTGGCGAACTCGGCGATCTGGAGGGTGACGTTGGGGAGCGCGGTGGCCTCCAGCAGGCGGTCGATCTGCGCGCGCATGAGGGCGGGGCTGCCGCCGACGGGCCGGCGCAGCACCGTCTCGTCCATGATCACCCAGAACTTCGGCGCGTCCTGCCGGGTGAGCAGCGACTGCCGTGCCATGCGCAGGGCCACATGGCGTTCGATGTCGTCCGGCCTGACCTGTCCGACGGCTCCGCCGCGCAGGATGGCCCGGGCGTAGTCCTCGGTCTGGAGGAGACCGGGGATGAACTGCGGTTCGTAGGCCCGGATGAGGCTGGCGGCGCCCTCCAGGCTGACGTACATGCTGAACCAGCTGGGCAGGACGTCGTGGAAACGCTGCCACCAGCCCGGCTTGTTGGCCTCCTCGGCCAGCCGGACGAAACCGTCGGCCTCGTCGTGGGGGACTCCGTACTCCCGCAGCAGGAGCTGGACGTACGGGATCTTCAGCGAGACTTCCGCCGTCTCCATGCGGCGGATCGTCGCCGGGGCCACGCGGAGCACCTTGGCGGCTTCCTCGCGCTTCAGCCCCGCGCGCTCCCGCAGTTCCTGCAGGCGCTTGCCGAGAACGACCTGTCCCACGGTGGGGGCGGACCGCGGCTCGCTCACTTCAGACCTCCCCACGCGCTGTTTCGACGAGTGTGCCATGTGACGGTCAGACAGAACAGCTCACTCTGCAATTTTCAGAGTGCCACTTGCCAAGTGTCGGAGTCGGGAGGAAAGTATTCCGGTGAACCAGTTCACGCGGCAGCCCGCACTCCGCTCCGGGAGAGGCAACGTGCGCACTGCCGCCCCACGTGAGGAAGCGGTCGTGGTCCCTGGTAATGCGCCGATGCCCCCTGTCATGGCCGCTCCGCGACCGTGGACCGCGCCCGCCGGACCGCGACCCGTTGCCGATTCCCCTTCCTCTTCCCCTTCCGATACCGGTTCCGACGTCCGTCGCTTCAGCTTCGAACTGCCCGCGCGCGCCGAGTCGGTGGCCAGGGCGAGACGTCTCGCCGACGACCGGCTCGAGCGGTGGCTCGTCGGGCGGGAGGTGCGCGACACGGTCGCGCTCGTCGTCTCGGAGCTCTTCACCAACGCCGTGGTGCACACGGCGAGCGGCCGGGTCGTGTGCGAACTGCGCGACCGGCGCGACCGGTTGCGCATAGCGGTTCAGGACGAGGGCTGTCCGGCCGCCGAGCCGCGGCTGCGGCACGTCGACGCCGAGGAGCGGGGGCGGGGGCTGCTGCTCGTGGAGGCGGTGTGCGGCGCGTGGGGCGCGCACGACGCCCGGCACGGCGCCGGGCGCGTGGTGTGGGCGGAGCTGGCCCTCGCCCGCCCCGAGGCTCTCGGTGCAGCCGAGGCTCTCGGTGCAGCCGGGGCTTTCGGCATGGCGGGGCCATGCTGAGGTCGATGGCCACGCTGCTCGCCGCGCGTGGCCGCCACGGCCGGCCGGACGCGTCCCGTGACCAGGTGCGGCTGACCCTGCCGCCGTCGCTGCCGGCCACGCTGGGCTGCGACGCGGTGGGCGTACCGGCGCGGCACGGGTTCCGGCTGCTGTCCCGGCTGCCCGGCAACGGCTGTGTGTTCGCGGACACCGACTGGTGGTGGTGGATCGTCCCGGCCGGCTCGGACGCGGAGCTGCGGTGGCCGCTGCCCGCCTGTTACGCCGCCGACGCCTGCGTCCCGGACCGCCGGCCCCGGCTGATCCACCGGCCGGACAGCACCTCGCCGTACACGCCGCCGATCCCGCTGTACCTGATGGTCTGCCAGCTCACCGGCATCGCGCCGTCGTGGGCTGGGCCGGGGGTCGAGTCCCGGCTCTGAAAACGCCTGGTCGGGGGCGTTGTCAGTGGTGCGCGCTACGGTCGTTTCCAGTGATCGACGCGGTGGAAAGCCGCGGAGGGGAAACGGGGAGGGCCTGTGCGCCGTGACGCGTTGCCGGACCTGGCGGCCGGGGAGTCGGAGCAGTCGTTCGCCCTGCCCGCGGCGTGGCGGCGCAAGCTGCATCCGAGGCGTGGCGGCGTACGGAGAGCGCCGGGCAGGCCGGACAAGGAAGCGGCGGCTCTGCTCGAGACGCGCCTCGCGCAGGACAAGGACTGGATCGAGGAGTTCCTCGCGGCCCCCGGCAGCGACGCACGGCTGGTGGCGGCGGCGCGGGCGCAGCTGGACGGCAGCGGGCCCTCGCCGCTCGGCGCGGCGGCCGTCGGCGCGATGGTCGCGGTGCCGCCGCCGACGGCCGCCGCGTGGGCGGACGTCTGGGCCGCGGCGCACGGGCTGCCGTTCGCGGCCCGGGCCGCGGTGGAGCTGTTCGACATCGAGGCGGTGTGGATGCAGTCGGGCGGCACGCGGTCGGATCCGGCCGTCACCGCGCTGGATCCCGCGACGCACATCCCCTATCTCACCGAGCAGCGCCGGCCGCTCGCCGACCGCGTCAGGATCCTGCTGGCGGCGGCCGACGAGGAGACCTACCGGGCGGCGGTGGCCGCCCTGGCGGACGCGCGGGACGGTGAGCGGCGGCGGATCGCGGTGTCGTACCTCGTGCCGTCCGAAACCGGCTGGGTCGCCTCATGCTGTGCCGAGCCCGGTGCGCTCGTCTTCCGCGACCAGTACCTGCGGTCGATGCTCTTCTGCTCGCTGCACGCGCCGGAGCAGGTCGACCGGCTGGGCGGGAAGGCGGACATCGACTGGCCCCTCTCTACGATCGCGACCGTGGCCGAGGGTCTGGGCCCGGCCGCGGCCCCGCTGGTGGCGGAGGTCTTCGACCGTGCGTACGCCTCCGCCGCGAGTGTGCGGGCGGCGGCGGCCGCGCTGGTCGAGCTGCCGGGTGACGCGGCGCTGTGGGCGCTGCTGGCCCGGGCAAGCGACAAGCGGGTGCGGCCCTCGCTGCTGCGGGCGATGGAGCGCCGGCCGGTGACGACGCTGCGTGCACTGGCCGAGGCATCGCGGGGCGCGGGCGGGGGCGCCGAGGAGGCGCGACGGCTGCTGGGCGAGCACATCGGTGCCCATCGGGAGCTCGCGCAGGCTGCTCTGGCCACGTTCGACGAGGCGGACGCGGCGGCTGTCCGGCCGTTCCTGGAGCGGCCGGAGAAGGTGCCCGACGCACCGGCCGAGGAGCTGCCCGCGCTGCTGACGAGCCCGCCGTGGCCGACCCGGCCGGGGGCGGACGCGGAGGCCGACACGGCTGCGGATGCGGCTGCGGCTGCGGACAAGGTCGTCACCGGGCTGAGCGCCGACGCCGCACCGGTCGTGGAGTGGCTGCCGGGTGAGCGGGAGGCGTGGGCGGCCGCCCGGTCGCCGTACCTCCACCCCGCGGACCCCGGCTCCGATGGGATGGCTGTCGACGTGGAGGCGCTGCGCCGCTACGGGCTGGAGGACCTGTCGTCGGCGCAGCTCTTCCTCCGGGGTTCGGATGAGGTCATGCGTCCGCTGCTCGCCGAGTGGGCGCCGGACGACTACTGGGAGGGCGAGAACACCCTGCGCCCGGTCGCCGCGCGGTACGGGACGGACGCGCTGCCGGTGCTGACGCGGGCAGCCGTGCGCCACCCGGCCACGCTGGGGGCGCTGCTGCTGCCGTTCCGCGACGCCGGGACGGCCCGGCTGATGGCCGAGTGGACGGTGCGGCTCAAGAAGGCGAGCGAGGTGGCGCGTGCGTGGTTCGCGCGGCACGGCCTGGCGGCGGTCGCCCTCCTGGTGCCGGACGCGGTGGGAGCTCCGGGGCCCGTGCGGCGCCATGCCGCGTACGCCCTGCGGCTCATCGGGTCGGCGCACGGGGTCGAGCCGGTGTGCGGCGCGGCGGCCGAGCGGTACGGCGAGGAGGTCGCCGAGGTCGTCCGGGCGGAGCTGGCGCCGGTCGCCGATCCGCTGCGGGCCGCCCTGCCCGCCACGCTGCCCGTGCTCCCCGAGTGGGCCGATCCCGTCGTGCTGCCGCAGGTCCTGCTGCGCGGCGGAGGCAGCGCGCTGCCCGCCGAGTCGGTGCGGCACGCGCTGACCATGCTGGCGATGTCCCGGCCGGGCGAGGTCTACCCGGGGGTGCCGGTGGTGCGGGAGGTGTGCGACCGCGGCTCGCTCGCCGCCTTCGGGTGGGAGCTGTTCGAGCGGTGGCGGTCGGCGGGGATGCCCGCCGAGGACGGTTGGGCGCTGCACGCCCTGGGGCTGCTGGGGGACGACGAGACCGTACGGCGGCTGGCTCCGGTGGTGCGGGCCTGGCCGGGTGAGGGAGCGCACCACCGTGCGGTGGAAGGGCTCGACGTGCTGGCCGCGATCGGTACCGATGAGGCGCTGACACAGCTTCACCGCATCGCGCAGCGCGTGCGGTTCAAGGCGCTGAAGGCGCGGGCGCAGGAGAGGATCGCGGCGGTGGCACGGGGGCTCGGGCTCACCGCCGAGCAGCTGGGCGACCGGCTGGTGCCCGACGCGGGGCTGGACGCGACGGGCGGCACGGTCGTGGACTACGGCGCGCGGCGCTTCACGGTCGGCTTCGACGAGCGGTTGCGGCCGTACGTTCTGGACGGGACCGGCAAGCGGCTGAAGAACCTGCCGAAGCCGGGCCGGCAGGACGACCCGGAACGGGCGTCGGTGGAGCGCGCGCGGTTCACGGCCCTGAAGAAGGAGGTGCGGACCGTCGCCGCGGACCAGGTGCGGCGGCTGGAGGCGGCCATGGTGGCGGGCCGGACCTGGTCGGCGGAGGAGTTCCGTGACCTGATCCTCGGTCACCCGCTCCTCCGCCACCTGGCGCGGGGCCTGGTGTGGCTTGCCGAGCACGGGGACGCGGTGTGGTCGTTCCGGGTGTCCGCGGACGGGGACCGGGCGTGCACGGACGTGACCGGCCGGCGCCGCCAGCTGCCCGCGGGCGCCTCCGTACGGCCGGCCCATCCGCTGGAGGTGGAGGGTGAACTGGCGGCGTGGCGCGCGGTGTTCGCCGGGCACGGGACCGTTCAGCCGTTCCCGCAGCTGGAGCGGCCCGTGTACCGGTTCACCGAGGAGGAGGCGGCGGGGTGGCGGCTCCCCCGCTTCGAGGGCATCACCGTGCCCACCGGAGGCCTGCTGGGCCTGGAGCGGCGCGGCTGGCGGCGCGGGGAGCCCCAGGACGCCGGGGTGGAGTGCTGGCTGACCAAGGGAGTCGGCCCGGACCGGTATCTGGTCGTCAACCCCCGCGACGGGATAGCCGTCGGCGCCGTCGACGTCTTCCCCGAGCAGCCGCTCGACGCCGTCTGGCTGCACGACCGCCCCGGGGACTTCTCGCCCCCGCGGGACAGTCGGCTGCGCCTGGGCGACCTCTCCCCCGTCCTCGCCTCCGAGGCGCTGGCCGACCTGACCGCGCTGGTGGAAGGGGCGGCGACGCCCTGAGCGGACCGCCCGCCCACCGCTACCGCCCAGGCGGTGCGGGGACCTTGGCGGCGTCGAAGGCGACGTACTCGATCACCGCGCCGCCGGGGTGCAGCACGGTCAGGTTCCGCCCGGTCGGCACCTCGTTGGGCCCGTCGAGTATCCGGCTGCCTTCGTCCGCGACCAGCGCCAGGATCTCGTCGAGGTCCTCGACGATGGTGGTGGCCTGCACATCGCGGAACGGAGCCAGCTCCTCCGCCGTGCCCGCCACGAGCAGGTAGCCGCCGACGGCCGCCAACTCGACGCCCCGGTACGCGAAGCGCAGCTCCGGCTCGGTGCCGGTCAGGGCCTGGAAGGTCGGCAGTGCCGTGTCCAGGTCGTCGACGTACACGCGGGCATAGGTGGCGACAACCGGCATAGGACCACTCCTGAACTTCGTGAACGGCAACCGACCGCGCGGAGCGGTCACGGGCATGCAACGAACCTTACCGGAGGCATTCTCCGTTTTCCGGACGGCAGGGGCAGACAGAGCGGGCAAGCCGCTCGCGGTCGCCCGAGGGCGGGCAGCGGTGGCGGCCAAAGTCCCGGCGCGAGGGGCCCGGGGAGGGGCCCGGTGAGGGCTCCCCCTACCCCCGGCGGGGAGGACAAGGGTTTCCCCCATATCGGGTTCACCTCGGGTTTCCCTACTGTCTGCCTCACCGGCGGTTCTCATTCCCTGACCTCGTATGTCAGGTGCATGTAACCCCTGAGCACCACCGGTCGCGCCGGCGGCGGCGCATGGGCCCACCCAGCCCGGGACCACGGAGCACTGCCCCCATGGTGCACCGCGGACCCGCAGCGCCGCCCGCCCGCGCGCTCTGCACCGTCAGCTGCTCCGGGAGTCGCCGGGGCCGCCCTGAAAGGGAACACCTTGAACGGTTCCAGGCGGAGACTCATATCCGTCGTGGCCGCGAGCGCCACGATCATCGGCGTGGCCGCCACCTCGTCGGTGGCACTCGCCGCAGAGGCCACCCCCCAGCCCGCCCCCCGGCCCGCCGCCGGGGTCACGCTGCCCAGCGCGCCGGTCGAGAAGGTCATCGTGACCTACAAGTCCCGCACCGCCGAGGCCACGTCCAACAGCGCCGCCAAGGGCGACGCCGCCGAGAAGGCGGCCAAGACCGGCGAGGACCTCTCCTTCGAGCGCCGCCTCGCGAGCGGCGCCGCGCTCGTCGACCTCGGCAAGGAGGCGGCGTCGCAGCAGGACGTCTCCGAGGTCATGGCCGCCTTCCGCGCCGACCCGGCCGTCGCGTCCGTCGAGCCCGACATCCGCGCCTACGCGATGGCGGTCACCCCCAACGACACCGAGTACGCCAAGCAGTGGGACCTCTTCGAGCCCACCGGCGGCATGAACGTACCCGGCGCCTGGGACACCACCACCGGCAGCGGCGTCACCGTCGCCGTCATCGACACCGGCTACGCCGCGCACAGCGACCTCAGCGCGAACACCGTCGCCGGCTACGACTTCATCTCCAGCTCCGCCGACGCCCGCGACGGCAACGGCCGCGACAGCGACGCCAAGGACGAGGGCGACTGGAACGCGACCGACGGCGAGTGCGGCACCGGCTCCCGCGCGAGCAGCTCCTCCTGGCACGGCACCCACGTGGCGGGCACCATCGCGGCGACCACCCACAACGCCAAGGGCGTCGCGGGCATCGCGTACGGGGCGAAGGTCCAGCACGTGCGCGTGCTCGGCAAGTGCGGCGGCTCCTCCTCGGACATCGCCGACGCGATCACCTGGGCCTCCGGCGGCACCGTCCCGGGTATCCCGGTGAACCCGACCCCGGCCAAGGTCATCAACATGAGCCTCGGCGGCGCCAGCTCGACCTGCCCGACCGTCTACAAGAACGCCATCGACGGCGCGGTCGCGCGGGGGGCGACCGTCGTCGTCGCGGCGGGCAACAGCAACGCCAACACGTCCGGCTTCACGCCCGCCAACTGCGCGAACGTCATCACCGTGGCGTCCACCAGCCGCGAGGGCAACCGTTCGTACTACTCGAACTACGGCACCACCGTCGACGTGTCGGCCCCGGGCGGCGAGACCCGCCGCGCCACCGACACGCCGGGCACCATCACCACGCCCGAGAACGGCATCCTCTCCACGCTGAACTCCGGCACCACGACCCAGTCGCTGGAGAACTACAAGCCCTACCAGGGCACGTCGATGGCGGCCCCGCACATCGCCGGTCTCGCCGCGCTGCTCAAGTCGGCCAAGTCGTCCCTGACCCCGGCCGAGATCGAGACCGCGATCAAGAGCAACGCCCGTCCGCTGCCCGGCACCTGCTCCGGCGGCTGCGGCACCGGCATCGCCGACGCCGCGAAGACCGTCCAGGCCGTGACCGGCGGCACGGGCACCACCCCCGGCACCGGCAAGAACTTCACCAACGCCACCGACGTGACGATCTCGGACAACGCGACCGTGACGTCCTCGATCTCCGTCACCGGCCTGACCGGCAACGCCCCCGCCGCCCTCAAGGTGGACGTGGACATCAAGCACACCTGGCGCGGTGACCTGGTCATCGACCTGGTCGCCCCGGACGGCAGCGCGTACCGCCTGAAGAACTCCAGCAGCAACGACTCGGCGGACAACATCCTCGCGTCGTACACCGTCGACGCCTCGTCCGAGGCCGCGAACGGTGTCTGGAAACTGCGCGTCCAGGACGTGGCCTCGGGTGACACCGGCTACATCGACTCCTGGGGTCTCACCTTCTGATCCACCGGCATGACCCGCTCCACCGCTGGTCAGGGGCGTGTTCGCGGCACTTCGCCGCGGGCACGCCCCACCGCGCGTCCCCGCTCCGCCGTCCACATGCCGGACACGACACCTGGACGTGGGTGGCCGGGTTCGTATTCTCTGCTCCCAAGCGGGACGGAGGGGCGGTGAGGGTCGTGGTGCAGGCGGGGTCGACGCCGTACCGGACGACGTCGCGCGAGCGCACGGCACCGCGCGAGCCCGCCGTCCCCCTCGCACGGGGCGCGTCCGCCGTGTCCGGGTCCGCCGCGCCCGTCGGCCGGGCGGACCTGCTGACCCGCCTGGACCAGGTCCTGCGTACCCGCGGCCGGGCGCTCCTCACCGGCCCCGCCGGCATCGGCAAGACCGAGGTCGCCCAGGCGGCCGCCGACCAGGCCGCCCGCTGCCGTGGTGAAACGATCCTGTGGCTCGCCCCGCAGCCCGCCGACCGGGACATGGCCGGCGCGGCGGCCGCCGCCCTCGTCGCCTCCGTGCCCGCGGCCGCACTCGACGGGCTGCCCGATCCGCAGCGCGCCGCCGTCGCCGTCCTGTGCCGCGAGGCCACGGCGCCCGAGACCGGTTGGGACCCCGTCGCGCTGCGCCTGGGCATCGCCCGGATCCTGCGCGCCCTGGCCGAGCGCGGACCGGTCCTCCTCGTCGTCGACGACGTCCAGCGCATCGACGCGGAGAGCGCCGACCTGCTGCGCTTCGCCCTCCACCTCGCCCCGCCCGCGCTGCGCGTCCTCGCGGTCGAGACGCCGGACCCGTACGCCGACGGCGCCTCCTGCACCCTCTGGGTTCCCTCGGAGGCCGACGTCCTGCTCGTGCCCCCGCTCCAGGCCGACGAGATCGCCGAACTCCTCGTCCACCACCGGCTGCCGTCCCGGATGGCCGGGCGCATCCACCGCACCAGCGGCGGCAACCCGCGTCTCGCGCTCGCCGTCGGCCGGTCGCTGGCCGACGCGCGGACACCCGTGCACCACGCCGAAGCGCTGCCGCTGTCCGGCCGGGCCCGCGACCTCGCGCGCCGCATGCTCGCCCCCGCCACGCCCGACGTGCGCGCCACCCTGCTGCTCGCCGCGCTCGCGCTGCGCCCGACGGCGGCGCTGATCCGCCGCGCCGGCCGCCCCACCGCCGAGGCGGAGCTGGCCGCGGCCGAGCGCGCCGGGCTGATATCGGTGACCGAGGACGGGACGGTCGCCTTCACGGCGGGCCTGCTGCCCTCCACCCTGGTCCACGACACCTGCTGGACCGAGCGCAGCAGCGGGCACGCGGCGCTCGCGCGCGTGGTGGACGACCCTGTCGAGGAGGTACGGCACCGGGCGCTCGCCACGGACGTGCCCGACGAGGACCTCGCCGCCGAGGTGACCGCCGCCGCGGAGACGGCACGCCGCCGCGGCAACAGCGCGCTCGCCGCGGAACTGGCGCTGCTCGCCGCCGAGTCGACACCGGTACGCCTCGGGGAGCGGCGCATCGCCCGGCTGGTGGACGCCGCCGAGGAGGCCGCCCGCGCCGCCCGCGCCGACCTCGCGATGCGCGCCGCCGCCGACCTGCTGGCCCGCGACGCGGCGCCCGCGGACCGGGTGCGCGCCCGGCTCGCCGTACTCGACACGGCCGGGCAGGGGCTGACGGACCTCGACGAGCTGTACGTGCACGCGATGGAGGACTCCGACGGCGATCCGCGGCTCCGGGCGGGTGTGCTGCTGCGGCTGGCGGTCAAGTACGTGCTCGCGGACGGCGATCCGGTGCGTTCGCGGGCGGCCGCCGTCGAGTCGGCCGCGCTCGCCGCGTCGGTGGACGACCGGCACACGGCCGCGAAGGCGCTGACCGTCCAGGCCCGGATGGACCGGGCGCTCGGCTCGCCGGACGCCGAGCGGACCCTGGCCGAGGCGCGGGCCCTGGAGATGACCGACCGGCCGCTGGGTGTGCGCAACGCCGCCCAGATCCTGACGATCCGGCACGCGCTCTTCGACGACCGGCTCACCGAGGCCCGCGACCAGCTCAACGCCCTGCTCCCGCTGGTCGAGCGGCGCGGCCCGGTCGAGGACGCCATCGAGCTGCTGAACACCCTCTCGCAGGTGGAGGCCCGGCGCGGGCAGTGCGCGGCGGCCCTCGCGCACGCCGGCCGGTCGCTCGCGCTGACCCTGGAGGCGGGCCTGTCGCCGGGGCCCGCCTGGTACCACCTGGCCCTCGCGGAGACGGCGGGCGGCAGCTTCGCCCGGGCCGCCGGATACGCCCGGCGCAGCGTGCGGGCGTCGGAGGAGGAGGGCGACCACGTCTTCCTCTCGCGCAGCCTGTACGCCCTCGGCCGCGTCCAGCTGGTCACGGGGGACGTGGCGGGCGCCCTGGAGACGCTGCGGCGCGTGCAGGAGGCGGAGAACGCCCAGTGCGCCGTGGACCCGTCGATGCTGCGCTGGCACGAGGAGCTGGCCGAGGCGCTGCTCGCCAACGACGCCCGCGATGAGGCGGAGGCGCTCCTCGCCGACGTGGGTCCGGTCGCCGAACGTCTGGGCCGTACGACGGTGTTGCTGGGCTTCGACCGGGCGTACGCGCTGTGCCTGGCGGCGGGCGGCAAGACCGACGAGGCGGTGGCCCTGCTGGCGGAGACGGCGGACCGGTTCGCCGCCCACGGGCTGGTCCTGGAGCAGGGGCGCTGCCTGATCGCGCTGTCGCGGGTGGAGCGCCGGCGGCGCAGGCGGTCGGCCGCGCAGCAGGCGCTGCACGCGGCGGCGGCCGTCTTCGAGCGGGCGGGCGCGGTGCCGTGGCTGGGCCTGACCGCCGAGAACCCGTCGTACGCCGAGCCGGCGCCCGGCACGGCACCGGCGGGGAACGCGGCCCTGTCCCGGCTCACGGAGGCGGAGCTGAACCTGGCGCGGCTCGTCGGCGAGGGGGCGAGCAACCAGGAGGCGGCGGCCCGGCTGTATCTGAGCGTGAAGACCGTCGAGGCGCGGCTGACCCGCATCTACCAGAAGCTCGACGTCCGTTCGCGGGCGCAGCTGGCGACGGTGTTGAACCACGGCGCCGGATCCTGACGGATCCCGAGTCCTGCGGCGCTCTTGCCCGACACGACCTAGGGGCCCAGTCAGGGGATCGCGAAGGCCCCCGGAAGCACCGGCTTCCGGGGGCCTTGACGCGCGTCGCGCGTCAGCGCGGTCAGGCGGGGGTGATGTTCTCCGCCTGCGGGCCCTTCTGGCCCTGCGTGATGTCGAAGGTGACGGCCTGGCCTTCCTGGAGCTCACGGTAGCCGTTGCCGTTGATGTTGGAGTAGTGCGCGAAGACGTCCGGACCGCCGCCGTCCTGCGCGATGAAGCCGAAGCCCTTTTCGGAGTTGAACCACTTCACGGTTCCGCTGGCCATGCTGGTGCCTCTCAGTCGATGACGGGCCCGCACCGCGCGGACCCGGAGGTGATCGCCCTGGTCCTGCACTGCACAGCAAGAAGCCCACGCCTCCGCGTGGGCAGGAACTGCGAACCACGACATCTGGCATCGACGCTACACCGTGAAGGGGCTCATCACCAGAGAGCAACTTCCCGCCATTCAGGGGGCAGCGGCCGAGAAGGCGGACCTCGGCCGTTCACCTTCGCCTTCCTCCCGGTAGCCTCTCCGGGTGATCGATGAAGTTACTCGCTGGTATCGGTTCGCCGGCCTGCTGCCCGAGCCCGCGGCCACCGAGGTCAGGGACTACTGGGCCATCGGGGAACAGGAGGCCGGTCTCGACCGGCTGGTGGCCGGTCTCCAGGCGCACGGGGTGGTGGTGAGCGAGGCCACCGTCGCCGAGATCGCGGTGGTGGCCCGGGAGTGGGGCATGGGCGAGGCGCTCACGCCCCGGCTCCTGCGCTGCGCCGCGGTCCGGCCGGGCGCGGAGGAGGCGCCGCTCCGGCTGATCGAGCACCCGGACGCCCGGCCGCTGCCGGCCCCGGCCGCCGGCCAGGCCGTCGTGCCGTGGATCGGCTGCGGTCGCTGCGGCGAGGTACTGGCCCGCGTGCACACCGTCGAACCGTGGGGCGACCTGTCGCTCACGCCGCTGCACTACGCCCTCCTGACGCCCGGCGCGGCGGCGCGGCCCCGCCTCTTCGCCGCGGGCTCGGCGTGGCCGGCCCTGGCGGCGCTCGGCGCCTGCGCCTGAGCGGGCGTCACCGGCCTCACCGCCGCTGCCAGGAGCCGATCAGCCCCCGGGCCACCAGCTCGTCGGCGACGAGCCCGGCGTACTCGGTGGCGCCGCGCACCGAGGTGTGGGTGTTGTCGCGCTTCTCGTTCGTCAGGTACAGGGCCTTCGACCCCTCCGTACCGAGCGCCTCCACCCGCGCCTTGGTGAGGGCTGTCAGGTCGATCAGCGGCGTGCCGAGGCGGGCCGCCAGGGCGCGGATCTCCGCCGGGTGATCGACGCCGAGGCCGTTGACGAGCAGGGCCGTGTCGTTGTCGAGCGTGCCGTCGGCGTTGAACCAGCGGCGCACGATGGGCGTGACGAGCACCGGCAGCCCACCCCGCGCGCGTACGCCGTCGACGAGCGCGGTGAGGTTCGCGCGGTAGGTCGGGGCGTCGGTCCGCTTGTCGTTGTGGGCGAGCTGGATGAGCGCCAGGTCTCCGGGGCGGATGCGCTGTCGGGCGGCCGGGAAGAGGGCGGGGTCGGCGAGGAAGGTGACGGTGCTCTCGCCGGAGTCGGCGTGGTTGGCGACGGAGAGCCCGCGCCCGAGGAGGCCGGGCAGCCGCTGCCCCCAGCCCGCGTACGGCTCACCGGGCTGGTCGCACACCGTCGAGTCGCCGATGAGCAGGATCCGGCGGGTCGCGTACGGCGCCGGGGTGACGCGGACGGCGGACAGGGCGGGCGCCGGGCCCCCGAAGGCCAGCTGCAGCCCCGGCGTCCCGGCGGGCCCGGTGGGCTCGCCCTCGGGGGTGCGTACGTCGACGGTGAAGGTGCGGCGGACCCGCTCACCGGCCGCGGTGGCGGTCTCGGCGAGCATCGCGCGCCGCGTCTCGGCGGTGACGGAGGTGGCGCCGGCGGTCTCCCCACCGAGCGTGACGGTGACGTCGTACGTGCCGGGCGGGACGTCGAAGTGGCAGACGACGGGCGCGGTGCCGGTGCAGTGGTCCAGGCCCTGCCCGTACGGCGCCGACGCGTGCGCGGGAAGGGCGGGGAGGACGGGCAGGGTCATGGCCGCCGCCGCGACCACCAGGGCGGAACGTCTCTCGCGTTTCATGGCACCAAGAAACATCAGGTTTCCTCCCTCGGCAGCGCGGCCGGGCGGGCGGGGCCGTCCGCGACCGGGACGCCGAAGTCCGGGGTGCCGTCGGGCTTCCAGCCGAGCCGCTGGATGCGCGTGTGGCGGTTGGGGTCGTGCAGAGGGTCGCCGCTGATCTCCTTGTACGGACGGGCGTGGTAGACGAGGACGTCGGTGCGGCCGTCCTCGGCGACGGTGAAGGAGTTGTGGCCGGGGCCGTACTGCCCGGTGGTGTCGTCGCTGGTGAAGACGGGCCGGGGCGACTTGGTCCAGGACGCGGGGTCCATCAGGTCGCTGCGGGAGTCGGCGGTGAGCAGGCCCAGGCAGTAGTTGCTGTCGGTGGCGCTGGCGGAGTACGTCAGGAAGACGCGGCCGTTGCGCTCGATGACGGAGGCGCCTTCGTTCACCTTGAAGCCGACGCACTCCCAGTCGTACTCGGGTGTCGTCAGCCGCACCTGAGGGCCGGTCAGCGTCACCGGGTCGGCCATCCGGGACAGGAAGATCGCGGTGTTGTTGTCCGTGCCGGGCTCGTGCTGCGCCCAGGCGGGGTAGCGGCTGCCCCGATGGACGAAGGTGGTGGCGTCGAGCGAGAAGGTGTCCCAGGCGGTGACGATCCGGCCCTTCTCGGTCCAGGTGCCCCGGAAGGGGTCCTTGCTCGGGTTCTCCAGCACCCACATGCGGATCTTCCACACGTCGTCGGCGGGCGCGGCGGCGAAGTAGACGTACCAGCGTCCGTCGATGTGGTGGATCTCCGGCGCCCAGATGTGGGCGGCCATGTCACCGCTGGTGTGCCTCCTCCAGATCACCGACTCCTCGGCCCCGGCGAGTCCGCGCAGGGTGCGGGCGCGCCGCAGGACGATCCGGTCGTACTCGGGTGCGGTGGCGGTGAAGTAGTACCGGCCGTCGGTGTGGCGGTGGATGTGCGGGTCGGCGCGGTTGCGGACGAGGGGGTTGGTGTACGGGGCGGCCGCCGTCGGGCGGCCCGGCACGGCGGCCAGGGCGGCGCCGGGCACGGCCGCGAGCGCGCCGGTGGCGAGGGTGGCGCTCATGAGGACGGTTCTGCGGCTGGGGAGGGGTACGTCACTGCGGCTCATGCGGTACGGCGCCCTTCGGATGCGGACTGGATGACCGGCTCAATATTCGATATATCGAACATCATTTGTGATACCGAACGGCGAAACCGTAGAGGCAGCAGCAGACGAGGTCAACGGCCAGGCCGGGATCGGCCTTTGGCCCGCGCTACGCCGCACGGCGCGCGGTCCGCTAGCTTCGGCCCCATGAGCAGCGCCGTCGCCCCTCCCCCGTTCACCGACGCCCTCACCGGCGGCCCCGCCCTCGTCCTGGACGGCGGCCTCTCCAACCAGCTGGAGGCCGCCGGGTACGACCTCTCCGACGACCTGTGGTCGGCGCGGTTGCTCGCCGAGCGGCCCGAGGCGATCGTCGAGGCGCATCTGGCGTACTACGCGGCGGGCGCGAGCGTCGTGATCTCCTCCAGCTACCAGGCGACCTTCGAGGGGTTCGCGCGGCACGGCACCGGCCACGACCGGGCGGCCGAGCTCCTGGCGCTCAGCGTGGAGCTGGGGCGGGAGGCCGCGCGCCGCGCGGAAGCCAGGAGCCCCGGCCGGGCGCTGTGGGTGGCCGCGTCCGCCGGGCCGTACGGCGCGATGCTGGCCGACGGCTCGGAGTACCGGGGGCGGTACGGGCTGGGCGTCGACGCGCTGGAGCGCTTCCACCGCCCGCGCCTGGAGGTGCTGGCCGCCGCCCGGCCGGACGTCCTGGCGCTGGAGACCGTGCCGGACACGGACGAGGCGAAAGCGCTGCTCCGCGCGGTGCGCGGACTCGGCGTACCGGCCTGGCTGTCGTACACCATCGCCGGGGAGCGGACGCGCGCCGGGCAGCCACTGGAGGAGGCGTTCGCCCTCGCGGCGGGCGCGGAGGAGATCGTGGCCGTCGGCGTCAACTGCTGCGCCCCCGAGGACGCCGGCCGGGCGGTCGCGCTCGCCGCCCGCGTGACCGGCAAGCCGGTCGTCGTGTACCCGAACAGCGGCGAGCGCTGGGACGCACGGGCGCACGCGTGGGACGGGCGTCCGACCTTCTCCGCCGACCGCGTGGCGGGCTGGCGGCGGGCCGGGGCGCGGCTGATCGGCGGGTGCTGCCGGGTGGGGCCGGAGGCGATCGCGGACATCGCCGCACAGCTGCGCTGATCGTTCGATCGATCGCCCGCGATCTTCCCGCCCAACTGATCGATCTCTTGACCGACTTGCCTTCAAGCGATCACCATTCCCGTGTTCCGACCATGGGAGTGCCCGATGCCGCCCCACGTTCCCCCACCCCCACGCCTGCACCTGCCGCCCGACGACCGCGAGACCAGCCCGTACACCGGCTTCACCCGCGCCCACTGGGAAGCGGTGACCGACGGCCTGGTCCGGGCGGCCTGGCGCTGGGCGACGCCCGGGGGCGCGCTGCTGGACCTGCCGGGGCGCCCGTCCGTGTCGGGGGTCCGTTCGGACGGCCTGGAGGGCTACGCCCGGACCTTCCTCGCGGCCGCCTTCCGGGTGGCGGGCGCCGGCGGCGAGGATCCGTACGGACTGCTCGGCCGGTACGCCGACGGCCTGGCGGCCGGGACACGCACGCCCGGCCGCGACGACGCCGAGTCGTGGCCCCTCGTCCTCGACCACCACGTCCAAGGCCAGCCGATGGTGGAGTCGGCCTCCGTGGCGCTCGGACTGCGGCTGACCCGGCCCTGGCTGTGGGACCGCCTCGACGACGCCGTACGGGACCGGGCCGAGGCGTGGCTGCGCGGGGCGCTGCGGCACACACCCGCGCCGAACAACTGGTACCTCTTCCCGCTCACCGTCGCCGGGTTCCTGGAGTCGGTGGGCCGCGGCGACGCGGAGACCGCGCGGGCGGTCGAGCGGGGCCTGGGGCTGCTGGAGTCCTGGTACCGGGGCGACGGCTGGTACGCGGACGGCGACGGCCGCGCCTTCGACCACTACAACGGCTGGGCCCTGCACCTGTATCCGGTGCTGCACGCCCATCTGGCGGGTGACAACGGCCTGTTGGACGACGTGTACGGGCCGCGGCTGCGCGCGCACCTGGAGGGCCTCTCGCTGCTGTTCGGCGGGGACGGCGCGCCGGTGCACTTCGGGCGGTCGCTGGCGTACCGCTTCGCGGCGGGCGCGGCGGTGGGTCTCGGCGCGCTGACCGGGCACACGCCGCTCGCGCCCGGAGTCTCGCGGCGGCTGCTGAGCGGCTGCCTGCGCTACTTCCTGGACCGGGGCGCGGTGGACGCGCGCGACGGGCTGCTGACGCCGGGCTGGCACGGCCCGCACGAGCCGACGCTCCAGTCGTACTCGGGCCCGGCGTCGCCGTACTGGGCCTCCAAGGCGTTCGTGGCGCTGCTCGTCCCGGCGGACGACCCGCTGTGGACCGTACGGGAGGAGGCCGCGCCCGCCGAGGACGGCGCCGACCGGGTGCGGGCGCTGCCCGCGCCGGGGCTGCTGGTGCAGACGACGGCCGCCGACGGGATCGCGCGGCTGCACAACCACGGCAGTGACCCTCTGCGCCCCTTCGAGGGCGAGTCGGCGAACCGGCACGACGTGCTGTACGGGCGACTCGCCTACTCGACGCGCACGGGACCGACGTCGGCCGCCAACGCGCCCGACAACCACCTCTCCGTCGAGCTGGACGGCGTCGCGTCCGTACGGTGCCGGGTCAGGCCCCTGGGCGCCGGGCACGGCGACGGCTGGGGCTGGGCCGCCTCCTGGCACCGGCCCGCCTTCCCCTCCGGCGCGCCGATGGTGCCGGGGCTGCGGGTGGAGCACGTGACGGTGGTCCGCGGCCGGTACGAGCTGCGGGTGCACCGGGTGACGGGCCTGCCGCGCGGCGCGCGCGCCCATCTGTCGGGGTGGGCGACGGGCCCGGACGAGGCGCTCGCCTCGCAGCTGTACGGCCTGCACGGCTGGGCGGACCCGGACGCCGCCGAGCTGCGCGCCCCGCAGGGGACGGCGTACACCCGCTGGGCCACCCTCCCCCGCCTCGCCACCGGCCCGAGCGACGGGGGTACGGCGCTGCTGGTGGCCCTCGCCTCCCTGACCGCCGTCCCGGACCCCGCCCCGCTCGCGGAGGCGGCGGTCCTGGACGGCACGGACGACGGCGACACGGTGGAGGTGCGCTGGAGGGACGACGGGTCGCTGACGCGGATCTCCTTCACCCCCTCGGTGGCGGTGACGCGTCTCGCGCCGTAGCCCCGCTTCCGGTCAGTAGGCGACCGTTGGATCTGCAGCAGATGCGTTACGTGATCGCCGTGGCCGAGACGCGGAACTTCACGCGCGCCGCCGAGCGGTGCTTCGTCGTCCAGTCCGCCCTGAGCCACCGCGTCGCCGCGCTGGAGCGGGAGCTCGGTGTGAAGCTGTTCGCCCGCACGAGCCGGCGGGTGGAGCTGACCGCCGCCGGCGAGGCGTTCCTGCCGGCGGCGCGTCAGTCACTGGAGGCGGCCGACCGGGCCGCCGCCGAGGCCGCCGCGGCGGTGGGCGTCGTGCGGGGGCGTCTGGCGGTGGGCGTGATCCCCACGGTCGCCGCGATCGACATCCCGGCGGCGCTGCGGGTGTTCCGGGAGCGCCACCCCGAGGTGCGGATCAGCCTCCGCGTGGCCGCCAGCGATGAACTGACGGCCCGGGTGGTGGCGGGGGAGCTCGATGTCGCGGCCCTGGGCCTGCCGGAGGGCGACCGGCCCCGGGGCGTACGCGCACGGCTGCTGGCGCGCGACCGGCTGGTCGCGGTCGTGCCCGAGGGTCACCCGCTGGCCGGAAGGGCCCGGGTGGGGCTGGCCCGCCTCGCCGAGGAGACGTTCGTCGACTTTCCTTCCGGCACGCCCGGCCGGGCCCAGAGCGACCAGGCGTTCGGCGCCGCGCGGCTGACGCGTGAGGTCGCGTTCGAGGTGCTGGCACCGGATCTGATGGTCCGCCTCGTCCGGCAGGGGCTCGCCATCGCCCTGCTGCCGTCCGCGGTGGCGGCGGACCTGCCCGGGCTGGTGACCGTGCCGATCACCCGGGGCCCGCGCCGGGTCGAGTACCTGGTCTGGAGCGCGTTCAACCCGACCCCGGCGACCACGGCGTTCCTGCGCACGCTGGAAGAGCAGGGGCGTGACGCAGAAACGCGGTGATACGGCGGTGCGGTGATACGGCGGTTCAGCGGTGCCGGGGCACCGGCGCGCCGCCCGTCGGTCAGCCCCCGAGCGGCAGACCGGCGGGCACGCCGCCGAGGAGGCCGGCGACGGGGCCGCCGCCGACCGGCAGCGGCGAGGCCTGGCCCGGCTTGCCCTGCGCCTGGGGGTCCGAGGCCAGCAGGCCCGTGCTGTTGAGGTTGGAGGAGATAGGCGTACCGACCGAGGCCGGCGGCTGCTCGGCGACGGCGGTCGCGACGGCGGCGGCCGGAACGATCGCCGCCATGCTCGCGCCCGCCACGCCGGCGCACACGGTGATCAATCGGATACCGGGACGAATGCTCATATCTGCTCTGCTCCTGTACGGATCGGAAGAAGAGAAAGGTTCCTACAGATACGTGCAACGAGCCCAGGTCTCCGACGACACTGCTCAGCCCGGCATCTTGTCCCCGACCAGGGCCAGGTTCTGGATCGCCGCGAGCCCGAACAGCGCCGTCGTGTTGGTGCTGATCCACAGGTGCTCGTAGCCCGGTTCGAGGACGTCCGGGCCTTCGAGCGGTGTCTTCTGCCAGGTCATCGCCGTGGTGTACCCGTCGCTGCGGTAGAACTTCTGCCAGGCGCGCGCCGCCAGCCGGTCGTCGTTCAGCCGCGCGGCCGCGTACGCGTCCTGGCGGGAGTGCCCCTGGAAGAGCAGCAGGTTGCCGAAGTGCGTGCCGTAGCGCGCCGCCTGCTCGGCCTTGGTGGCGTTGAAGTAGCGGCAGTAGTCGAGCCACGCCTCCGTGAACGCGGGCATGTCGACGAGGTCGATGAGCTCGGCGCACATCTCGACGAGCCCGAACATGGCGGAGAGGTGCGAGACGCCCACGACGGGCTTGTCCGCCACCGCGAACCGGCCGGTGTCGAGGTCGTACAGGCCCGTCCCCTGCACGAAGCCGTTGGGCTGGGCGGCGATGGTCTCCATGGTGGAGCGCAGTCGGGCCTCCGCCTTGGCCGCCTTTGGGCCCCGGCGCTCCCACTCGGTGAGCCAGGCCGCGGCGAGGCCGCTCCAGTCGGTGCCGAACCCGATGGACAGGGCGTGGCGGTCGGGGACGTAGGGCTCGGTGCGGATCTTGCGGAGGGGGTCGAGGGCGAGGAAGGTCTCGTCGGAGTCGACGAGGTCGCGCATGAGGTCGCCGACGCGCTCGTCGGCGGTGAGGAAGTAGTAGGGGCGGCGGTAGACGGCGGTCGAGATGCGCTGCTGCTTGGCGCTGTCGGCGAAGTGCTGCACGCCGTGCCGGGTGCCGAGCCCGGCCCACTGCCCCAGGTGGTAGACGTCGACCTCGCCGGTGTGGCGGGTCATGGCCTCGGCGAAGCGGAAGACGTCGGCGCGGCCGGAGCGCAGGTAGGCGTACCAGAGCCACAGGTCGGGCGAGAGCTCGGAGTTGTCCCAGGCGTAGCCGCCGACGTCGTACCGCCACTGGTGCCGGTCCTCGTCGTAGGTGTGCATGATGTCGCCGTAGTCCCAGAAGCCGTACCAGCGGCGCTGCTCGACCTGGTCCTTGTAGTACGTGAAGAGGAAGTCGAGCTGGTCCTCGATCCTCGCCTTGGCGGGCGTGGAGCGGTCGACGGGTGAGAACAGGCCGCCGAAGACCCCTGCCCGGGCCAGGTCGTGCGGGCTCGCGGCGAGCTGCGGCGGGGTGCGGACGGCGGCGGCCTGGGCGACGAGCGCGTCCGCGCCGGGGGTGGCGGCGTTGGCCCAGAACATCAGCTCGCTGGTGCGGGCGATGCCGTACGGGGTGCCGAAGCCCGGCTCGTGGTCCTCGTACGTGATGTTGAGCCCTTCGAGCTGCTCGGGGTACGTGTCCTGGCCCAGGCCGTCGTGGTAGAAGCGCAGGTCCATGGGTTGCGCCTCGGGCGACCAGAGCCACAGCGTGACGTCGGCGGCGTCGCCCGCGGCGCCGCGGACGTCGAGCTGGGCGGGGTGCTTCTGCCAGAAGTCCCGCAGCCCGAAGGAAAGTCCGCCGCTCACCCCGCCGACGTAGCCGAAGCCGGTCGCCCGGCCGCCGCCTCCGGCCGGGATCCAGGCGTGGCCGGGCTTGGTGCGCTTGCGCAGGGTGAAGCCGTCGGCGGAGAGCTGGGCGAGAGTGTAGTCGCCCCAGGTGGGGACGTACGCCAGACGGCTGGTCACACGCTGGTCCCAGGTCGCCGGGTCGGGCAGCTTCTCGCCCTTGACCTGGGCGGTACGCACGGCCGCGCCCGGGTCGCGGCGCAGGCCGGTGATGCCCTGGACGGCCTCGGTGAGGAAGCCCTTGCCCTCGCCCGCGATGCGGATGTGGCGGTCGTAGGCGGCGTCGCGCATCGGCACGGTGAAGCGGACGCCGAGGCCCCGGATGAAGTCCTTCCGCGCGTCGCCGTCGTAGGTGATCGTGTGGACCATGCGGAAGGACTCGGCACCCGCGTAGAAGTACAGCCGTACGCAGAACGGCAGCCAGCTGCGGCTGCCCTTGCGGTGCTTGCCGTCGATGCGGACCACCGCCCGTACCGGGCCGCGCTGTTCGACGGTGGCGCGGGAGATCGTGCCGTCGAACCGCTCCCATTTGGCGTTGCCCTGGTCGCCGTCGTCGAGGTCGTCCTGGCGCAGGAGGACGAGCCGGCCGTCGGTGGCGATCTTCGTCCCGGCGCGGGTGACGGACGCGACGAGCTTCTCGCCATCCTTGGGGACGACGGCCGTGATGGTGCCGGTGTCGACGGTGATCCCGCGGTCGGTCTCGGTGACGGTGACCCGGCGGGAGGCGGCGGCCGGGGTGCCGGCGGTGAGCGTGAACCGCTCGCCGCCCGCCGCTTCGGGGCCGACCGCGTGGGCGGTCCACTTCAGGGAGCCGTCGGGCCAGTACGCGGTGGGCCAGGTCTGTACGGGGACCTCCGTACCGTCGGCGGCGGCGAGGGCGAAGGAGGTGCCGTCCGCGTGGGCGCCCTTGGGCCACGGCACGCCGAAGGTCGACCCCGGCGCGGCGCCGAGCCCGCCGGACTCCAGCCACCGCACGGTCACGGGCGCGTCGCCCGCCCCGGCGGCCCCGGGCGCGGCGGCCTGCGCGGTGCCGTGCCCGGGCGCCCAGCCCCACGGGGCGGCGGCGCCCGTGGCCGCGGCGGCCTTGAGCAGGGTTCTGCGAGGTATCGGAGACATGTGTGTCTTTCCTTCCGGGGATCAGCGGCCGGGGCGGCCGGACATGTCCCGCTGTTCGACGGCGAGGGCCGCCGCCGTGAGCATCCCGAGGGCCGGGGCGGCCAGCGGGGCGGCGAACCATGCCGAGGCGGCGATCACGGCGAAGCCGCACACCAGGGTCAGGGAGCCCGCCGGGTCGCGGGCGGTGCGGCGGGCGGCCGGGGAGAGCAGGGCGCGCCAGGAGGCGCCCGGGCGCCAGGCGGTGGCAGCCCGCAGGCCCGTGACGGCCAGGGCGAGCAGGGCCAGTACGCCGACGGCGCCGACGAGCGGGGCGCCCGGCAGGCCTCCGGCGCGTACGACCGCGAGGTCCGCCCCGACCAGGGCGAGCGCCGCCCAGCCGGCGAGGCCCGCGAGGAGGCCGCCGCGCCGGGTGGCGGCGCGGACGTCGGCGGCGTACTCCCGCCAGGTGGAGCGCTCGTGGGCGAGGTGGCGCCGCAGGTGCGCGGAGCCGGCGGCGAGTGCGGCGGGGAGGGTGACCAGCGGCAGGGACGCGAGGGTGATCCACACGCCGGTGAGCAGGCACTCGGCGAAGAGCCCGAAGCGGGCGGCGACGGCGGCGCGCACGGCTCAGCCCTTCAGGCCGGAGGTGGCCATGCCGTCGATGAGGTACCGCTGGAAGGCGAGGAAGAAGAGCAGGACGGGCAGGAGCGCGACCAGCGACATGGCGATCATGCTGCCGTAGTTGGCGATGCCGTCCTGGTCGACGAACATCTTCAGGGCGAGCGAGACGGTGTACTTGTCGGGTTCGTTGAGGTAGATCAGCGGGCCCATGAAGTCGTTCCAGGCGTTGATGAAGGTGAAGATCGCGCTGGTGATCAGGGCGGGCCGGCACAGCGGCAGGACGATCGACCAGTAGATCCGCAGGTGCCCGCAGCCGTCGAGCCGGGCGGCCTCGTCGAGCTCCTTCGGCAGCCCGCGCATGAACTGCATCATCAGGAAGACGAAGAAGGCGTCGGTGGCGAGGTACTTGCCGAGCAGCAGCGGCGTGTAGGTGTTGATCAGTTCCAGCTTCTGGAACATGACGTACTGCGGGATGAGCAGCACGTGGTACGGCAGCAGCAGCGTGCCGATCATCAGCGCGAAGAGGAGGCCCCGGCCGGCGAACCGGACGCGGGCGAAGGCGTAGGCGGCCAGGGAGCAGGAGAACAGCACGCCGATCACCGAACCGACGGCGAGGAAGAGGGAGTTGCCGAAGAAGGTGGTGATGGGGATGTCGGCGATGCCGTCGGCGAGGCGGCGGTAGTTGTCGGTGATGGGGTCGGTGGGGAACAGCTCAAGGCTGCCGACGATCTCGTCGTTCGGCTTGAGGGAACCGCCGATCACCCACACCACCGGGTAGAGCACCACGGCCAGCACGGCGAGGGAGCCGAGGTGCCAGGCGAGCGAGCCGGCGCCGCGCCGGCGGAAGGTGGTCAGCGCGCTCATCGGGCGGCCTCCTCGTAGTGCACCCAGCGCCGCTGGGACCAGAACAGCACCGCCGTGACGAGGCCGACGGCGAGGAGCAGCATCCACGCCATGGCGGAGGCGAAGCCCATGCGGCTGTTCTCGAAGCCCTGGACGTAGAGGTAGCAGGTGTAGACGAGCGTGGCGTCGGCCGGTCCGCAGGTGCCGCCCTGGCCGCCGAGGATGTACGCCGAGCCGAAGATCTGGAAGGAGTGGATGGTCTCCAGCAGGACGTTGAAGAAGAGGACGGGCGAGATCATGGGGAGGGTGATGTGCCAGAACCGCCGCCAGGTGCCCGCGCCGTCCATCTCGGCCGCCTCGTACAGCTCGCGCGGCACCTGCTTCAGGCCGGCCAGGAAGATCACCATGGGGGCGCCGAACTGCCAGACGGTCAGCGCCACCAGGCTGTAGAGGATCCAGTCGGGATCGCCGGTCCAGCCGCCGACGTCCACGCCGAACAGGGCCCGTTGGGCGCGGTCGACGAGGGCGTCGTCGGAGAAGATCGCCTTCCAGACGATCGCGATGGAGACGCTGGCGCCGATCAGGGAGGGCGCGTAGAAGGCGGCCCGGTAGAAGGCCTGGCCGCGCCGCTTCTGGTGGAGCAGCAGCGCCACGCCGAGAGCGGCGGCGAGCTTCAGCGGCGTGCCGATGACCACGTACCAGAGCGTCACGTCGACGGAGTGGCGCCAGCGGGGGTCGGCGAACATGTCGGTGAAGTTCTTGAGGCCGACCCACCGGGGGGTGTCGAAGAGGTTGTAGTCGGTGAAGGCGAAGTAGAGGGAGGCGACCATCGGGCCGGCGGTGAGCAGCAGGAACCCGGCGATCCAGGGGGACATGAAGAGGTAGCCGGCGAGGTTCTCGCGGCGACCGCGACCGCGATGGCGTCCTGTGGCGGGGGCGGGCTCGGGGTGTTGAGCGGAGCCCTCGTACGGGAGGTCAGGGGCCGCGGCGGCGGTCTCGGGGTGCGTCATGGCGGTGCCCATCAGGAGCGGAGAGCCGTCTTCGACTCGGTGAAGAACTGCTCGACCGCCTCGGCGACGGACCGCTTGCCGAGGGCCATGTCCTCGGCGATGCGCAGGAAGGCCGCCTCGGCGACGTCGGCCCCAGCCGGGTGGGGGGTGATGGTCTCCAGGACGCCGGAGTCGACGAGCTGCTTCTCGTACGCGGCGATCCGCTGGTTCACCGGGTCCGTCGGCCGGAACGCCTCGTACTGCGCGGTGGTGGCCGGGACGCCGCGGTCGTAGCCCATGATCCGGGCGACCTCGGGGTCGTGGACCATGAAGTGGATGAACTGGGCGACTTCCTTCGGGTGCTTGGTGCGCTTGGAGGCGCTGAGCATGAGGGAGCCGAGGTACTGGCCGGTCTTCCTGCCGTCGGTGGTGGGGATGGGTGCGAGGGCGTACTCGCTCTTGCCCTCGGAGGTGTAGCGGATGGTGAAGTTGTCCCAGGTGAACTCGGAGGCGGCGAGTTGGGCGGCCACGGCCGACTTCGGCTTGATCTGGGCGACCTTCTTGGGGTCGGAGTGGAGGCCCGCCTTCACGCCCGCCTGGCCCTTGGCCCACCAGTCGGTGAGGTCCGCTGCGCTGAAGCCGAGGCCGTCCTTGGTGAAGAACGCCTTGCCGTGCTGGCGCAGGTAGAGGTCGTACAGGTACATGACGCCGTACAGGCCGCTGTCGCCGGCGCGGCCCTGGGTGTCGCGGATCTTCGCGAGGGCGGCGTGGAACTCGTCCCAGGTCCAGCCGGGGCGGGGGGTGATGCCGGCCTTCCGGAAGACGGGCTCGTCGATGACGAGGGCCATGGAGTTGGAACCCACGGGGACGCCGAGCAGCTTGCCGTCGACCTCGCCGAAGGTGGCGAGACCGGCGCGGAAGCCGTCCATGGACAGGTTCCCGGCCTTGACCTGCTCGCGCAGGTCGAGGAGCACGTTCTTCTCGTCGTACTTGCGCAGGAAGCCGATCGCGTTCTGGAACACGTCCGGCGGGTTGCCCCCGGAGGCCTGGGTGTTGAACTTCTTCCAGAAGTCGAGGTACGGCTGGAAGTCGGTCTTGACCTTGATCTTCGGGAACTTCTTCTCGAAGAGAGCGACGCACTTGTTGATGCGCTTGGCCCGGTCGTCCGAGCCCCACCACGCGTACCGGATCGTGACGGTCCCGCCGCCGCCCGAGCCGCTTCCGGTCCCGCAGCCCGCCGCGGTCAGGCCGAGGGCGGCCAGGGAGCCGCCCGCGAACTTCAGCAGACTGCGCCGGTCAACACTCCCACGGGTACGCACAGTTCGTCCTCCAGCGCGGTTCGGTCTCGCTCATTGAATCGTTTTAGGAAAGCGCTTGCCGAGACAACGTAAGGAGCACCGCCGGGCGCGTCAACGGTTTGGACGGAATAGCTTGGCGGGGCTCGGGGGCGACGGGCCGCCGGGACCTCGGGCCCCCGGGGTCTCGCGGCCTCGGGGTCTCAGGGCTCAGCGTCCGCGAGGCGCCATGCTGGAGGCGCGGACCACCAGTTCGGGCTGGAGCACGATGCGCCGGTGCTCGTGGCGGGCCGCCGCGTCGCCGGCCTCCTCGATCAGCAGGTCGGCGGCGAGCCGGCCCATCCGCTGGGCCGGCTGGCGTACGGAGGTGAGCGGGACGGCCGCGGCCGCCGCGAACTCGATGTCGTCGTACCCGACGAGCGCGATGTCCCCGGGGACGGACACCCCCGCGGCGAAGAGCGTCTGGAGCACACCGAGCGCCAGGAGGTCGTTGGCGCAGAAGACCGCCGTGGGGCGCGGGGACATGCCCAGCAGCCTGGCCCCCGCGTCCCGCCCCGAGGCCACGTCCAGCCGGTCGGTCTCGACGCGCACGAGGGCCTCGGCGGGCAGCCCGGCGTCGGCGAGCGCGCCCAGCGCCCCGGTGCACCGGTCCCGCACCTGCGGAAGGTGCGCGGGCCCGCCGACGTACACGAGCGAACGGTGGCCGCCGTCCAGCAGGTGCCGCGCCGCCAGCGCACCGCCCTCGACGTCGTCGACCGAGACGGAACAGGCGTCGGCGGCGGCCGCCGTGCGGTCGACCAGGACGTACGGGATGCCGTGCCGGGCGAACGCCGCGAGGGTGTGCCCCGCCGGATCGGCCGGCGTCACCAGCACGCCGCGCACGCGCTGCTCGGCGAAGAGCGCGAGGTATTCGGCCTCCTCCGCCGGGTCCTGGGCGCTGTTGCAGAGCATCACGCCGAGCCCGGCCGCACGGGCGGCGCGCTCGGCGCCGGTGGCGAGGTCCACGAAGAAGGGGTTCGCCATGTCGAGGACCAGCAGCGCGAGGATGCGGCTGCGGCCCGCGCGCAGGTGTCGGGCGGACTCGCTGCGGACGTACCCGAGTTCCTCGATCGCCGCCTGGACGCGCTCGCGGGTCGCCTCGGCGACGGTGCCGGGGCGGTTGATGACGTTGGAGACGGTCCCGACGGAGACGCCCGCGTGCTGCGCCACGTCCTTGATGCCCACCATGCGCGCCACGCCGCGCACCCCCTGTCCTCTGCCTCGGAGCTTCATCGTAGGAGCTCGGAGGCCCCCTGTCATGAATCGATTCATCGTACGGGCCCGGAGAGAGACGGATCGTTACGCCTCGTTACGCCACCCTCCGCGGTGGCGTTGTCCGGGGCATGGAACAGAACAGCGGGGAAGAAGGACGGATCCCGACCGTGGGCGTGGTCGTCGCGCGCACCGGCCGACTGGCGCGGCTCGGGGATCCGCTGGCGTACGTCATGGAGCTCGTGGCGCCGAAACTGCGCGGGCGGGTGCGCCTGGTGAGCCGCGACAGCCGCTCCACCGCCGAGGGGGCGCGGCGGGCGGTCCGGGAGCTGGTGCGGGACGAAGGGGCGCGGATGGTGGTGACGCTGGCCGGGACGGAGGTGCTGCCGACGGTCGCCGACAGCTGTGAGGAGGCCGGTGTGCCGTGCCTGTCCAGCACGTTCCCCTGGCAGGTGTACTTCTACGGGCGCGGCGCGACGGAGGAGCGGCCGTTCCGGTGGACGTACCACTTCTGCTGGGGCCTGGACGACATCGCGGAGACCTTCGCGGACCTGTGGGAGGCGGCGGGCGCGGGGCCGGACCGCGCGGTGGGGTGCCTGTGGAACGACGGTCCGCAGGGGGCGTGGTCGCGCCACACCGCCCACGGCTTCCTCCCGGCGGCACGCGCGCGCGGGTACCGGCTGGTGGATCCGGCGGGGTACCGGGAGCCGTCCGTGGGCTTCGACGGCCAGGGCGGGGCGCTGGCGGCGTTCCGGGAGGCGGGCGTGGACGTCGTCACGAGCGCGGCGACGGGGGCGGACCTCGCGCTCTTCCGTCGGCAGGCCGCGGCGTACGGCCTGCGACCCCGGTTGATCACCTGCTCCCGGTGGCTGGCGTACCCGCCCGCCGCGACGGCCGCCGGGGAGTGCGCGCAGGCCGACGTGGGGACGCTCGTCTACTGGACCCCGGACCACCCCTACCGCTCGTCCCTGGACGGCATGACCGCCGCGGAGCTCGCCGAGGCGTACGAGCACGCCACCGGCAACCGCTGGCTCCAGCCGCTGGGCCTCGCGTACGCCCTCTTCGAGGTGGCGTCCCACGCCCTGACGACCGCCACCGACCCGACGGACCCACCTTCCGTGGCCGCGGCCCTCGGCGCGACCCACCTGGACACGATGGCGGGCCCCCTGGACTGGACGTCGGGCCCCGTCCCGAACGTCGCCACGGTCCCCCTGTCCGGCGGCCAATGGCAACGCGGCCGCACGCACCCGTACGAACTGGTGGTGGTCGACCCGCGGGACGTCCCGGGCCTCCGGGCGGGCGGGGAACTGGTGCGGCTGGGCGGGGGGTGAGGCGGGGGGCGCGGGCGCTTGCCGGGGGCGGGGCCGGAGTTGGCGGCCGGGCCCCTTGGGCCTCGTCGGGCGGCCGGGCCCCGCACGACCGTGGCAGCAACGGCCGGTCGCGTTCCAGATCGCACCGAGGCCGACCCGGCCCACGGTCGGGCTCAGGTCGGCGAGCCGACGGCCGCCCGTCGCAGGCCTGACCCCCAGGCCCGAAGGCCCGGGGGTCAGGAGGCTCATGCGACTCACCGGGGCCGGCGGCCCCGCTGCGGGCCGCCGGGGTCAGTCGCCCGGGCGGATGCGGCCGCGCCAGCCGCCGTCCTCGGTGCCCTGCTTTTCGATGTACTCCTTGAACCGCTTCATGTCGCCCTTGACGCGGCGGTCGATCATGCCGGTCATGTCGGCGGCCTTGTCCGCCATACCGCTCGGCTCGACGTCCATGACCAGTTCCACGCGCGTGTGGGTGTCGTCGAGGCGCTGGAAGCTGACCATGCCCTTCTGCTTGGTGTCGCCGCTGATGGTGCGCCACGCGATCCGCTCGTCGGGGAGCTGGTCGATGATCTCGGTGTCGAACTCGCGCTTCACCCCGCCGATCTTGGTGACCCAGTGGTTGTGGCGGTCGTCGACCTGCCGGACCTGCTCGACGCCCTCCATGAACTCCGGGTACGACTCGAACAGGGTCCACTGGTTGTAGGCGGTGTGGACAGGAACCTCGACCTCTACGGCTTCCTTCACCGTGCTCATCAGTGACTCCTCGCTTCCGTGCTGTCGGCGACGCGCGGCGGGCTCCCGCCGCGCTCGGCACGTCATCCGGGTAACCCGCTTGCGCTCGGCTATGCGTCTTCACCCCGCGAAGTGGAGAAGCAGGGCGGCCAGGACCTCGTCCGGGCGCTCGGCGGGGGCCAGGTGGGAGGCGCCGGGGAGCTCGGTGAGGGTGGCGTCCGGGAGGGTGGCGGCGAGCTCGTGGGCGTGGGCCGGCGGGGTGGCCGGGTCCTCGGTGCCGGCGAGCACCAGCGTGGGGGTGGCGATGTCCGGCAGGGCGGCGCGCAGGTCGTAGGCGGCCAGGGCGTCGCAGCAGGCGGCGTACGCGGACGGGTCGGCCCGGCGCAGGTCGTCGACGAGGTGCCGGGCCAGGGCGTCGCCGGTGAAGGCGGGCGTGAACCAGCGCGAGGCCGCCGTCGCCGCGACCGGCGCCGTGCCCTCGCGGCGTACGAGCGCGGCGCGCTCCCGCCATGGGCCGGGCTCGCCGAAGCGGGCCGAGGAGCAGACGACGGCGAGCCGGTCCAGCCGGTCGGGATGGTACGCGGCGAGCCAGAGCCCGACGGCGCCGCCGAGGGAGACGCCCGCGTAGTGGAACCGCTCCAGGCCGAGGGAGTCGGCGAGGCGCAGGACGTGCGCGGCGAGGTCGGCGACGGTGGCTCCGGGCCGCAGGAGGCCGGCGGGGCTGTGCCCGTGTCCGGGGAGGTCCCAGCGGACGCGGCGGAAGGCGGTGAGTCCGGGTGCGACGCGGTCCCACAGGGCGGTGGAGGTGCCCAGCGAGGGCCCCAGGAACAGGACGGGGGCGCGGTCGGCGCCCTCGATGACGTGGTGGAGAAGGTCGGGGCGGTTCATCGGCTTCATCGGCGTTCCAGGGCGCGGTCGGTGAGTGCTCCGGCCGCGCCGGTGTAGTGGGTGGGGTCGGTGAGCTCGGGGGGCACGCCGAGGACGTCGTCGAGCGGCTTCCCCGTCGTACGGACCTCCTCGGCCGCGCGCGTGAGCACGTCCTTCGGGAAGCGGGTCCGCAACCGCTCGGAGACGATCAGGCCGCTGGTGAGGTCCAGGTGGGCACGCATCCGCTCCGGGTGGACGCGCAGCCCCTCTGCGAGGTGCGCGGCGTGGTGCGCGGCGCCGCCGACGAGGCGCAGCAGGTCGCGCAGCGGCTCCCACTCGGCGTGCCAGGCGCCGGGGGGCCGCTCGTCCTCGGCGGCGACGGAGCCGTACAGGACGGCGGCGAGGGCGGGGGCGCGGCGGGCGGCCGCGGCGATCAGCGTGGAGCGTACGGGGTTGGTCTTGTGGGGCATGGCGGACGACCCGCCGCCGCTGCCCTCGGTCACTTCGCCCGTCTCCGTACGGGAGAGGACGAGGACGTCCGCGGCGGCCTTCCCGAGCGCCCCGGCCGTGAAGGCGAGGGCGCCGGCGAGGTCGGCCACGGGGGTACGGAGGGTGTGCCAGGGCAGCGCCGGTTCGGCGAGGCCCACTTCGCGGGCGTACGCGCCGACGAGGGCGAGCGGATCGGAGCCGTACGCCTCGAAGGCCGCCAAGGTGCCCGCCGCGCCGCCGAGTTGGGCCGGCAGCCGGTCGCGTACGGCGGCCAGCCGGTCGCGGGCGTCCAGGACCAGGGCGCGCCAGCCCGCCGCCTTCAGGCCGAAGGTGGTGGGGACGGCGTGCTGGGTGAGGGTGCGGCCGGGCATCGGCGTGTCGCGGTGCGCGGTCGCGAGGGCGGCCAGGGAGGCGGCGGCGCGCTCCAGGTCCGCCAGGACCAGCGCGAGGGTGCGGGAGGCGACGAGCATCGCCGCGGTGTCGAGGATGTCCTGGCTGGTGGCGCCCCGGTGGACGTACGCCCGCGCGTGTTCCGGTACGGCGGCGGTCAGGTCCGCGACGAGCGGGATGACGGGGTTGCCGCCGGTACGGGCGCGCAGGGCCAGGTCCCGTACGTCCGAGGCGTCGAAGGGGCGGGCGCAGGCGGCGGCGATGGCGTCGGCGGCCTCCGGGGGCGCCTGGGCGCGGGCCAGGGCGGTCTCCGCGTCGAGCATCGCCCGCAGGAAGGCCGCGTCGGAGGTGGCGGCCTCGGCCGGGGTGCCCGCGCTGCCGGGGGCGAGCAGGCCCGCGTCCTCGGGGTCGTACGCCGTCATGTGAACTCCAGGAAGACGGTCTCGTCCCCACCCCGCGACCCGGCACCCTGCGATCCGTCGCCCTGCAACCGGATGTCGAACCGGTACGTCCGGTTCGGTTCGGGGTGGTTCGGTTCCGGGTGGTTCGGTTCCGGGTGGGCGACCAGTGTCGCGGCGCGTGCGGGCGGCAGCGAGGCGAGCAGGGGGTCGGCGGCGCGGGCTTCGGCGGGCTCGGGGAGGTAGGCGCGGGTGAAGAGGTGGTGGGTGAGCCCGCGGGCGAAGACGCACAGGCTCAGGTAGGGGGCGCTGGCGCCCCGCCGGCCGGGGCGCAGGGTGCGTACCGTCCAGTGGCCGTCGGCGTCGGTCGGTACGCGGCCGAAGCCGGTGAAGTCGACGCCGTTGCGGCCGAGGAAGCCGCCCGTGACGGGGTCGCGGCGCATCGAGCCGCCTCTGCGCGGCAGTTCGCCGTCGGGTCCGGGCCCCCAGATCTCGACGAGCGCGTCCGGGACGGGGGCGCCCTCGCCGTCGAGGACGTACCCGTGGAGGGTGATCGTGTCCGGATGCCCGAAGGGTGCTATCTCGCCGCCGCCCGGGAACGGGAGGGCGTACCCGTAGAAGGGGCCGACCGTGTGCGAGGGGGTGGGGTCGAGGGCGCTCATCGGCCTTCCTCCATCCAGGTGGCGGCGGGGCCGTCCAGGACGATGTCCCAGCGGTAGCCGAGGGACCATTCGGGGGTGGACAGGGTGTGGTCGTAGGTGGCGACCAGCCGCTGCCGCGCGCGTTCGTCCGTGACGGACTGGAGGATGGGGTCGTACGGGAAGAGCGGGTCGTTCGGGAAGTACATCTGGGTGACGAGCCGCTGGGTGAACGCGGAGCCGAAGAGCGAGAAGTGGATGTGGGCGGGCCGCCACGCGTTGGTGTGGTTGCGCCAGGGGTAGGCACCCGGCTTGATCGTGGTGAAGCGGTAGCCGCCCTCGTCGTCGGTGAGGGTCCGCCCGACGCCGGTGAAGTGGGGGTCGAGAGGGGCCGGGTGCTGGTCGCGCTGGTGGGCGTAGCGGCCGGCGGCGTTGGCCTGCCAGAGCTCGACGAGCTGTCCCCGTACGGGACGTCCGGCGCGGTCGAGTACGCGCCCGGTGACGGTGATGCGCTCGCCGATCGGCTCGCCGTGGTGCTGGCGGGTGAGGTCGTTGTCGAGCTCGGTGACGTCGGTCTCGCCGAAGGCGGGTGCGGCCAGTTCGACGGCTTCCGGATCGCGCTGGGCGGCGATGGCGACGAGCGGCCGGCGCGGGTGGCGCAACGCGCTGGAGCGGTAGGGCGGGTAGTCGCGCGGCGGGTGGTCGGCGCGCGGGGCGCCCTCGGCGACGGACTGCTCGTACGCGGTGCGCTGCCGGACGATCTCGACGTCGATGTCCTGCTGGGTGAGTGCCATGGCGGTGAACTCCTGTGAAGTTCTGCGAAGTTCTGCTGACTCGTGGGCTCAGTGGGCTCAGCGGGCCGTACGGACCGGGGCGGCGGTGCGGTCGGCGATGTCCCGGGCGGTGACCCCGGGGGCGGTCTCCACGAGCACCAGGCCGTCGTCGGTGACGTCGAGGACGCCGAGGTCGGTGATGATCCGGTGGACGCAGGCCCGTCCGGTCAGCGGAAGGGTGCACTCCTCGACGATCTTCGGGCTGCCGTCCTTGGCGGTGTGGGTCATGGTGACGAGCACCCGCCGGGCGCCGTGGACGAGGTCCATGGCGCCGCCGATGCCGGTGACGAGCTTGCCGGGGACGGCCCAGTTGGCGAGGTCGCCGCGGGCGGAGACCTGCATGGCGCCGAGGACGGCGACGTCGATGTGGCCGCCGCGGATCATCGCGAAGGAGAGCGCCGAGTCGAAGTAGGAGGCGCCGGGCAGGACCGTGACGGTCTCCTTGCCCGCGTTGATGAGGTCGGGGTCGACCTCGTGCTCGTACGGGTAGGGGCCGGTGCCCAGGATGCCGTTCTCCGATTCGAGGACCACGTGGACGCCGTCGGGGAGGTGGTCGGGGATGAGGGTGGGCAGCCCGATGCCGAGGTTGACGTATTCGCCGTCGCGCAGTTCGGCGGCGGCGCGGGCGGCCATCTGGTCGCGGGTCCAGGGCATCAGCCGCGTGCCTTTCGCGTCGTACGGTTCTCGATCTTCTTGTCGGCGGCCTGCTCCGGGGTGAGGGCCACGACGCGCTGGACGAAGACGCCCGGCAGGTGCACGTGGTCCGGGTCGATCGCGCCGGGCTCGACCAGCTCCTCGACCTCGGCGACGGTGACGCGCCCGGCCATCGCCGCGAGCGGGTTGAAGTTGCGGGCCGACTTGGCGAACACGAGGTTGCCGTGGCGGTCGCCCCTGGCGGCGCGGACGAGCGCGAAGTCGGTGCGGATGCCGTGTTCGAGGACGTGCGGTACGCCGTCGAACTCCCGCACCTCCTTGGGCGGGGACGCCACGGCGACGCCGCCGTCGCCGTCGTACCGCCAGGGCAGGCCGCCGTCCGCGACCTGGGTGCCGACGCCGGCCGGTGTGTAGAAGGCGGGGATGCCCGCGCCGCCGGCGCGCAGCCGCTCGGCGAGGGTGCCCTGGGGGATCAGTTCCAGCTCCAGCTCGCCGCCGAGGTACTGGCGGGCGAACTCCTTGTTGCCACCGATGTACGAGCCGGTCACGCGGGCGATGCGCCCGGCGGCGAGGAGGACGGCGAGGCCGGACTCCATGGCTCCGCAGTTGTTGGAGACGACGGCGAGACGCCTGACGCCGGTCTCGTACACCGCCTGGATGAGCGTGTTCGGTACGCCGCTGAGGCCGAAGCCGCCGACCGCGAGGGACGCTCCGTCGTGTATGTCGGCCACTGCTTGCGCGGCTGTGGCCACCACCTTGTCCATCCGGCTGGTTCCTCCCCGAGCAGAAAGAAATGCTCAGTACACTGAGCATCTGTCGTCGGGGAGCAGACTGACACCGCGCTCGGCGCTGGTCAAGACCCTCAGTGCACGGCGCATGCATGAGACACTGTTCCGGCTCAGGTACCCCTGGGGAGCACATGGCCCCAGGGGACACATCGGGAGAGAGGAGTGCACCGTGCCCGCACTCGACCTCGGCAGCCATCCGGGCCATCTCGCCCGGCGGTTGCAGCAGGCGCACACGCTGCTGTGGACCACGATGGTCTCGGAGGAGGTCACCTCACCGCAGTTCGCCGTGCTCAACGCCCTGGTGGGCGAGGACGCCCTGGACCAGCGCACGGTCGGCGAGCGGGTCGGCCTCGACCGCTCCACCATCGCCGAGGTCGTCCGCCGCCTGGCCGACCGCGGCCTCCTCGACAAGGTGCGCGACCCGCGCGACGGCCGCCGCTCCGTGCTGCACGCCACGGAGGAGGGCGTACGCGTGCACAAGCGCCTCGCGGTCCGCACGGCCCGGATGAACCAGGTCTTCCTCGCCCCCCTGGACCCCGCCGAGCAGACGGTCTTCCTGGAGCTGCTCCGCCGTGTCTCGGACGCGGCGGAGGGGCTCCGCAACCCGGCGCCGCCGGACTACGCGGTGGCGGGGGGCGGGGGGTCGTAGGGGGTGTCTTGTCGATCAGGCCGGATCAGCGAGCGGCGTCTGGTGCGTGCGATCGCAAGGCGGAGGAGGGAGTCCATGCGGAGCATCGGCGACCGACGACAACGCGGCGAGCGCGCGTGCCAGACGCCGCGAGCCCGGCAAGATCGGCAAGACACCCCCTAGGGCGGTTGGACGGGCTGCGTCGGCTCCCTCGCGGGGAAAGTACCTGGGCATTGTCAGCGGCCCTCCCTACGATGGTCATCAATTCCGAGTCCTGCTCGGTGGCGTGCGCGTATGCCCGCGTACGGCGCCGGGGTCAGGCCGGGCCCGTCGCGATTCGTGAGGGGGGGACCCCGCGATCGCCCGACCCGCACCCGCGGCTGCCGTCCGGGGCCGTGAGGGTGCTCCCTTGTGCCCATGAACCTTCGCCCGTCCGATCCATCCGATCCGTCCGCTCCCTCCGAGCCCTCCTCCCAGCCCCAGTCCCGGCCCACCGCCGAACCGGCCGTGAACACCTTCCAGGTGGACCTGCGCGGCCTCGTCGACCTGCTGTCGCACCACCTCTACTCCAGCCCGCGCGTGTACGTCCGCGAGCTGCTGCAGAACGCCGTGGACGCCGTCACCGCCCGCCTCGCCCACGACCCCGCCGCGCCCACCGGCATCCGGCTGACGGCCACCGGCGACGCCGTCGTCATGGAGGACACCGGCATCGGTCTGACCTCCGAGGAGGTGCACACCCTCCTCGCCACCATCGGCCGCAGCTCCAAGCGCGACGAGCTGGACGGCGCCCGGCAGGAGTTCCTCGGGCAGTTCGGCATCGGGCTGCTCGCCTGCTTCGTCGTCGCCCGGCGGATACGCGTGGTGTCGCGCTCCGCCCGCAAGCCCGACGAGCCGCCGGTGGAGTGGCTGGCGAGCGACGACGGGTCGTACACGGTACGGACGCTGCCCCACGAGGCGCGTCCGGAGCCGGGCACCACCGTGCGGCTGGAGCCGCGCCCCGGGGCGGAGGAGTGGACCGAGCCGGGGCGCGTGGCCGAGCTCGCCCGCGACTTCGGGTCCCTGCTGCCCCACGAGGTCACCTTCACCGGGCCGGACGCCACCGACCGCCCGCTGACGGAGCGGCCCGCCGTGTGGGACCGGCCCTACCCGACGCCCACCGCGCGGCGCGTCGCGCTCGCCGGGCACTGCGCGCGGGTCTTCGGGTTCACGCCGCTGGACTCCATCGACCTGGACCTGCCGGTCGCGGGCGTACGCGGTGTGGCGTACGTCCTCCCCTCGGCCACCAGCCCCGCCCACCGGGCGGCGCACCGGGTCTACCTGAAGGGCATGCTGCTCACCGACCGGGCGGACAACCTCCTGCCCGACTGGGCGTTCTTCGTCCGCGTCGTGCTGGACACCGACACCCTGCGCCCCACGGCGTCCCGGGAGAACCTGTACGACGACGAGACCCTCGCCGCCGTGCGCGAGGCGCTCGGCGTCCGCATCCGCGAGTGGCTCGCCGAGCTCGCGGCCGGGGACCCCGACCGGCTGGCGGCGTTCCTCACCGTGCACCACCTGGGCGTGAAGTCGATGGCGCGGCACGACGCGGACCTGTTCGCGCTGATGCTGCCGTGGCTGCCGTTCGAGACCAGCGACGGCCGGGTCACGCTCGACGAGTTCGTACGGGCCCATCCGCAGGTCCACTTCACGCGCACGGTGGAGGAGTTCCGGCAGGTCTCCCCCATCGCCGCCGCGCACGGCCTGGGCGTCGTCAACGGCGGGTACACCTACGACGCGGACCTCATCGCCCTGCTGCCGCAGGTCCGGGACGGGGTCACCGTCGGCGAGCTCGACGCGGGCGCCGTCACCGCGCACCTCGACCCGGTCGAGCCGCAGCAGGAGCTGGCCCTGGCCGCGTTCCTCGCCACGGCCCGGACACGGCTCAACGCCCTGGGCTGCGACGTGGCGCTGCGCGCCTTCCAGCCCGTCACCGTGCCGGCGCTCTACCTGGACGACCGGGAGGCCCGCCACGAGCGGGACCGCGCGGCGGCCGAGGAGGGCGCCGACACCCTGTGGAGCGACATCCTCGGCGCCCTGCGCGGCTCGGCGCCCCGCGCCCGGCTGGTGCTGAACCACAACAACCCGCTGGTGCGCCGTGTCGCGGCGATCACCGACCCGGAGCTGGCCGGTACGGCGGTCGAGTCGCTGTACGGGCAGGCCCTGCTGATGGCGCAGCGCCCGCTGCGCCCCGCCGACACCTCACTGCTCAACCGGGCCTTCCTCGGGCTCCTGGAATGGGCGACGCACCCCACCACCACCCCCGCCGAGGGCCCCACCCGGGAGGACGACAAGTGACCACCGCCGAGCACGCGGGCCGGCCCGACCCCGAAGACATCCGCCGGGCCCTGTGGGAGAACGAGTCCGCGCCCAACGGGCTGCTGCGCAACGCGCGGGCGGAGGAGCTGGTCGCGGCAGCCGAGGCCACCGGGGACCGCGACCTGCTGCGGCACGCGCTCTTCGGGCTCGTCAGGGCGTACGAGTACAGCACCGAGCGCGGCAAGATGCTGGTGCCGTTCGCACGGCTCATGCAGGAGTGGGACCGTGACCCGTCCGCGTTCGACGGCGGCGACACCCACACCTTCCACTGGATGTTCAAGTGGGTCAGCTCCGGGATGCTGACGCTTCCGGAGATCCCCCTCGCCACCATGGAGCGGTGGCTCGGCGAGATGGAGCGCCGCTACAGGGTCGCCGGATACAGCGAGCGCGCCGTACGGCAGGCCGAGTTCGAGCTGGCCGAGGACACCGGCGACACCGAGCGGGCGGCGCGCGCGTTCGCCGCGTGGACGGCGGCGGACCGTGACCGGATGGCCAACTGCCACGCCTGCGAACTCAACGACCAGGGCCACTACTGGCTGAGCCGAGGGCAGGACGACAAAGCCCTGCGCACGTGGGGGCCCGTCCTCGACGGCAGCTCCAGCTGCATGGAGGAGCCCCACCGGGTCCTGGCCAAGTCGCTGCTCCCGCTGGTGCGGACGGGCCGGCCGGACGAGGCACGCGCCCACCACCTGCGCGGCTACCGCATGGCCCGGGGCAACGAGAGCCTGCTGCCCTCGATCGGCCTGCACATCGAGTTCTGCGCGCTGACCGGCAACGAAGGCCGGGGCCTGGAGATCCTCTCCGAGCACGCGTCGCACCTCGCGTCCGAAGGGAACCCGTGGGCCCGGCTGGAGCTGCTCACCGGGACCCTGGTCCTGCTGCGCCGGCTGCTGGCGCTCGGCATCGGCGAGCAGCCCGCGGTCGCGTACGCGGGACGGCAGCGCACGGTGCGGGAGCTGCACGAGCTGCTGGACGCCGAGGCCGCCGGGATCGCGGGCCGCTTCGACGAGCGCAACGGCAGCGATGTCGTGTCCGGGCGGCTGAAGCACCGCCTGGAGCGTGAGCCGCTGCTGGAGAGCCTGCCCCTGGGCGTGCGGGCCGCCCGGCTCGCGGGCCCGCCCGCCGCGGCACCGGCGGTGCCGGTCCCCCGTGGCGGGGAGCAGGCGGCGGCCCCGGCCTCCGCCCTGCCGGAACTGGTCGCCGAGGCACGGGAGCTGCGCGCCCAGGGCCATCCGGGGGCGACGGCCGCGTGGGACCGGGTCGAGGCGTTCGTCGACGCGGCGGGCGCGGGCGACCCGGACGGCACGGGTCACCCCAACGGCTCCGACGACGGTGACGGCGGCGATGGCGCGGCCGTCGATCCGCTGCTCGCGGCCGATCTGCTGGACCACCGGGCCATCCGCGCCGGGCACGCGGGCGACGAGCGCGCGCGGGAGCTCTTCGAGCGGACCGCCGCCGCCTACCGCGCCGCCGGTGAGCCGAGCCGTGCCGCGCTCGCCGACCTGCGCGTGGCCACCGCGGCGGTGCGGGCGGGCGCGGAGCCGGAGGAGATCCGCGACCTGGTGGCGGCGGCCGCCGCCGCGGCGCAGGACCTGGACCCGGCCGACCCCACCAGGACACGGCGGATCGCGACGGCCGCCCTGCTGAAGATAAAGATCGACGCGGCGCTGCGGCACGACCAGGAGGACCACGACCACGAGAACCACGGCGAGGAGGACCACGGCGACGCACGCCTCGAAGCCGATCTGGCCGCGTTCACCCAGCAGTTCGGGCGGGACCACGGGGACGGCAGCGGCGTGGACGACCTGCTCGCCGAGGCGGACGGGATACGCGCCGACCTGGCCTGGCGGGCGGGTGACCCGGACACGGCGGACGAACTGCTCGCCCTGGCCGCGCGGCGCGTCCTCGCCGCGGGCCTCCCCTGGGACGCGGCCGAGCCGCTGGCGCGGCGGGCCCGGCTGCTGATGCGGCTCCGCCGCCTGGACGACGCCGAGGAGGCGGCGCGCGCCGCGGTGACGCACAGCGCGGAACTCGTGGACGCGCACGAGCTCGGCCGGATACGGCTGACGCTGGCCGAGGTGCTGTACCAGCAGGACGGCAAGGAGGCCGAGGCCGCGCAGTACGCCCTCGAGGCGGCGCACTGGTTCGACGCGGCGGGCGACTCCGCGGGAGCGGGCGCGTACGCCCGGCTGGTCCTCGCCCAGGCCTTCGGCGAGACGGGGCGCTCCGCCGAGGCGGCCGAGGTGCTGGAGTCCGCGCTGCCGGACCTGCTGGAGCACGGCGACGAGCAGGCCGTACGCGCCCGGGACACGCTCGCGCGGAACCTGCGCGCGCTGGGCGACCGGCGGGCCGCGGCGGAGCAGTACCTCCTCGCCGCCGAGGTGGCCAAGGGCTGGGAGCACCCCGGGGCGCACGCCCAGCTCGCGACGCTCGCCGCGGAGTGCCTCTCGGGCGCGGGCCTGCGCGACGAGGCGGCCGCCGCGTACCGCCGGGCCGTCGAGCTGTGGGAGAGCGTGGGCGATCCGGTCTCCCTCGCCCGCGCGCTGCGTTCGCTCGCCTGGCTGGAGATGCGCGGCGGCGACCCTGCCGCCGCCAAGGAGCTGATGGCGGGGGCACTCGCGGCGGTCGAGGGCGAGGGGGCCGAGCTGCTGGTGGAGCGTGCGCGCACCTGGGCGCAGACGGCCGAGCTGCTCCTGGACGAGCTGTACGCAGAGGAGAACGAGGAGGACGAGGAAGACGAGGAAGACGAAGGCGAGGAGGACGCGGACCAGGCGCAGCAGAACGCGACCGCGGACTCGGCACAGCGGGCCGCGACCGCGGCCGACGGCGTCCGGCGGGAGGCGGTGCTCCTGCTGGAGCAGGCCGGGGCGGCTTTCGCCTCGCTGGGCCCCGGCGCGCTGGACGAGCGCGCGCGGTGCGCCGTCCAGGCGGCGTGGGCCGAGCACGGGTCGGGCCGTACGGACGCGGCCGCCGCACGGCTGCGGTCGCTGATCGCCGAGGTGCGCGCCCTGGACACGGAGGAGTCCCGCGCCTGCCTGCCGCAGCTGGAGCACACGCTCGACCAGCTCGGCTCCGGGACCTGATCCCGGATGCGACGGGGGTCAGGCGAGGTGGAACACCTCGGTGAGAGGTGTCATCGCCTCGTCCGGCCCCCGTCCGTCCAACTCCTCGAAGAAGCCCGCCATCTCGGCCTGCCAGCGGGCGTTGACCTCGGTCCGGGCCATCGCGGCCCGGGCCGCTTCGAAGTCGGGCGTCTCCACGTACCCGACGAGCAGGCCGTCGTCGCGCAGGAAGAGCGAGTAGTTGTGCCATCCGGCGGCGGTGAGCGCGTCGCGCATCTCGGGCCAGACGGCCGCGTGCCGTTCCCGGTACTCGGCGAGCCGGTCCTGACGGACCCTCAGTAGAAAGCAGACGCGTTGCACGGCGCGACACCCCCCTGTGGCAGTTGCGGTTGCGGTCGAGGTCGCGGACGCGGTCGACCACTTAGATGAAAGCTTTCAACAGGAGGGGGCGTCAACCCGCGTGCTGGAGCAGCTTGACTGCCTGCCAGTCCAGCAGCCATCGTGTGCGCACGGAGTGAATCGTTTCAAGACCGCCAGGGCGGCTCGCGAGGCACCTGGTCGCCACGGCGCAGCCGCTGCGCCACTACACTCCGCGCGGCGCGGTGGCACAGGCACAGGCACAGGCACAGGCATGGGACGAGGCCGACGCCCGGATTTCCGCGTGGTCGAGAAGGTCGAGAGGGAGGGAGGAGCCAGGATGCGCGTCGCGCTGTTCGTGACCTGCGTCAATGACGCGGTGTACCCCGCCACCGGCATCGCCGTGGTGCGACTGCTGCGGCGCCTGGGGATCGAGGTGGACTTCCCGGCGCAGCAGACGTGCTGCGGCCAGCCGCAGTACAACACCGGCTACCGGCGCGAGACGCTGCCCCTGGTGCGCCGGACGGTGCGGGCGTTCGAGGGGTACGAGTACGTCGTCACGCCGTCGGGTTCGTGCGCGGCGATGGTGCGGGACGCCTACCCGAAGCTGGGTGCGCCGGAGCTGGGGCCCCGGACGTACGAACTCACCGAGTTCCTGGTCGACGTGCTGGGTGTGACGGACGTGGGCGCGTACTTCCCGCACACCGTCACGTACCACCCCTCCTGTCACGGTCTGAGGATGCTGGGGCTCGGGGACCGGCCGCGCCGGCTGCTGGAGGCGGTCAAGGGCCTGGAGCTGGTGGAGCTGCCGGGCGCGGAGGAGTGCTGCGGTTTCGGCGGGACGTTCGCGGTGAAGAACGCCGCGGTGTCCGTGGCGATGGGCCGCGACAAGGTGCGCAACGCGGCCGGGACGGGCGCCGCGGTGCTGTGCGGCGCGGACAACTCGTGTCTGATGCACATCGGCGGGATCCTGCGGCGGGAGGGTGAGCGGATGCGGGCGGTGCACATCGCCGAGATCCTGGCGAGCACGGAAGAGGAGCCGCTGCGATGAGCGGGACGACGACGTTCGTCGGAATGCCGGCGTTTCCCCAGGCGGCGGCCACGGCCGTACGCGACGAGCGGCTGCGGGCCAATCTGCGGCACGCGACGCACACGATCCGCGACAAGCGGGCCCGGGCGGTCGCGGAGCTCGCGGACTGGAAGCAGCTGCGGGAGGCGGGCAAGCGGATCAAGGACCGTACGCTGCGCCATCTGGACGCGTACCTGCTCCAGTTGGAGGAGGCGGTCACGACGGCGGGCGGCACGGTCCACTGGGCGTCGGACGCCGACGAGGCGAACCGGATCGTCACCGGCCTGGTGAAGGCGACCGGCGAGCGCGAGGTCGTCAAGGTCAAGTCCATGGCCACGCAGGAGATCGGCCTCAACGAAGCCCTGGAGGCCGAGGGCATCGCGGCGTACGAGACGGATCTCGCCGAGCTGATCGTGCAGTTGGGCGAGGACCGGCCGTCGCACATCCTGGTCCCGGCGATCCACCGCAACCGTGGCGAGATCCGCGACATCTTCCGCGACCGGATGGGCGCGTGGGGCCGGCCCGCGCCCGAGGGCCTGACCGACACGCCCGCCGAGCTGGCCGAGGCGGCGCGCCTGCACCTGCGGGAGAAGTTCCTGCGCGCGAAGGTCGGGATCTCCGGCGCGAACTTCATGGTCGCCGAGACGGGCACCCTGGTGGTGGTCGAGTCCGAGGGCAACGGGCGGATGTGCCTGACCCTGCCCGAGACGCTGATCTCGGTCGTCGGGATCGAGAAGGTGGTGCCGACCTGGCGCGATCTGGAGGTGTTCCTCCAGACCCTGCCGCGTTCGTCGACGGCCGAGCGGATGAACCCGTACACCAGCATGTGGACCGGTACGAGCGACGGGGACGGCCCGCGGACCTTCCACCTCGTGCTGCTCGACAACGGCCGCACCGACGCGCTCGCCGACGAGGTCGGCCGGCAGGCGCTGCGATGCATCCGCTGCTCGGCCTGCCTGAACGTCTGCCCGGTGTACGAGCGGGCCGGCGGCCACGCGTACGGCTCCGTCTACCCGGGCCCGATCGGCGCCATCCTCACTCCCCAGCTGCGCGGCACGGCGAGCGGGATCGACGCCTCGCTGCCATACGCGTCGTCGTTGTGCGGGGCGTGTTACGAGGTGTGCCCGGTGGCCATCGACATCCCCGAGGTGCTGGTGCACCTGCGCGGGCGCGTCGCAGCACAGGGCGGCAAGGGGCACCGGCTGGAGAAGGCCGCCGTCCGGGCGGCGACCTGGCTGCTCGACCACCCGACCGCCCTCGCCGCCGGTGAGCGCCTCGCCTCCGCGACCCGCCGCGCGCACCCGTCGCGGCTGCCGGGCGCGGGCGCCTGGACCGAGGGCCGGGAACTGCCGGAGATGCCGGAGCAGTCCTTCCGGGACTGGTGGAGGAAGAACCACGGATGAACACCGAACCACGCGCCGGCGCCACATCGCGGACGAACGCCGACCCACGGACAGGCGACGCCTCGCGGGCGAACGCCGCCTCGGGGACGAACGCCGACCCACGGACAGGCGACGCCTCGCGGACGAAAGCCGCCTCGGGGACGAACGCCGCGCCTCGGACGGGCGACGCCGGACCCGGCACGAGCTCCCGCGACCGGATCCTGGCCCGTATCCGCGCGGCCGTCGCCGACGCGCCCGAAGCGCCGGAGCCCGCTCGCGACTACCTCACCGCGCACGCCCCCTCCGACGACCCGGCCGCGCTGCTGGACCTCCTCCACCACAACCTCGCCGACTACCGCGCCCATGTGCACCGCACGACCGAGGCGCACCTCCCCGAGGTCGTCGCCGCCGTGTTCGCCGAGCACGGCGTACGCTCGCTCGCCGTGCCGCCCGGGCTGCCGGCCGCCTGGCTCGCCGCAACCGGCGCCGAACAGCGCCACGACACCCGCGCCGAGCCGCTGACGCCCCGGCAGCTCGACGCGACGGACGCCGTCGTCACCGGCTGCGCCCTGGCGATCGCCGAGACCGGCACCCTCGTCCTGGACGGCACCGAGGGCCAGGGCCGCCGCGCCCTCACGCTGGTGCCGGACCTCCACGTGTGCGTCGTACGCGCGCCGGGGCAGGTCGTCGCGTCGCTCCCGGAGGCGCTGCCGCGCCTGGTGCCGGGCCGTCCGCTGACCTGGGTCTCCGGACCGTCCGCGACGAGCGATATCGAGCTCGACCGGGTCGAGGGCGTGCACGGGCCACGCACCCTCCATGTGGTCCTGGTCCTCGGCGACGAGCAGGACGAGAGAACGCCCGCCTCCACCGGGTGACGCCCGGCGCTCCCCCGGGACCGCAGCCCGGGGGAGCGCGGGCGCGCGGCGGGGGCGTACGCGCAGGCAGCGCGCTGCGGCGCGACACGCGCACGCGCACGGCAATCCGGTCTCACCATGTGTCACGCATATTCACTACGCGTGATGACGCCTGGTGGAGTCGGGTCGGTGCCCGCCATGAGGAGCCAGGTGGATCACCGTATGAAAGGGAAGGCTTCCATGGCCGTCGAGACACGTCCCGCTCCCGAGCCGCCGCAGATCCAGACCCAGGAGAGCATCCAGCTCAGCCTGAGCACCCGGGCAGCGCGGAATCTCGCCACGACCACCAAGTCCGAACCGCAGATGCAGGAGATCAGCTCGCGCTGGCTGCTGCGCAAGCTGCCGTGGGTGCACGTCCCCGGTGGCGCCTACCGGGTCAACCGCCGCCTGTCGTACTCCGTGGGTGACGGCCGCGTCACCTTCGTACAGACCGGTTCCAAGGTGCAGGTCATTCCGGCCGAGCTGTGCGAACTGCCGCTGCTGCGCGGTTTCAACGACCCCACCGCCCTCGCGGCGCTGGCCGACAAGTTCGTCCAGAAGACGTACGAGCCGGGCCAGCTCCTCGTCGAGAGGGGCCGCAAGCTGGACACGGTCTTCCTGATCGCGCACGGCAAGGTGGAGAAGGTCGGCAAGGGCAAGTACGACGACTCCGAGACGCGCCTCGGCATGCTCGCCGACGGCGACTCGTTCGGCGGCCGGTTGCTGGCGGGCGACGCCGACGCCAAGTGGGAGTTCTCCGTCCGCGCGCTGACCACGACCACCGTGCTGACGCTCCCCCAGTCGGCGTACAAGACGGTGGCGTCGCAGTACGAGACGCTGCGCGACCACGTCCAGGGGCTCACCTCCAACGGCCACCGGCCGACGAACAAGTACGGCGAGGTGGAGATCAGCTTCCTCTCGGGCCACGAGGGCGAGCCGCCGCTGCCGACCACGTTCGTGGACTACGAACTCGAGCCGCGCGAGTACGAGCTGAGCGTCGCGCAGACGATCCTGAAGGTGCACAGCCGGGTCGCCGACCTCTACAACAAGCCGATGAACCAGACCGAGCAGCAGCTCAAGCTGACGGTCCAGGCGCTGCGCGAGCGCCAGGAGCACGAGCTGGTCAACAATCCGGACTTCGGGCTGCTGCACAACACGGACTACAACCAGCGCATCCAGAGCCCCGCCGGTCCGCCGACCCCGGACGACCTCGACGACCTGATCAGCATGCGGCGCGGCACGCAGTACATCTTCGCCCACCCGCGCGCGATCGCCGCCTTCGGCAAGGAGTGCACCAAGCGGGGCGTGAACCCCGGCAGCGTGGACATCGGCGGCCACCACATCCCCGCGTGGCGCGGCATCCCGATCCTGCCCTGCGGCAAGATCCCGATCACCGAGCACCAGACGTCCTCGATGATCGCGATGCGTACGGGCGAGGACAACGAGGGCGTCATCGGCCTCTACCAGACGGGTCTGCCCGACGAGTACGAGCCCGGGCTCAACGTCCGGTTCATGGGGATCGACGAGAAGGCGATCATCTCGTACCTCGTCAGCACCTACTACTCGGCCGCGATCCTCGTGCCGGACGCCATCGGCATCCTCGAGAACATCGAGGTCCGTCCGCGTGCGTGACACCCGGGAGGTACTGCGCACCGACTACCAGAAGTCCGTCGCCGCGTACGGGAACACCCACCAGCAGGACCCGGTCAATCTTCGACTCGGTGAGGTCGACGGCCTCTACCACCACCACTACGGGCTGGGCGAGTACGACCCTTCCGTACTGGAGGGGCCGGAGGAGACGCGCCAGGAACGCATCACCCGCGAACTCCACCGTCTGGAGACCGCCCAGGCCGATGTCCTGCTGGACCACCTGGGCGCCGTCACGGCCGACGACATGCTGCTCGACTGCGGCTCGGGGCGCGGCGGCACCAGCTTCATGGCCCACCAGCGCTTCGGCTGCCAGGTCGACGGGGTGTCGATCTCCGAGTACCAGGTCGGTTTCGCCAACACGCAGGCCGAGGAGCGCGGTGTCTCCGACCGGGTGAGGTTCCACTTCCGGAACATGCTCGACACCCGCTTCGAAACGGCCTCGCGCCGGGGCGCGTGGACCAACGAAACCACCATGTACGTCGACCTGTTCGAGCTGTACGCCGAGGTGTCCAGGGTCCTGGAGTTCGGCGGCCGCTACGTCTGCGTCACCGGCTGCTCCAACGACGTGACCGGCGGCCGCTCCATGGCCGTCAGCCGCATCGACGAGCACTACACGTGCAACATCCACCCGCGCAGCGCGTACTTCAAGGCCATGGCGGCCAACAACCTGGTGCCGATCAACGTCGTCGACCTGACGGCGCAGACCATTCCGTACTGGGAGCTGCGCGCCACGTCGTCGCTGGCCACCGGCATCGAGGAGCCGTTCCTCACGGCGTACGAGGAGGGCAGCCTCCACTACCTGCTCATCGCCGCCGACCGCGTCTGACGTGTCGCGCCCCGCCCCCTGGGGGCCCTGGCCGGCAGCCGGGGCCGCAGGGGGCTTCTTCGCGTCCGTGACGCGGTCCACGTCGTGTCCGTGAGGGGGCCGCGTCACGCCCATGTCGCGTCCGCGTCGCGTCCGTTATGGCGCGATGCCAGCGAATCTGCACACCGAATGTACAGGCGTCACACCTTCTCCCATCACCGCTCACCCGACGCGGCGTCACCTCTGCGCGTTGGTGCCGGAATGTCCAATTCCGCATCGCTCGGCCCGAGCGCGCCGGACACCGGGAACCGAGGGGCCTGTGAAGAACCCGGCACCAATTCATGAACGCCCCTGCACACGGTGGTAATTCATCGGCGGGATACCACTCGGAACGCCGTCCGGCCGATTGGCTGAGCGGCGCGCCCCCGTGCTTTGATCCATCGCACTGCGGGCTGCCGCACAAAGTGCCGGTAACCCGCCGTGCTTTCGAGTTATCCGTGTGAAGGGAACCTCCGCATGAACCCCGAGATCCAGACCCTGGAAATCTCCGACGCCGACCTCGACAACGTGTCGGGCGGTCTGCACTCCGCCGTGGCGAGCTCCGCCGTGGCCAACGTGACCGCCACGGTGGACTCCATCGCCCCGGTCTCCGGTGTCGCCACCTCCGCCGTCGGCGCCGTCGAGTCGTTCGCCGGCCTCAACTCGTCGGCCCTCACCGGCTTCGCCGCCGGCCTCTGAGACGGCTTGAGTGAGCCCCGGAACTCATCCGTTCCGGGGCTCACCCGGCTTTTCCTTGTTTCACTCCCCGAACGGACATATGCAGTCGAGGGAAGAGTTACGTGCAGTTCCGCCAAAAGGCCCTTTCCAAGCTGCAATCTCCGGAGGAAATAGACCTGCCGGTGCGTTTCGCGCGTCCGCAGGGCCTGCTCGTCCTCACCGTCACGGTGCTCGCCGTGATCGCCGCCTCCGTCTGGGCCGTGACCGGTTCCGTCTCCTCCACACTCTCCGCGCCCGGCATCCTCACGCACGCCCAGGGCAGCTACATCCTCCAGAGCCCCGTCTCGGGCCAGGTCGTGGACGTACGCGCCAAGGAGGGCGAGTACGTCACCGACGACGCCCCGCTGGTCGAGGTGCGCACCCCCGAGGGCACCGCCGTCGTCCGCGCCATCGCCGCCGGCCGGCTGACGGCTCTCGTCGCCACGATCGGCTCGGTGGTCACCACGGGCGCCGACGTGGCCGCCGTGGAGCGGGCCGGGCGTGAGGACGACCCGCTGATGGCCGTGTTGTACGTCCCCGCCGACCGTGGCGCCGCCGTACCCGTGGGCGCCTCCGTGGACCTCACCGTCCAGTCCGTGCCGGCGCAGCAGTACGGCGTGCTGCGCGGACGGGTGGAGGCGGTCGGACGGACCGCGCAGACGCGCCAGCGGATCACCGCCTTCCTCGGCAGCGGCCAGCTCGGTGAGGAGTTCTCCCGGCAGGGCCCCCCGGTATCCGTTCTGGTCCGCCTGGAGCGGTCCTCCTCGACAAAGACCGGGTACGCGTGGTCGACGTCGGACGGCCCTTCGTACCCCCTCGACTCCATGACCCTGACCACCGGCTCGGTCCATCTCGCCGAGCAGCACCCGATCGATTGGCTCCTGCCGTGAGCACCGCGACCGGCGGACGGCGCCGCGCCCGGCCGACGCCCAAGGGACGCAGGCCCATGGTCCGGAGGCCCAAGGCCGTCCGCACGCCGACCGTCCTCCAGATGGAGGCCGTGGAGTGCGGCGCCGCCTGCCTCGCCATGGTGCTCGCGCACCACGGGCGGCACGTACCGCTGGAAGAACTGCGCATCGCGTGCGGTGTCTCCCGCGACGGCTCGCGGGCCAGCAACGTCCTGAAGGCGGCGCGCGGCTACGGACTCCAGGCCAAGGGCATGCAGATGGAGCCGGCCGCCCTCGCCGAGGTGCGAGCGCCGGCCATCCTCTTCTGGGAGTTCAACCACTACGTCGTGTACGACGGCATGGGACGCCGGTTCGGCCTGTTCGGGCGCCGGGGCGTGCACGTCAACGACCCCGACAAGGGCCGCCGTTTCGTCTCGATGGAGGAGTTCGACACCGGTTTCACCGGGGTGGCCCTGGTCATGGAGCCGGGCGAGTCCTTCCGGCGGGGCGGGCGCAGGCCGGGCGTGCTGCGCGCCGTGCCCGCGCGGCTGCGCGGTACGACCGGCACTCTGCTGGCCGCGTTCCTCGCCAGCCTGCTGCTGGTGGCGGTCGGGGCGGCGGTGCCGGCGCTGAGCCGTACGTACATCGACATGTTCCTGATCGGCGGGCAGAGCTCGGTGCTCACGCCGCTGTTCGCGTCGATGGCCGCGATGGTCGCGCTCACCGCCGTGCTGACCGGGCTGCAACAGGCGAACCTGCTGCGCGGGCGGATCATCTCGTCCACGCTCGGCAGCGCCCGCTTCTTCCGGCACCTGATGCGGCTGCCGGTGACCTTCTTCGCCCAGCGCAGCCCCGCCGACCTGGTCCAACGGCTCCAGTCCAACGACGCCGTGGCCGAGACCCTGGCGCGGGACCTCGCCGCCGCCGGCGTGGACGGCATCGTGGTCGTCCTGTACGCGCTGCTGCTGTGGACGTACGACCCGCAGCTGACGGTGGTGGGCGTGGGGATCGCGCTCCTCAACGTGGTGGCGATGCGGATCGTGATCCGGTTGCGTTCGACCCACACTCAGAAGCTGCGCGCCGACAGCGCACGGCTGACCAACACCTCGTACACCGGCCTGCAGTTGATCGAGACCATGAAGGCCACCGGCGGCGAGAACGGCTACTTCCGCCGCTGGGCCGGGCAGCACGCCACCACCCTGGAGGTGCAGCAGAGGCTCGGCGTGCCGAGCGCGGTCCTCGCGGTGGTCGCGCCCACCCTCGCGACGCTGAACAGCGCGCTGATTCTGTGGATCGGCGGGCTGCGCGCGGTCGAGGGCCATATCTCCATCGGCCTGCTGGTCGCCTTCCAGGCTCTGGTGACGCGCTTCACCGCTCCCCTCACCCGGCTCAACGGTGTGGCGGGCCGCATCCAGGACTTCGCGGCCGACGTGACCCGGCTCAAGGACGTCGAGAACTTCCCCGCCGACACCCTCTACGCGCGGGTGGAGGCGGACACGAGCACCCGCCGCCTCAAGGGGCACGTGGAGCTGGAGGACATCACCTTCGGCTACAGCCCGCTCGACAAGCCGCTGCTGACCGGCTTCTCGCTGACCGTCGGCCCCGGGCAGCAGGTGGCGCTCGTCGGCGGCTCCGGCAGCGGCAAGTCCACCGTCTCCCGCCTGATCTCCGGCCTGTACGCCCCGTGGGAGGGCACGATCCGCATCGACGGGCAGCGCCTGGAGGACATTCCGCGCAGCGCGCTGGCCGCCTCCGTCTCCTTCGTCGACCAGGACGTCTTCCTCTTCGAGGGCACCGTCCGCGACAACGTCGCCCTGTGGGACCCCTCCATTCCGGACGAGGCGGTCGTCGCCGCGCTGCGCGACGCCGCCCTGTACGACGACGTGATCGCGCGGCGGCCGGAGGGCATCCACAGCCGCGTCGAACAGGACGGGCGCAACTTCTCGGGCGGGCAGCGGCAGCGGCTGGAGATCGCCCGGGCGCTGGTGCGGCGGCCGTCGATCCTCGTCCTCGACGAGGTGACGAGCGCCCTGGACGCCCGGACCGAGGAAGTCATCATCGACAACCTGCGGCGGCGCGGCTGCGCCTGCGTCGTCATCGCCCACCGGCTGTCCACGGTCCGTGACAGCGACGAGATCGTGGTGCTGGACCACGGCACGGTCGTCGAACGCGGCCGCCACGAGGATCTGATCGCCGCCGGCGGCGCGTACGCCGAGCTGGTACGGGAGCGCTGACGTGTCCCTTCCCCCCGTGGTCGGTTACGACCCCGTCACCCACGCCTTCGGCGGGCTGGGCACGCCTGTCGACTGCACCGGGCTGCGCAGTGTGCATCTGGAGGGCCCGCACGCGCTGTGGCTGGTCGTCGGCGGCGGCCTGGACCTCTTCGCGGTCGACGCGGCGCAGCAGGGCAACTGGCACTTCCTGGGCCGCCTGGAGGCGGGCAGCCTGCTGCTCGGCCCGGTGGAGGGCCCGCAGCACACGCTGGTCGGCCGCCCGACCCAGGACTGCGCGCTGCGCCGCATCGCGCTGCGGGAGCTGTACGGAGGCAACGGGTACACCTCGTACGACCCGTATGCGCCGCACGGTCCCCACGGTGAACAAAGCCCCTTGGAGCAGGCCTTCGCGCTCGGTACGGCCCGCAGTCTGGGCGTGCTGTTCGAGGCTCCGCTGGACGGGCGCCCGGCCGCCGAGGAGGGGGAGGCGGTCGCCGACGACGACATGCTGTGGATGCCGGTGCCCCCGGGGAGCGTCCAGTACGGCGCCGCGTACGGCGCGGACGCGGCGGGTGATCTGCTGGTGGACGGCGGCCTGTGGCAGCAGATGGTCAACCAGCAGTACCGGTTGCTGTCCGCCGTGGACCGCTGGATCGAGCAGTCGGAGCGGGCGCACGAGGACCGGGCCGCGGCCGGCATCAGGGCGGGCGAGGCCGTCCGCGCGCGGGCGGACCAGGCGCTGCTGGCGTCCATCGGCGGCCCGGACCGCGCCGGGCGGAAGTCCGGCGCGGGGGTCGGCGCGAGCGACGACGCCACGTACGCCGTGTGCCGCCGGGTCGCGCGGGCAGCGGGGATCGCGCTGGCCGAGACGGTGCGGAGCGACGGCACGGCCGACGAGCGGATGGGTCCCGTCGAGCGCATCGCGGTCGCCTCCCGCGTCCGCACCCGCGCGGTCCGGCTCGACGGGGACTGGTGGCGCACGGACGCCGGGCCGCTCGTCGGCCACTGGGCCAAGTCGGGGGCGCCGGTGGCACTGCTGTGGCGGCGCGGCCGGTACGAGGCGGTGAACCCGGCGTCGGGCCTGCGGATCCGGCTCGGCGCCCAGAAGGCAGCCGAACTGGAGCCGCGCGCGGTGATGTTCTACCGCCCGCTGCCCGACCGCCCGCTGTCGCCCTGGGGGTTGCTGCGGTTCAGCATGCGCGGCACTGTCGGCGACGTACGCAACCTGGCCCTCGCCGGTCTGGTGACCGTGTGCCTGGGGGCGCTGGTGCCGATCGCGACGGGCAAGGTGCTCGGCTCGTACGTCCCGGCGGCCGAGAAGAGCCTGATCACGCAGGTGTCGCTGGCGGTCATGGTCACCAGTGTGGTGTCCGCGGCGTTCATGCTGCTGCAGAACCTCACGCTGCTGCGGATGGAGGGCCGCGTCGAGAGCGTGCTGCAACCGGCCGTGTGGGACAGGCTGCTGCGGCTGCCGACACGGTTCTTCACCGAGCGCTCCACGGGTGAGCTGGCGAGCGCCGCCATGGGCATCAGCGCGGTCCGCCGCGTGATGACCGGCGTCGGGCCGGTGGCGCTCCAGGCGTCCACGATCGGCGCCATGAACCTGGTGCTGCTGTTCTGCTACAGCGTGCCGCTGGCGCTGGCGGCGATCGCCATGCTGCTGGTCATCGGGGTGGTCTTCCTGGGGCTGGGGCTGTGGCAGGTGCGCTGGCAGCGGCGGCTGGTGGAGTTGGGCAACAAGCTGAACAACCAGGCCTTCCAGACGCTGCGAGGGCTGCCGAAGCTGCGCGTGGCGGCGGCGGAGAGCTTCGCGTACGCGGCGTGGGCGCGGGAGTTCGCCCGCTCGCGCGAGTTGCAGCAGCGGGCGGGCCGGATCAGGAACATCACCACCGTCCTGGACGCGGTGTACCTGCCGCTCTGCTCGCTCATCATGTTCATGCTGCTGGCGGGCCCGGCGCGGGGCTCGATGTCGGCGGGCGCGTTCCTGACGTTCAGCACGTCCGTGACGATGCTGCTGACGTCGGTGACGCAGCTGACCGGGGCGCTGGTGTCGGCGGCGGCCGCGCTGCCGCTGTTCGAACAGATCAAGCCGGTGCTGGACGCGGCCCCGGAGGTGCGCGGCTCCACGGCCCAGCCGGGCGTGCTGTCGGGTGCCATCGAGGCCCGTAACGTCTCCTTCCGGTACGCCGACGACGCGCCGCTCGTCCTCGACGACGTGTCGCTCGCCATCCGCCCGGGCGAGTTCGTGGCCGTCGTCGGCCCGAGCGGCTGCGGCAAGTCGACCCTGCTGCGCCTGCTCATCGGCTTCGACCGGCCGGCCTCGGGCAGCGTCCTGTACGACGGCCAGGACCTGGCCGCGCTGGACCAGGCGGCGGTGCGCCGCCAGTGCGGGGTCGTCCTGCAGAATGCGCAGCCGCTCACCGGCTCGATCCTGGACTGCATCTGCGGCGCGGAGACCTTCTCGCAGGAGGAGGTCTGGGCGGCCGCCGAGATGGCGGGCCTCGCGGAGGACATCAAGCGCATGCCGATGGGCCTGCACACGATGATCGCCGGCGGCGGCGCCATCTCGGGCGGCCAGCGCCAGCGGCTGATGATCGCCCAGGCGCTGATCCGCCGCCCAAGGATCCTCTTCTTCGACGAGGCGACCAGCGCCCTCGACAACGAGACGCAGCGCATCGTCATCGACTCCACACGGCGCCTGAACGCCACGCGCCTGGTGATCGCCCACCGGCTGTCCACGGTCATGGACGCCGACCGGGTGATCGTCATGTCGGCCGGCCGCATCGTGGAGCAGGGCCCGCCGACCACGCTGCTGGCGACGCCGGGGGGCCATTTGCGTGAATTGGTATACCGTCAGATGAGCTGACTGGACCGCCCTCGAAAGGGTGGGCTTCGGCCCGCCTAGCGCACGGAAGCGAAGGCCGAGGGGAACCCCTGTCTTCGAATCCCGCCCGGACCCACCGGGCGGAGCTCCCTGCGATCCGGAGGAACAGATGCTCAAGAAGGCCCTCGCCTGCGCGGCCCTCGTGGCCGCCGCCACGGCACTCGGTACCGTCCCCGCCGCCGCGTACGGCGACAAGGAGGACAAGGAGGCCTGCGACACCAGCTGCCAGGCCGGCTTCTGGTCGGGTGAGTGGAAGAAGGGCAAGTTCCACCACCTGGAGCACGACAGCGGTGACTCCATCACGAGCGGCGGCTTCCACAAGGGCGAGTTCCTCGGCGCCCGCTGGTAACCCGCCTCCGCTGCAGGAAGCCGCCAGGGGCGAGGGGTGACCTCGCGTCTGGCGGCTCCGGAAAAGCGGAAGACCCCTGATCGAAATCAGGGGTCCCATCTGGTGTCCGAGGGGGGACTTGAACCCCCACGCCCGATAAAGGGCACTAGCACCTCAAGCTAGCGCGTCTGCCATTCCGCCACCCGGACAAGGTGTCTGCCGTTTCGCGGGGGTGTTCCCCGCGGCGACATGGATAACTCTACCAGGGGTTTGAGGTGCCCTTCACCCGCATATCCCGTGGTCAGGCGGGTGGGGCGGCTCGCCGGCGGGGTCGCCGTGGCGACACACACACCGCGTCGCCACGGGCGTACGGAGCGTGCGGATAGCGTGCGGGGGGTGAGCTTTGTGTCGGAACACCGCAGGCCCCGCGTGCTGTCACCGCTGAGGGAGCATCTGCGGGACACCTTCTGGTTCGCCCCGACCGCCGGGCTGGTGTGCGCGTTCGTGCTCTGGGCGGCGGCCGCGACGGCCGACGCCGCGATCGTCGACCTGCTGCGGGAGCGGCGGGCGTACGACGAGATCGGTGATCTCACGGCGATCGCCGAGGACGCGAAGACGATCGTCACGACGGTCAGCCAGGCGATGCTGACCTTCATCGGCGTCGTCTTCAGCATCTCCCTGGTGGCGGTGCAGATGGCCGCCGGGCAGCTCACGCCGCGGGTGGTGCGGATCTTCGTACGGAGCCGGATCAGCAAGCTGACGCTGACGGTGTTCCTGTCGACGTTCCTGTTCTCGCTGCTGGTGATGACCTCGTACGAGAGCGAGGCGGAGCCGGAGCGGGTCACGGCGGTGCCGCTGGTGCAGTCGGTGGTCACGCTGATGCTGGTGGGGCTCAGTCTGCTGCTCTTCATCGCGTACGTGACGACCACCCTGCGGATGATGCAGGTTGGCCCGGTGGTGGACCGGATCACCCGGGAGGCGCTTCGGGTGCTGGCCCGGCAGCCGGCCGGGGGGACGGAGGGGGTGGCGCTGCCGCCCGAGACCGGCCGGGTGGCGCACCGGGGGCGGGCTGGGGTGCTGCGGGATGTGGACGTGGCACGGCTGGTGCGGGCCGCGCGGCGGCAGGACGCGGTGCTGCGGCTCATTCCGCGGATCGGGGACCACGTGGTACCGGGTACGCCGGTGCTGGGGGTGCACGGCGGGCGGCCGCCGGACGCGGGGATCTTGCGGTCGGCGGTGTCGGTGGGGGTGGACCGGACCTTCCACCAGGACGTGGCGTTCGGGCTGCGGCAGCTGGTGGACATCGCGCTGCGGGCGATGTCGGCGGCGGTGAACGATCCCACGACCGCGGTGCAGTGCCTCGACCGGATCGTGCAGTTCCTGGCGGTCGTCGCGGCGCGGCCGCTGGGGGCCGTGGTGCACCGTGACCGCCGCGGAGCGGTGCGGCTGGTCCAGGCCGTGCCGGACTGGGAGGACATGGTCGATCTCGGGTTCGCGGAGCTGAGGGCCTGCGCGGCGGGCAGCCCTCAGGTCACGCGGCGGATGCTGGCCGGGCTCGACGACCTGCTGCTGCTCGTCCCGGAGGGGCGACGGGAGCCGCTGCTGCGCCACCGCGCGCTTCTGGAAGAGGCGGTGGCGCGTACGGTGGCGCAGCCCGCCGACCGGGTGTTCGCGCTGGAGCCCGACCGGCAGGGCATCGGATAGGCGGCCGTCCCGACCAGGTCCTGAGGACGGGCCCTAGCAGTCCTTCTCGCGCAGTGAGTGGAGGTGCGCGGCGGCCTTGCGGGCGAAGGTGAGGGACTCGACGGGGTTGTCGTGTTCGGCCTGCCAGTGGTGGTCGCGGCGGCCGCCGGGGGTACGGGTGACCGCCGAGATGAAGCGCTGGTAGTCGATGTCCCCGTCCCCGACGTCCACCATCCGGTAGCCGTCGCGGGCGGAGTCGTCGCGCTCGCCGTCCTTGACGTGGAAGAGCGGATAGCGGTCGGGCTGCCGCAGCACGTAGTCGAGCGGGTCGAAGGGGGCGGGGGTGCCGTCGGCGCGCTTGCCGAACCGGAACCGGCCCGCGTAGGCCCAGTAGATGTCCATCTCCAGGTAGACGAGGTCGGGGTCGGTCTCGGCGAGCAGGACGTCGTAGAGGCGTACGTCGGGGCGGTCGGTGGCGAAGGAGAACTCCTCGGCGTGGTTGTGCTGGTAGAACTTCATGCCGCGCTTCCTCGCCTCGGCGCCGTAGTGGTTGAACTCCTCGGCGCAGCGCTTCCAGCCGTCGACGGTGGCGCCGTAGCGCCAGGGGCCGGAGGCGGTGCCGATGTGCTTCAGGCCGAGGGCCTGGGCGTCGTCGAGGACCTTGGTGAGGTTCTGCGCGAAGGTGTACGCCTTCGGGTCGGAGGAGTAGTAGCCGACGTGGCTGCCGATGGCGCGCAGGCCGTGGTCGCGGGTGAGGCGTTTGAGTTCGGAGAGGGTGATGGGGCCGGCGGAGCCCTGGGTGTAGCCGGCGTACTCGACCTCGTCGTAGCCGTGGCGCCGGAGCTCTTCGAAGACGGGGCCGAAGCCGAGGGTGGAGACCTTGTCGCGCAGGGAGTAGAGCTGGATGCCGAGCCGGCCGGGTGGGAGGACGGGCCGGCCGCGGCCACTGCTGGTCGTGGTGGCTTCGGCGGCCGAGGCGGCGGCCGTGGTGCCGCCGAGGAGCGCGGTGGCGGTGGCGCCGGCGGCGACACCCAGCATGGTGCGTCTGCTGAGGCGGTGGGCGAGCTCGGGGTCGGTGGTCCGGGTCGTGCGCGGCATGTGGATAACTCCTCGTTGTCAGTGGCGTCTGCTTCACTGAGGTCAGGTCAGTGGAGACCGGCGAGTTCAAGCAGCAGGGACTTCACATCGGTGGCCGCGACGCGGCCCGATACGGCGCGGGGGGTGGAGCACACGATGAGCGGACCTTCGTCATCGCTCAGGGGGAGGCGGCCGTGGCTGCCGCGAATAGGCGAGGGGTCGAGGGGCACCACCGCCAGGCGGTAGCGCAGGCCCAGTTTCTTGCGGGCGATCGCCGTGGCCGCCTTGACCCGTACGTACGGGTCAAGGGGGTCCATGAACAGCTCGACGGGGTCGTAGCCGGGCTTGCGGTGGATCTCGACGAGCCGGGCGAAGTCGGGGGCGTGGGCGTCGTCGAGCCAGTAGTAGTACGTGAACCAGGCGTCGGGCTCGGCGATGGCGACGAGTTCGCCGGAGCGCGGGTGGTCGAGGCCGTGGGCCTTCTTGCCCTCGTCGTCGAGGAACCGGTCGAGGCCGGGCAGGCCGGCGAGGGCCTCGCGGGTGGCGGCGAGGTCCTCCGCACGGCGTACGTAGACGTGGGCGAGCTGGTGGTCGGCGACGGCGAAGGCCCGGGAGGCCGTGGGGTCGAGGTACTCCATGCCGTCCTGGGTGTGGACTTCCAGCAGGCCGGCGCGGCGCAGGGCGCGGTTGATGTCGACGGGCCGGGTCACGCGGGTGATGCCGTACTCGGACAGGGCGACGACGGTGCGGCCTTCGGCCAGGGCGTCGTCCAGGAGGGGGGCCATGACGGTGTCGAGGTCGGTGGCGGCCTGGTGGGAGCGCGGGTCGTCGGGGCCGTAGCGCTGGAGGTCGTAGTCGAGGTGCGGGAGGTAGCACAGGGCGAGGTCGGGGGTGCGGGTGCGGAGGATGTGGCGGGTGGCGTCGGTGATCCACTGGCTGGAGACGATGTCGGCGCCGGGGCCCCAGAAGTGGAAGAGGGGGAAGGTGCCGAATTTACCGGTCAGTTCGTCGTGCAGGGCGGGCGGCCGGGTGTAGCAGTCGGGTTCCTTGCGGCCGTCGGCGTAGTAGATGGGGCGGGGGGTGACGGTGATGTCGGTGTCCGCGCCCATGGCGTACCACCAGCAGATGTTGGCGACGGTGTAGCCGGGGTGGGCGCGGCGGGCGGCGTCCCAGAGCTTGTCACCGGAGACGAGCCGGTTGTGCTGGCGCCACAGCAGGACGTCGCCCAGTTCGCGGAAGTACCAGCCGTTGCCGACGATGCCGTGTTCGGAAGGGAGGGTTCCGGTGAGGAAGGTGGACTGGGCGGTGCAGGTGACGGCGGGCAGGACGGTGTCGAGGGGGGCGTGGGAGCCGGTGCGGGCGAGCCGCTTGAGGTGCGGCATGTGGTCGAGGAGCTGGGGGGTGAGGCCGACGACGTCCAGGACCAGGAGGGGGGTGGGGCGCGTCATGGGAGTTCCTTGAGGCCGAGGTCGGTGAGGAGGTCGCGGGCCAGGGTGAGTTCGGCGGCGATCCCGTCCGTGAGCCGGCCGCGGGTGCGGGGGCGCAGCTCGGGCGGCAGGGCCTGCCAGGTGTAGGTCTCGACCTCCAGGTGGCGGGTGTGCGGCGCCGGGCCGCCGACGAGCCGGGCCAGGGCGTCGCGGAGTACGGGGAGGGTGGAGGTGAGCGGCGGGGCGGGCGGGCTGTGCAGGGGGACGTGGAAGTGGGCGCGCCAGGGGGCGCCGTCGGGGAGGGTCTCGCCGTCGAGCGCCTCGGGAAGGTCGTCGGTGCCGCGCAGGCCGGCGGCGGTCCGGGTGCGGGTCTGGTGGAGGAAGCGGGGCTCGGCGAAGGCGGCGAGTGCCGCGCGTACCTCGGGAAGGTGGGGGTGTTCGGCGTGCAGGGCGGCGGACAGCTGGGCCTTGGGAATGGGGATGCCGACGGCGACGAGGGCGTCGAGTGCGGTGTGCGGGTCTTCGAAGGAGGTGGCGAGATGGCAGGTGTCGACGCAGACGCCGATGCGGGGGCTGGCTACGCCGGTGAGCGGGCCGATCGCGTCGGCGGTGGTCTCGATGGTGCAGCCGGGCTCCGGTTCGAGGCCGATGCGTACCGACTTCCCGGTGAGTTCCTCGAGGGCGTCCAGGCGCTCGGCGAGGGTGGTGAGGGCGGCGCGGGCGGTGTCGGCGGCGGCGGTGTCGAAGGGGGTGCGCCAGGCGATCGGCAGCGTGGAGACGGAGCCTTCGGTTACGTCGTCGGGGAGGAGCGCGGCGAGGAGACGGGCCAGGTCGGTGGTGTGGGCGAGGCGCTCGGGCCGGGTCCAGTCGGGCTGGTAGACGCGGTACTTGACCTCCTGGGCGCCGAAGCCCTCGTACGGGAAGCCGTTGAGGGTGACGACCTCCAGACCGCGCCGGTCGAGTTCGGCGCGCAGGGCGCGGAGGGCGGCGGGGTCGGTGGTCAGCGCGTGGGCGGCGTCCTTGGCCAGCCAGAGGCCGATGCCGAGGCGGTCGCGGCCGAGGCGCCTGCGGACGGGTTCGCAGTGGTCCCGCAGCTGGGCCAGGACTCCGTCGAGGGTCTCGGCGGGGTGGACGTTGGTGCAGTAGGCGAGGTGGATGGTGGAGCCGTCCGGGTGGCGGAAGCGCATGGCCGGCTCCTCTCATTCCCCGCCGCGGAGGATGGAGTTGCCCTCGTGGAGGGGGCCCGGATCGGGGAGGTCGAGTTGGAGGCGTCCGCTGAGGCCGTAGAAGGCGACGGGGTTGCGCCACAGGACCTGGTCGACGTCGTCGGGGGTGAATCCGGCGGCGAGCATGGCGTCGCCGACCTTGCGGGTCTTGAGCGGATCGCTCTTGCCCCAGTCGGCGGCCGAGTTCACCAGGACCCGCTCTGTCCCGTACGCCTTGAGGATCGCGACCATGCGCTCCTCGTCCATCTTGGTGTCGGGGTAGATGGAGAAGCCGAGCCAGGTGCCGCTGTCAGTGGCCTCCTTTACGGTGGTCTCGTTGAGGTGGTCGAGCAGGATCCGCTCCGGGGGGAGGTGGGATTCGCGGATGACGTCGAGGGTGCGGCGCAGTCCGGCGAGCTTGTCGCGGTGCGGGGTGTGGACGAGGGCGGGCAGCCCGTGGTCGGCGGCGAGCTGGAGCTGGGCGGCGAGGGCGGTGTCCTCGGCGGGGGTCATGGAGTCGTAGCCGATCTCGCCGACGGCGACGACGGAGTCCTTGACGAGATAGCGGGGCAGCTCGTCGAGGACGGGGGTGCAGCGGGGGTCGTTGGCCTCCTTGGGGTTGAGGGCGAGGGTGCAGTGGTGGGCGATGCCGTACTGGGCGGCGCGGAAGGGCTCCCAGCCGAGCAGCGCGTCGAAGTAGTCGAAGAAGCTGGCGGGCGAGGTGCGGGGCTGGCCGAGCCAGAAGGAGGGTTCGACGAGGGCGCGGATCCCGGCGTCGTACATCGCCTGGTAGTCGTCCGTGGTGCGGGAGGTCATGTGGATGTGCGGGTCGAAGATGCGCATCAGGACTCCTCCGGGGGGACGGTCAGGGCGAGGGCGCGGTGGAGGTCGGCGGGGACGGGGCGGCCCGCGGCGGTGCGTTCGGCGGCGTAGTCGGCGAGCATCCGGGCCAGTTCGGCGTCGCCGCGGGCGCGCTCGGGCAGGGCGGCGACGGCGTCGAGCGGGACGCCGGTGAAGAGGCACTTGAGGACGGCGTGGCGCCAGGGGTGCGCTGGGAGGTGGGCTGCGGCGTACGGGCCGACGGCGGCGGCGACCAGCCGGGTGTCGTGGGTGCGCAGGGCGTCCTCGACCAGGGGCAGTGCCTCCGGTCCGGAGACGAGCGAGGGGAGCGCGAGCAGGACGGCACGCCGTTCGGCGGCGGTGCCGTGGTGGTACAGGCGGGTGAGGGTGTCCGTGCCGGCGCGGGCCTCCTGGAGGAGAAGGGTGCGTACGGAGTCGGCGTGTTCCTGTCCGCAGTGGCGGCCGGCGGAGGCGAACCGCACCTCCCAGGAGGGCGGGCCGCCGACGGGGCCGGGGCGCGGCGCGGGGGCGGCAGCGGCGTGGGCGGCTTCGGCGAGGGCCTCGTCCAGCCAGGCGCGGGCGGCGCCGCCGAGCAGGTCGTCCAGTTCCTTGCGGATCGGCGTCACGGTGCCGGCGCTCCCTTCGTGAGGAACTCGATGGACGCGCGGGCGAGTTCGGGGCCCGCGTGGGAGTGGCGGGGCAGTTCGACGACGGTCAGGCCCTGGTAGCCGGTGGCGGTGAGGGCTTCCAGGACGGGCGGGAAGTCGATCTCGCCCTCGCCGAACGGCAGGTGCTCGTGGACGCCGCGGCGCATGTCCTCGATCTGGACGTGGTGCAGCCAGGGCGCGGCGGCGCGGACGCAGTCGGCGGGCGGTGCGGGCTCCAGGCACTGGCAGTGGCCGATGTCGAGGGTGAGACCGAGGAGGTGGGGAGCGGGGTCGCCGAGGGTGCGGCGCAGGTGGTGGAAGTCGTCGAGGGTGGCGAGGAGGTGACCGGGTTCGGGTTCGATGGCGAGGGGGACGCCGGCGGCGGCCGCGGCGTCCAGAACGGGGGTGAGCGACTCTTCGAGCCGCTTCCACGCGGTGGGGGTGGACGTGCCGTCGGGGGTGGTGCCGCTGAAGCAGTGCACGGCGTGGGCGCCGAGGTCCGCGGCGACCCGCACGGCACGCAGCAGCAGCCGGGTGCGGGCGGCCCGTCCGTCCGGGTCGGGGTCCAGCAGGGACGGGCCGTGCTTGCGGCGCGGGTCCAGGACGTAGCGGGCGCCGGTCTCGACGGTGACGCCCAGGCCGAGTGCGTCCAGGCGGCGGGCGACGCGGTCGGTGCGGGCGGCGAGGTCGGGGGCGAGGGGGTCGAGGTGCATGTGGTCGAGCGTCAGTCCGACGCCGTCGTACCCGAGGTCGGCGAGCAGGGCGAGGGCGTCGTCGAGACGGAGGTCGGTGAGGCCGTTGGTGCCGTAGCCGAAGCGGAGGCCCGCGAGGGTGGGGGCGGCGGTCATGTGGGGCTCACCTTCCGTGCGAGCGCCCGGGCGAGTGGGGTGAGCCCCAGGACGGCGAGCCCGGCGCCGGGGGCGCCGCCGCGGGCGGTGAGCGCGGCCTGGAGCGGGATCATGGCGCGGATGCCGCCCCCGACGGCGCGTTGGGTGAGGGGTGGTGAGGGGTTGAGCGCGGCGTGCAGGAAGGGGGTGGCAGCGGTGCGGAGGTAGGCGGCGGCGGTGAGAGCCGTGACGAGTGCGGCGGCGCGCCCCGCCGTCCCCTGACCGGGCCTGATCGACAAGACACCCCCTGGGCCGCTCACCGCGCGGAGCCGTGACGGGGCCGGTACCAGCGCCTCCCGGGCCGCGAGGGCCGCCAGGGCCGTGGTCGCCGCGAGGGCGGCGAGCGGGGTCGCCGTCGAGCCGCCGTGCGTCTCGTGGCGGGAGACCGCCGTCACCGCGTAGGTGTGCGCCCCCAGCGCGGCGGCGGACGGCAGCGCGGCCAGCGCCGCCCGGGCGGGGTCCGCGCGCCGCGGGCCCGCCACCGTGGCCACCGTGGCCGCCGTGGCCGCCGTCGCCGTCGCCGTCGCCGTCGCGCCGAGGAGGAGGTCCAGGGCGCGGGCCGTCGCCATGGTGGCGGGGGCCGCGGGGGTGTGCTTGAGGTGGAGGTCGTAGGACCAGACCGCCGCCGCCAGGGCCGATGCGACCGCGAGGGGGGCGCGGCCGGCGCGGGCGGCGAGGGCCAGGCCCGTGGCGGTCAGCGCCGCCGAGGCGGCCAGGGCTGCGCGCGGGGTGACGCGCCCCGACGGGAGGGGGCGGTGCGGGCGGTCACGGGCGTCCTCGCAGCGGTCGGCCCAGTCGTTGAGGGCCATGCCCGCCTCGTACAGGCACAGCGAGGCACCGGCGGCGAGCGCGGTGCGCCGGTTCGGGCGCAGGCCCGCCGCCGCGGCGCCCGCGAGCGCGTCGCCCGGCACGCTGAACAGCGCGGAGACGCGCAGGAGTTCCGCCCACGCCCGCGCCCCCGCCATGCGGCGGCCCGGCAGCGCACGCGCCCGCGCGCCCGAGCCGCCGCCGCCCATGAGCGCCGCCCGCAGCCGCGCCACCGGCCCCGCGCCCCTCACCGGGCGTTCCGCAGGCGGGTCGCGAAGGCGAGGAGCGCCGCGTACTGGTCCGCGAGAGCCGCGGGGCCCGCGTCGGGGTCCTTGAAGTAGAAGCCGAGTTCGGGCAGGGGCCCGGACAGGCCGGCCTCGTGGGCGCGGGCCAGCAGGCGGGCCAGGTCCAGGATCAGCGGGGCGGCGAGGGCGGAGTCGCAGCCCTGCCAGATGGTCTGGAGGATCATCCGGGAACCGAGGAAGCCGTCGAAGGCGATGTGGTCCCAGGCGGTCTTCCACTCCCCCAGCGCCGGGACGTCGTCGATGTGGACCTCGCCCTCCGGGGCGCGGCCCAGCGTCTCGGCGAGGACCCGTTCCTTGCCGGCGTTCTTCGCGGCGGCGGCCGCCGGGTCGGCCAGCGCCGCGCCGTCGCCGCCGCCCAGCAGGTTGGTGCCGGACCAGGCCCGTACGGACAGGGCGCGCTGCACGAACATCGGGGCGAGGACGGAGCGGAGCAGCGTCTGGCCCGTCTTGCCGTCCCGGCCCGCGTGCGGGAGGCCGCTCGCGGCCGCGGCGTCGGCGAGCGCCGGGGCGCGCAGCCCGGTGGAGGGGGTGAAGTTCACGTAGGGGCAGCCGGCCCGCAGGGCGGCGGCCGCGTACAGGGAGCTGGGCGGCAGCCGTACGTCGTCGGGGCCGGGTACCGGCTCGGTGGAGGCGACGTTGACGACGACCGTGCGGGCCAGGTCCCGGCGGGCGGCGAAGTCCGCGAGGTCGGCCGCGAACGCGGCGATGAGCTCCTCGTCGGTGCGCGTGTCGCCGGCCGCCGGGCCGCCGGGGCGGATCTCCGCGTCGGCGGCGGAGAGTTCCGTCCGTACGGCGGCCGCCAGGCCGTGCGGCAGGACGCCGGCGGCCGTCAGCTCCTCCGCCCGCTTGGGCAGCGGGCACGCCGCCGTGTCGTGGCCGCCGAAGACGAGGGAGGACAGGGCGGGCAGCCCACTGTCCAGGAAGGGGGGTGTTTCGGTGACCATGCCCGTCGGTGGGTGCAGTCCGGCGGCGACCGCCGCGCATCCGGCCACCGCGGTCGTGGCGACGGAGCCTCGCGCTCCGACGAGCCAGACCCCGACTCGTCGATCGGCACGTCGATCAGCGGATGACATGGCCAGCCTCCTCCATGGGGTGCGTGGAAGGCGGCGGGCGGGGGGTACGGCGCCTCCCCGCCCGCCGCCGGCTTCAGGTCAGCTCCTTGAGCTGGATGTTGCGGAAGGACACCTGGTCCTCGGCTCCGTGGTTCTGCAGGCCGATGTGACCGTCCTTCAGACTGCGCTCCGGGTCGGTGTTGGTGAAGTCGTTGATCTTCACGCCGTTGAGGAAGACCTGGAGGCGCTCGCCCCGGACCCGGATCTCGTAGCTGTTCCACTGGCCGGGGGGACGGAGGACCTGGTCGCGGGCCTTGATGTTCGCCGACTTGAAGCCGTAGACGGCCCCGGTCGTACGGTCCGCGGCGTCCGTCGCGTCGATCTGGATCTCGTAGCCCTTGGTCACGGCCGACCAGGGGTCGTCGGAGGCGGGGAAGCCGACGAAGACACCCGAGTTGTCGTCGCCCTCCGCCTTCCAGTCCAGCTTCAGCGAGTACGACGCGAACGACCTCGCCTGGTACCACAGCAGCCCCATGCCACCCTCGGTGCGCAGCTCTCCGTCCACGACCGTGAAGCTGCCCGGTCCGGCCTGCTTCCAGCCCTCCAGGGTGTGCCCGTTGAAGAGGTCCCGGTAGCCGGTCCGGGGCGCGCAGTCGGCGCGGACCTGGCCGGTGGCGTAGCGCAGGCCGCCCAGCAGGTGCTGTCGGAAGGCGGGCTCGGCGTAGGACTCGGCGGTGTGGCCGCCTCCGGTGTAGAAGGCGCGGCCGCCTTCGTAGCTCTGGCACCAGGCGATCGGGTGGTCGCCCTTCATGGTGCCGCCCTGATAGGTGGTTTCGTCGAGGGTGGCGAGGACGCGGGCCTGGCCGCGCGGGTTGGTGCGGTAGTTGTACCACTCGTCGTTCCGCTCCCAGCCGGCCGCCGGAAGGTGGGCGGTGGCCGGGTGGTCGTGGTCCTCCACCCGCACCGTGGCGGGCTGGATCCGCGGGTGCGAGGCGAAGTACGCGCCGACGAGCCCGCCGTAGAACTCCCAGTCGTACTCGGTGTCGGCGGCCGCGTGGACGCCGACGTACCCGCCGCCCGAGGCGATGTAGTGCTCGAACGCCTTCTGTTGTTCGGCGTTCAGCACGTCGCCCGTCGTCGAGAGGAAGACGACGGCGTCGTACCGCGCGAGGTTGCTGGTGGTGAACTGACGCGCCTCCTCCGTGGCGTCGACCGTGAGGTTGCTGGTCGCGCCCAGCTCCTTCAGGGCGGCGACCCCGGCCGGGATGGAGTCGTGGCGGAAGCCCGCCGTCTTGGAGAAGACCAGGACCCGCTTGGCGGTCCGGTCGACCGGAGTGTTCGACAGCTCGAAGTCGTCCACGTCGTACAAGGCTCCCGTCCCGCCCTTGAACACCAGGAACAGCTCGGTGGTCCGCTTCGGCACCGACCGCAGGGGTACGTCGACGTCCTGGAAGGTCTCCCAGCCGCCCGTCACCGGCACCGACGCGGAGCCGAGCAGCGTGCCGGTGGCCGACCCGGCGCGTACCTCCAGGAAGCCGCCCGCGCCGCCGGAGGAGATCCGGGCGGTGAGCTTGGTGGTACCGGCGAGCAGATAGGGCGTGAAGGAGATCCAGTCGCCGTCGTCGATGTCGCCGACCGTCCGGCCGCCGTGCGCGGTGGCCTTGTCGTACGTCCGGATCCCCGACTGCGCCGAGAAGTGCTCGGCCTGCCGGTGGCGCGGCTGCAGCTGGGCCTGGTCGTGGCTGGTCAGCGCGGCCTGGCCACCGCCTCCGCCGTCGGTGTACTCGGCGTCGAGGACGCCGAAGATGTTGGCGTTCGGGTCGTGCCCGCCGTCCGCCGACGTCTTGATGGTGCCCGAGCAGCCGTGGGCCGAGGTCACCGGGTGGCCGTGGCTGTCGTGGCCGAGGATGTACGTCACCTTGACCTTGGCGCAGTCGATCGTGCCGTCCTCCGGGTCGGTGACGGTCACCTTGAACGGGATCTCGTCCCCGAAGGCGAACAGCGCGCCGTCCTGCGGGAGGTCGAGCGTCACCTTGGGGGCGGTGTTGCCGACGACCACGCGAACGCTGGCGGAGCCGGTCCGTCCGGTCGGGTCGGTGGCGGTCACGGTCGCGGTGTAGGTGCCGTTCTTCCGGTACGTGTACGTCGGGTTCGCGGCCGTCGAGGTACCGGTGCCGTCGCCGAAGTCCCAGCGGTAGGTGAGCACGTCGCCGTCGGCGTCCGTCGTGCCCGCCGACGAGAAGGCGACCCGCAGCGGCGCCTTGCCGGAGGTCTTGTTCGCCGACGCCTCGGCGACCGGCGAGCGGCCGCCGGTGGCGTTCTCGATGCGGTACAGGCCCGCGTTCTCGTCGCCGCCGAACCAGGCGGTGCCGTAGTCGAGGACGTACAGCGCCCCGTCCGGGCCGAAGGCCATGTCCATCACCTGGGTGCCGGTCCACGGGACCGGGTTGATGGACTGCACCGCTCCGTCGGCGCCGTGCTCGATGCGCTTGATCCAGCGCCGCCCGAACTCACCGGCGAAGAAGTCGCCGTCGTAGGCCTCCGGGAACTTCACGGGAGACGTCGAAGCGGCGTCGTAGCGGTAGACCGGTCCGCCCATCGGGGACTCCGAGCCGGAGCCGAACTCGGGGAGCGAGCCGCCGTCGTACGGGATCCACGCGGGCTCGGCCGGCGGCAGGTCGACGAGGCCCGTGTTGAGCGGCGAGTCGTTCCTGGGCGCGGCGCAGTCGAAGGCGGCGCCCGAGACCTTGGTGGCGAAGTCGTAGTCGACGTACGGGTCGTTGTCGCCGGTGCAGAAGGGCCAGCCGAAGTTGCCGGGCTTGGTGACGCGGGCGAACTCGACCTGGCCGGCCGGGCCGCGCGCGGGGTCGGCGGCGCCCGCGTCGGGGCCGTAGTCACCGACGTACAGCACGCCCGTCTTCCGGTCGACGCTGAAGCGGAAGGGGTTGCGGAAGCCCATGGCGTAGATCTCGGGCCGGGTCTTCGCCGTGCCGGGGGCGAAGAGGTTGCCCTCCGGGACGGTGTACGAGCCGTCGTCGGCGACCTTGATGCGCAGGATCTTGCCGCGCAGGTCGTTGGTGTTGCCGGAGGTGCGGCGGGCGTCGTACGCGGGGTTGCGGCCGGGGCGGTCGTCGATCGGGGTGTAGCCGTCGGAGGCGAAGGGGTTGGAGTCGTCGCCGGTCGACAGGTACAGGTTGCCCTGCGCGTCGAAGTCGATGTCGCCGCCGACGTGGCAGCAGATGCCCCGGGTGGCCGGGATGTCGATGACCTTCTTCTCGCTGGCGTTGTCGAGCGTGCCATCTGCCTTGAGGGTGAAGCGCGAGAGGCGGTTGACGCCCTCGTACTTCGCGAAGTCGGCTGCCGTGCCGTCGTTGGGCGCGTCCCCCGGCGGGGTGTCGAGCGGGGGCGCGTAGTACAGGAAGATCGCGCGGTTCCGCGCGAAGTCGGGATCGAGGGCGATGCCCTGGAGGCCCTCCTCGTCGTGGGAGTAGACCGGTACGGTGCCGATAACCGTGGTGTTGCCGGCGGCGTCGGTGCGCCGCAGCTCGCCGCTGCGCGAGGTGTGCAGCACGCTGCGGTCCGGCAGTACGGCCAGCGACATCGGTTCGCCGACCTCTTCGCCGCCCTTGGCGAGGGTGACCTGCTGGAACTGCTCCTCGGCGGACGCGGTGCCGGTGACCGCGCCGCCGGGCGGGGAAGCGCCGGGCGGCGACGCGCCGAGGGTGAACGACGTCAGGGCGAGCAGGCCGCCGGTGAGGAGTGCGAGGGCCTTGCGCCCTCCGAGCCGTTTTCTGTGCACGAATGTCCTCCGGAAAGGGCCGGTCGTACGGGGCTCACGGGTCGTACGTGTCGAGGGGCCGGGGTCGTCCGGGGACCGGCGTGCGCCGTCACGCTGGTCACGTCGTGTCGTGTCCTGTACACCTCAGGGACCGTAGCGGGGTTGATCCTGCGCCGAAAGCCCTTACGCATCAGTTCGGTTGGACTTTCTCCCAGGGCAGGACAAAGCCCGGCGCGGGCAGGCCGGACCGGCCCGACGGCCTCCCGACCATCGGGCCTTGGCCTGCGGTTATGCCCTACTCACCGCCCCCGAAGGCGGCGTCGAAGGAGGCGGCCGGTGGGTCGAAGTCGTACCGCTTCAGCGTGGCAAGCGCTTCCGGAGCGCCGGACAATCGGTCCATGCCGGCGTCCTCCCACTCCACCGACACCGGCCCGTCGTACCCGATGGAGCGCAGCATCCGGAACACGTCCTCCCACGGCACGTCCCCGTGCCCGGCCGACACGAAGTCCCAGCCGCGCCGCGGGTCGCCCCACGGCAGGTGCGAGCCGAGGCGGCCGTTGCGGCCGTCCAGCCGGCGCCGCGCCTCCTTGCAGTCCACGTGGTAGATCCGGTCCCGGAAGTCGTACAGGAAGCCGACGGGGTCGATGTCCTGCCAGACGAAATGGCTGGGGTCGAAGTTGAGCCCGAAGGCCGGGCGCCGGTCCACGGCCTCCAGCGCGCGGTGCGTGGTCCAGTAGTCGTACGCGATCTCGCTCGGGTGGACCTCGTGGGCGAAGCGCACGCCCTCCGCGTCGAAGACGTCCAGGATCGGGTTCCAGCGCTCGGCGAAGTCCTCGTACCCGCGCTCGATCATCCGCTCCGGCACCGGCGGGAACATCGCCACCAGGTGCCAGATGGACGAGCCGGTGAAGCCGATGACGGTCCGGACGCCGAAGGCGGCGGCCGCCCGCGCCGTGTCCGCGAGCTCGCGCGCCGCCCGCTGCCGTACGCCCTCGGGGTCGCCGTCGCCCCAGATCCGCCCCGGCACGATGGCCTGGTGCCGCTCGTCGATGGGGTGGTCGCAGACGGCCTGGCCCACGAGGTGGTTGGAGATCGCCCAGCACCGCAGGCCGTACTTGTCGAGCAGGGCCCGCCGCCCGTCCAGGTAGGAGGGGTCGGCGAGCGCCTTGTCGACCTCGAAGTGGTCGCCCCAGCAGGCGAGTTCCAGGCCGTCGTAGCCGAAGTCACGGGCGAGCCGGCACACCTCCTCCAGGGGCAGGTCGGCCCACTGGCCGGTGAAGAGGGTGAAGGGACGGGGCACAGCGGACCTCCTACAGCGGTACGGGGGTGTAGACGGCGTTCTTCTCCGCGCTCTCCTCCACGGCCGCGAGCACCCGCTGCACCTGGAGCCCGTCGGCGAAGGACGGGACCGGGTCGGTGCCCGAGGCGATGGCGTGCACCAGGTCGCGCGCCTGGTGCGTGAAGGTGTGTTCGTAGCCGAGGGCGTGGCCCGGCGGCCACCACGCCTCCAGGTAGGGGTGGTCCTGTTCGGTGACGAGGATCCGGCGGAAGCCGGCCGACTCGGCGGGGTCGGACCCGTCGTAGAAGGACAGTTCGTTGAGCCGCTCCAGGTCGAAGGCGAGCGAGCCGCGCTCCCCGTTGAGCTCCAGGCGCAGGGCGTTCTTGCGGCCCGCCGCCATCCGGGTCGCCTCGAACGACACGAGGGCCCCCGACGCCAGCCGCCCCGTGAACACGGCCGCGTCGTCCACGGTCACGGCGCCGCGACCGGCCCCTCCCACGGCCGCGAGCCCGGCCGACGCCCCGGCGAGCAGGGGCCGCTCCCGTACGAAGGTCTCCGTGAGCGCCGAGACCCCCACCAGCGGCTCCCCCGCCAGGTACTGCGCGAGGTCCACGACGTGGGCGCCGAGGTCGCCGAGCGCGCCCGACCCGGCGTGCTCGCGGCGCAGCCGCCAGGTGAGCGGGAAGTCCGGGTCGACCAGCCAGTCCTGGAGGTAGGTCACCCGTACGTGGCGCAGGGCGCCGAGGCGGCCCTCGGCGATGAGCCGGCGCGCGTACGCCATGGCGGGCACACGGCGGTAGTTGAAGCCGACCATCGCCACCTGGCCACGGGCCCGCGCCCGGTCGGCGGCCGCGACCATGGCCTCCGCCTCGGCGACCGAGTTGGCGAGGGGCTTCTCGCACAGCACGTGCTTGCCCGCCTCCAGGGCGGCGATGGCGATCTCGGCGTGGCTGTCGCCGGGGGTGCAGACGTCCACCACCTGGACGTCGTCGCGTGCGACGAGGTCCCGCCAGTCGGTCTCGGCGGCGGCCCAGCCGTGTCGGTCCGCGGCCGCCCGCACGGCCGCGGCGTCGCGTCCGCAGACCGCGGCGAGCACCGGCCTCAGCGGCAGGTCGAAGACCCGGCCCACGGTGCGCCACCCCTGGGAGTGGGCGGCGCCCATGAACGCGTACCCGACCATGCCGATGCCGATAGTCCGTTCCTGCCGGGCGTCCTGCTGTGCCTTCTGCGGTCCTTCCTGCGGTGCCTCCTGCTGGGCCATACGGGTTCCTCCTCGTCGTGTGCGCGGTGGGGGCGGGCGGGCCGGGGGTCAGCTGAAGCCCGTGGGCAGGTACTCGTCGACGTTCTCCTTGGTCACCACCGCCGAGTACAGGGTGATCGAGGCGGGGATCTCCAGCTCCGACATGCCGCCGATGCCCTTCTTCTGGCCCAGCGCGCGGGCCAGGTCGATGGCGGAAGCGGCCATGGTCGGCGGATAGAGGACGGTCGCCTTCAGCACGCTGTTGCCGGCCTTGATGGCGTCCATCGCCGACTTGGCCCCGGCGCCGCCGACCATCAGGAAGTCGTCGCGACCCGCCTGCTGGATGGCGCGCAGCGCGCCCACGCCCTGGTCGTCGTCGTGGTTCCACAGGGCGTCGAACCGCTGCTGTGCCTGGAGGAGCTGGGCCATCTTGGCCTGGCCGGACTCGACGGTGAAGTCGGCGGCCTGCCGCGCCACCTTCCTGATGTTGGGGTAGTTCTTCAGCGCGTCGTCGAAGCCCTGGGTGCGCTGCTTGGTCAGCTCCAGGTTGTCGAGCCCGGCCAGCTCGACGACCTTGGCGTTCGGCTTGTCCTTGAGCTGCTCGCCGATGTACCGGCCGGCGTTGAGGCCCATGCCGTAGTTGTCGCCGCCGATCCAGCAGCGGTACGCCTGCGGGGACGCGAAGATCCGGTCGAGGTTGATCACCGGGATGCCGGCCTTCATGGCCTGGAGGCCCACCTGGGTGAGGGCCTTGCCGTCGGCCGGCAGGATCACCAGCACGTCGACCTTCTTGTTGATCAGGGTCTGGATCTGGCCGATCTGGGTGGCGGTGTCGTTCGACCCCTCGGTGATCTCCAGGGTCACCTCGGAGTACTTCTTCGCCCGCTCCTTGGCGTTGACGTTGATGGCGTTGAGCCAGCCGTGGTCGGCCTGCGGCCCGGCGAAGCCGATGGTGACGGGCTCGCCCGGCTTGTCGTCGGCGGCCGGGACGTTGTGGGTGGCGGGGGTGGAGTCCTTGGGTTCGTTGCTGGTGCAGGCGGACAGCAGGGCGCCGGCGGAGACGGCGGCCGTGCCGAACAGCAGTCCTCTGCGGCTGGTTTCTGGCATGGCGGTGGAACCCTTCCGGTAGGGCGGTGTCGCGAGGGAGTGACGGGGCGTCAGACCTCGCCGGTGCCGCGGGCGGTGCGGCGCTGGACCAGGACGGCGGCGACGATGATCGCGCCCTTGGCGATCTGCTGGACGTCGCTCTGGAGGTTGTTCAGGGCGAAGATGTTGGTGATCGTGGTGAAGACGAGGACGCCGAGCACCGATCCGGCGATCGTGCCGCGCCCGCCGCTCAGCAGCGTGCCGCCGATGATCGCGGCGGCGATGGCGTCGAGTTCGTACAGGTTGCCGTTGGTGTTCTGGCCGGAGCCGGAGAGGATGATCAGCAGGAAGGCCGCGATGCCGCAGCACAGCCCGGACAGCAGGTAGAGGTAGAGGCGCTGGCGGCGTACGTCGATGCCGGCGAGCCGGGCCGCTTCGGCGTTGCCGCCGACGGCGACCGTGCGCCGCCCGAAGGTGGTGCGATTGAGCACCAGCCAGCCGACGACGGTGACGGCGGCGAAGACCAGCACCAGCGGCGGCACGCCGAGGAGGTACGCGTCCGGGACGCCGAGGTCGAGCACCGACTGGACGGTGACGATCTGGGTCCTGCCGTCGGTGATCTGGAGGGCCAGGCCGCGGGCCGAGGCGAGCATGGCGAGGGTGGCGATGAACGGCACCATCCCGCCGTACGCGATGAGCAGGCCGTTCACCAGTCCGCAGCCCAGGCCCACGACGACGGCGGTGAAGAGGATGCCCGCGAAGCCGTACTCCTGGGTGGCGACGGTGGTGGCCCACACGGACGCGAGGGCGACGATCGCGCCCACGGACAGATCGATGCCGCCGCTGGTGATGACGAAGGTCATGCCGACGGTGACGACACCGATGACCGACGCCTGGGTCAGCACCAACTGGAGGTTGGAGCCGGCGAGGAACTGGTCCGGCTTGGTGATGCCGCCGACCGCGACGAGGACGGCGAGGACGCCGAGCAGGGAGAGGTTGCGGACGTCGGCCCGCAGCCCCAGGGGGCGCGGCGCCCCCTTCTCGACGGGTGGTTCGGCGGTCGTGACCGGCGCGTGCTGCGTCATGGCGTCGGGCTCCCTTCCCTCACGAGGTCATCACGAGATCGAGTACGCGGTGCTCGTCGAGCTCCCGGGCGGGCGCCGTGTGCACGACGTGGCCCTCCCGGAGCACCAGCACCCGGTCGGCGAGGCCCAGCACTTCGGGGACCTCGCTGGAGACGAGCAGGACGGCGAGCCCGTCGTCGGCGAGGCGCCGGATGACGGCGTACAGCTCGGCGCGGGCGCCGACGTCGACGCCGCGCGTCGGCTCGTCGAGGAGCAGGACGCGGCAGCCGCGCAGCAGCCAGCGGGCGAGTACGGCCTTCTGCTGATTGCCGCCGGAGAGGGTGCGGATCCGGGCGTCGGGGTTGTCGGGACGCAGGGACAGCTCGCGGGTGGCGCGGCGGGCGGCCTCGCGTTCGGCGGTGCGGTCGAGCCAGCCGGCGCGGGCGAAGCGGGGCAGGGACGAGACGGAGACGTTCCGGGTGACCGACTCCAGCATGAGCAGGCCCTGGGCCTTGCGCTCCTCGGGCGCGAGGCCGATCCCGGCGCGGACGGCGGCGCGGACGCTGCCGGGGCGCAGGGGCCTGCCGTCGACGAGGACGCGGCCGGCGGTCGGGCGGCGTGCGCCGTAGACGGTCTCCAGGATCTCGGAGCGTCCGGAACCGACGAGCCCGGCGAGGCCGACGATCTCGCCGGGGCGGAGCTCGAGGTCGACCGGCGCGAACTCGCCGGTGCGGGTCAGCCCTTCGACCTTCAGGACGGGCGCCCCGGTGAGGGCGCGGCCGGCGGGCGGCCGCTCGGGGAAGACGTACTCCACATTCCGACCGGTCATCATGGCAACGATGTCCCTGGTCGGCGTGGACTTGGCGGGCAGTCCCCCGGCGACGGCCCGCCCGTCCTTGAGGACGGTCACCCGGTCGCCGATGCGCCGGATCTCCTCCAGGCGGTGGGAGATGTAGACGACGGCGACGCCGTCGGCGGTGAGGTCGGCGACGATCCGGAAGAGGTTGGCGGTCTCGTCGGGGTCGAGGGCGGCCGACGGCTCGTCCATCACGATGAGCCGTACGTCGTGCGAGAGCGCGCGGGCCATGGAGACGATCTGCCGCTGGGCGGCCGAGAGTTCGCCGACCGGACGGGCCGGGTCGATCTCGGGGTGGCCGAGGCGGCGCAGCAGGGCGGCCGTGTCGGTGCGGGCGCTCTTGCCGCGTACGACGAAACCGGCGGTGGTCGGCTCGTGGCCGAGGAAGACGTTCTCGGCGACCGACAGGCCCTCGACCAGGTCGAGTTCCTGGTAGATGGTGGCGATGCCGAGGCGCATGGCGGCGATGGGCGACTTGAGGGCGACGGGCGCGCCGCGCCAGGTGATCTCGCCGCCGTCGGGCTGGTGGGCCCCGGCGAGCACCTTGATGAGGGTGGACTTGCCGGCGCCGTTCTGGCCGAGCAGGCAGTGGACCTCGCCGGCCCTGACCTCCAGGTCGACGCCGTCGAGGGCCCGGACGCCGGGGAACGACTTGGTGATGCGGGACATGGTGAGCAGCGGTGGTTCCGGTGGTGCCATGACGAATCCCCTCGGCGGGCGGGTGCGGTGCGGTGCCGGTGAGCGGAGCGGGCAGGGCGAGGTACCAGGTGCGCGTGCTGTGCGTGGGTGCTGTACGTGCGAGGTGGGGCGTACGGGGCGGGACGGGTCCCGGCCGGGGAGGCTCAGGCCGGGGAGAACAGGTGGTCGCTGATGAGCCGCGCGGCGCCGATGACTCCGGCGGCCGCGCCCAGCTCGCCCAGCACGATGGGCAGGTTGCCGGTGGCCAGGGGCAGGGAGGTGCGGTAGACCTGGGTGCGGACGCTGGCGAGGAGGTTGTGGCCGAGGCCGGTCACCCCGCCGCCGATCACCACCAGGCCCGGGTTGAAGAAGGAGACGAGCCCGGCGATGACCTGGCCCACGCGGTTGCCGCCCTCCCGGATGAGGGCGAGTGAGGTGGCGTCACCGGCCGCCGCGCCCGCGGCGACGTCCACGGCGGTGAGGCGCCCCGCCGCCTCCAGGCGGCGGGCGAGCTCCTCGGACTGGCCGGCGCGCGCCGCGTCCTCGGCGTCGCGGGCCAGCGCCGCGCCGCTGAAGTGGGCCTCCAGGCAGCCCCGGTTGCCGCAGGCGCAGGCGCGGCCTTCGGGTACGACCTGGATGTGGCCGATGTCGCCGGCGCTGCCGGTCGTACCGCGGTAGACCTCGCCGCCGACGACGATGCCGCAGCCGATGCCCGTACCGATCTTGACGCAGAGGAAGTCGCCCACGGAGCGCGCGACGCCCGCGTGCTGCTCCCCCATCGCCATCAGGTTCACGTCGTTGTCGACCATGACGGGGCAGCCGAGCTCCTGGCTGAGCGCCTCGCGGACCGGGAAGCCGTCCCAGCCGGGCATGATCGGCGGCGCGACCGGTACGCCCTCGGGGAAGCGGACCGGTCCGGGTACGCCGATCCCGGCGCCGTCGAAGCCTTCGGCGAGGCCCGACGCCCTGAGCTTGGCCGCCATGGCGAGCACCTGCTCGAAGACGGCGACGGGGCCCTCGCGTACGTCCATGGGCTGGTTCAGGTGGCCGAGGACCTCCAGCTCGGCGTTGGTGACGGCCACGTCGACCGAGGTGGCGCCGATGTCGACGCCGAGGAAGCGCAGTTGGGGTGCGAGGCGGATGTTGTGCGAGCGCCGCCCGCCACGGGAGGCGGCGAGGCCGTCGGCCACCACGAGGCCGGTCTCCAGGAGCCGGTCCACCTCGACGGCGAGCTTCGAGCGGGACAGGTCCACCTGGTCGCCCAGCTGCGCGCGGGAGTTGGGGCCGCCGTCGCGCAACAGCCGCAGCAGCCGCGCCTGGTGCGCGTTGGCGGGTCGAGCCGTCATCCGTCTCACGCGCCCCTCCCCGCCGTGTGGCTGTCCTCCGTCGGCTTTCGGTGGGGAACGTAGCAGCGCTTTGCCGCAGGGGGAAGAAGTTGCGCGGCAATCCGCGCGAACTTTCTCCACAGCGAGGACAAAGCCCGGGGATGCCGCCCCGGGCCCTGGTCAGGGGATCCGGACGACCTGGCCCGCGTACGAGAGGTTGCCGCCGAAGCCGAAGAGCAGCGCGGGCGCCCCGGAGGGCACGTCGCCGCGCTCGACGAGCTTGGAGAAGGCCATCGGGATGGACGCGGCCGAGGTGTTGCCGGACTCGGTCACATCGCGGGCGATCACGGCGTTGACCGCACCGATCTTCCGGGCGACCGGCTCGATGATGCGCAGGTTGGCCTGGTGGAGCACGACCGCGGCGAGCTCCTTGGGCGCGACGCCCGCCCGCTCGCACACCCGGCGGGCGATCGGCGGCAGTTGGGTGGTGGCCCACCGGTAGACCGTCTGGCCCTCCTGGGCGAAGCGCGGCGGGGTGCCCTCGATGCGGACGGCGTGGCCCATCTCGGGCACCGAGCCCCACAGGACGGGGCCGATTCCGGCGTCCGGGGCCGCCTCGACGACGGCCGCGCCCGCGCCGTCGCCCATCAGGACGCAGGTGGTGCGGTCGGTCCAGTCGGTGACCTCGGTCATCTTGTCGGCGCCGATGACGAGGGCACGGGTCGCCGAGCCCGCCCGTATGGCGTGGTCGGCGGTGGCGAGGGCGTGGGTGAAGCCCGCGCACACGACGTTGAGGTCCATGGTGGCGGGGGAGCCCATGCCGAGCCGGGCGGCGACGCGGGCCGCGGTGTTCGGGGAGCGGTCGATCGCCGTGGAGGTGGCGACGAGGACCAGGTCGACGTCGGCGGGGGTGAGCCCGGCGGAGGCGAGCGCCTTGGCGCCGGCGTGCGCGGCCATCTCGTCGACCGGCTCGTCGGGGCCGGCGACGTGCCGGGTGCGGATGCCGACCCGGCTGGTGATCCACTCGTCGCTGGTGTCGACCAGCGCGGTCAGGTCGTGGTTCGTCAGCACCTTGGCGGGCTGGTAGTGCCCGAGCGCGGCGATACGAGTGCCCGTCATGCCCGGGACCCCCTTGGTTGTGCGATGCGTGCCCACAGTCTTGCCAGCGACTGGTGAGTAACCGGGCAGGCGTTCCGACAGGAATTACGGCCGCACCTTGGAGATTCCGCAACATCGTTCGGTCGGGGCGGCCGGGACGGCCGGACCGGGGGTACCGCGGGTGCAGGACAATGAGACGGACAATGAGATCGTCGAGCCACCAGAACCACGGACAGAACCGGGGCTGATCAGCAATGGGACGGGTCACCGAGCGCCGCCGCGTCATCCGCATCCGGGACGGGGCCGTCTCGGCGCGTCCGGACACCCTGGTCGCCGAGGAGCCGCTGGAGATCCGGCTGGACGGCAAGCCCCTCGCCATCACCATGCGTACGCCGGGCGACGACTTCGCCCTCGCGGCCGGTTTCCTCGTCAGCGAGGGCGTGCTCGGCTCGGCCGCGGACGTCCGCACCATCGTGTACTGCGCCGGCGCCCGGGACGACGGGTCGAACACGTACAACGTGGTGGACGTGCGGCTCGCGCCGGGCGTCCCGGTGCCGGACATCACGCTGGAGCGGAACGTCTACACGACGTCGTCGTGCGGGCTGTGCGGCAAGGCGAGCCTCGACGCCGTCCGCACCACGGCCCGCTTCCCGATCTCCGACACTCCCCCGCTGCGGATCGAGCCCGCGCTGCTGGCGGAGCTCCCCGACCGGCTGCGGGCGGCGCAGCAGGTCTTCGACCGGACGGGCGGGCTGCACGCGGCCGCCCTCTTCTCGGAGACCGGTGAGCTGCTCGACGTACGGGAGGACGTGGGGCGCCACAACGCCGTGGACAAGCTCGTCGGCCGCGCTCTGCGGGAGGACCGGCTGCCGCTGGACCGGGCGATCCTGCTGGTGTCGGGGCGGGCGTCCTTCGAGCTGGCGCAGAAGGCGGTGATGGCGGGGATTCCGGTGCTGGCGGCGGTGTCGGCGCCCTCGTCGCTCGCCGTGGACCTGGCCGCCGAGGCGGGCCTGACGCTGGTCGGGTTCCTGCGCGGCCGGAACATGAACGTGTACGCGGGTGAGGAGCGCATCGCCCTGACGGCGACGGCCTCGCAGGGCTGAGGCCCCGGTTCCGCCCGGTCTACCTCTTGGGCGCGTCGATCATCTGGAGCGCGAGCGTGTCCGGGGGCGCCGCGACGCCGGGGCCGCCCGCCTCGACCCACGCCAGGATGTCGTCCAGGCAGTCGTCGTCCAGCGCCCAGCCCACCCACGCGGCGCGGGCGCCGCGCCGCCGGCCCTCCGTGGAGGGCTGGACGACCACGACGTTGGCCTGACCGCAGGGGCCGAGGCAGTCGCTGGTACGGACGGCGAGGCGCCCGCCGGACGCGGCCGCGGCCTCGCGCAGCCGCCGCAGCTGGCCGGCGTGGTCGGTGCCGGGGTTCTTGCGGGCGTCACCGCAGCAGCAGCCCCGGCAGACGACGAGAGAGCAGGGGCGGGAGGCGCCGGGGCGTATCCGGGTGCGGCCGGAGTGGGGTGCGGGCATGGCCTCACGGTAGCGGCCTTCGTGATCATCACTCGGGGGCGGGGTGCGCGATCCGCCGCAGCAGGGCGACGAACCGGTCGCGTTCGGCGGGTTCGAGACCGGCCAGGAGTTCGTCGTTGGCGCGGTCGGCGGCGAGCTCGCAGCGGCGCAGGCGGCGGACGCCGTCGCGGGTGACGGTGATGGCGTTCTTGCGGCGGTCGGTGGGGTCGGGGGCGCGCGTGACCAGGCCGTCGGCCTGGAGGTCGTTGAGGATGCCGACCATGTCCTTGGGGTCGATGGCCAGGCTGCGGCCGAGCTCCGCCTGGGCGACCGGCCCGAGTTCGGCCACGGCGGACAGGACGGCGTGGTGCCACATCTTCATGCCCTGTTCGGCGAGGGCGGCGGCGACGAGCGCGCGGCCGCGGGTGGCGGCGCGACCGAGGAGCCAGCTGGGCAGGGCGGTGATGCGGGAGGGGGCGGGCGGGGTGTCTGCCATGCCCTCAGCTTACGAGAAACCGTTGGACTTTCCCACGATTTTCCCCTTACCGTTGGGCATACCAACGATTCCGAGAGGGTGGTGGGCGCCATGCGGCGTGTGCGGTACGAGGTCAACGGCGGCCCCGAGGTGCTGTTCTTGGAGGAGGTCGCGGCCCCGGTGGCCGGACCCGGTGAGCTGCTGGTGCGGGTGGAGGCGATCGGGGTCAGCCTCCCGGCCGTGAAGCGGGTGCGGGAGGCCGCCGAGCCCCTGCCGCTGGGCGGCGAGGTGGCCGGCACGGTGGAGGCGGTCGGCGAGGGCGTGACCGGCTTCGCGGCCGGTGACCGGGTGACGGGCATCTGCTTCACCCACGGCTACGCCGAACTGGCCGTCCTGCACACCTCGATGGCCTCGGTCGTGCCGGACGGCGCGACGGCGGTCGACGCGGTCGCGCTGGTACGCGGCGGGCTGGTGGCGCGGGGCGCGTGGGAGGCGGCGCGGCCGGTGGCGGGCGAGTCGGTGCTGGTGACGGGCGCGGCGAGCGGGGTCGGACAGCTGGCGGTGCAGCTGGCCCGGCTGAACGGCGCCTCCCGGGTCGTCGCGGCGGCGGGCTCGGCGGCCAAGGCGGAGTTCCTGTACGGGCTCGGCGCCGACGAGGTGGTCGTGTACGAGGACTCCTCCTGGGGCGAGCCGGTCGACATCGTGCTCGACGCCGTGGGCGGCGCCCTGCTCACGCCCGCGGTCGCCGCCCTCGCCCCGGGCGGCCGGCTCGTCGCGTACAGCTCCGGCGGCGGCACCGTGGCGGCGTACGACCTGCTCGTCGGCGCCAAGTCGGTCATCGGCTTCCAGATGGCCCACCTCGTGCGCACCCGTCCCGCCGCCTACGCGGCGTGGCGCGACGAGCTGTGGCGCCTGCACGCGGAGGGCCGTCTGCGCGCGGCCGTCCACGCCGCGCTGCCGCTGGAGTCGGCCGCCGAGGCGCACGGGCTGATCGAGTCCCGAGCCAACCAGGGCAGGGTGGTCCTGATTCCGTGACCGTACGCGCTCAGCGGCGGGCGGTCTCCGGGGCGGACGGGCGGCGCGCCGGGCCGGGCTCCGGCGGCGGGTCCCCGTCCGCGTACCGCTTGGCGATCGCGGCGCAGACCATGAGCTGCATCTGGTGGAAGAGCATCAGCGGCAGCACCGCGAGCGAGGCGTGCGCGCCGAAGAGGACGCTCGCCATCGGAAGGCCGGCGGCCAGGCTCTTCTTCGAGCCCGCGAACTGGATCGCGATCCGGTCCGCCCTGCCGAAGCCGAGCCGCTTCGCCCCGTACCAGGTCAGCGTCAGCATCACGGCGAGGAGCACCGCCTCCACGGCCAGCAGCGCCGCCAGGCGCGGCGGGGTGACCTGGTGCCAGACGCCCTGGACCATGCCCTGGCTGAACGCCGTGTAGACGACCAGCAGGATCGAGCCCCGGTCGACGTACCCCAGCACCTTCTTGTGGCGGGCCAGGAATCCGGCCACCCAGCGCCGCAGCACCTGCCCCGCCAGGAACGGCACCAGCAGCTGCGCGACGATCCGCAGCAGCGAGTCCACCGAGAAGCCGCCGCCCCGGGCCCCCAGGAGCAGGCCCACCAGCAGCGGCGTGAGCACGATCCCGGCGAGCGACGAGAAGGACCCGGCGCAGATCGCGGCGGGCACGTTGCCCCGCGCGATCGAGGTGAACGCGATCGACGACTGGATCGTCGACGGCACCAGGCACAGGAAGAGCAGGCCCCCGTACAGCTCGGGCGTCAGCACGAAGGGCACCAGGCCCTGCGCGGCCAGCCCCAGCAGGGGGAAGACCGCGAACGTCGCCGCCAGCACGGTCGCGTGCAGCCGCCAGTGCCGCAGTCCGTCCAGCGCCTCGCCGGTCGACAGCCGCGCCCCGTAGAGGAAGAACAGCAGGGCCACCGCCCCGGTCGACGCCCCGCCGACGACGTCGGCGGCCCGGCCCGAGGCGGGCAGCAGGACCGCCAGGACCACGGTGCCGAGGAGCGCCAGGACGTACGGGTCGATCAGCGGTCTGAGGACGGCGATGGCTCGGCGGGTCATGTGCTCCTGTGCTCTCCGGTCAGGTCTCCGGTCGGGTCGTGCCTCCGGTCGGGTCGTGCCCGCTCCATCGTCCCCGCGGCGACGGCGATCGGGAATCCCGCACACCGCGCTGACTGCCATCACGTTCCCCGATGAGCGGCGTTAGGCTTGCGCCGTGTACGACCCCGCCCAGCTGCGCACCTTCCTCGCCGTCACGCAGACGCTCAGCTTCACGCAGGCCGCCCGCCGCCTGGGCCTGCGGCAGTCGACGGTCAGCCAGCACGTGCGCCGGCTGGAGGAAGCGACCGGGCGCCGGCTCTTCACCCGGGACACGCACAGCGTGGAGCTGACCGAGGACGGCGAGGCGATGCTCGGCTTCGCGCGGACGATCCTGGCCGCCCACGAGCGGGCGGCGGCCTTCTTCACCGGCACGCGGCTGCGCGGGCGCCTCCGCTTCGGCGTCTCGGAGGACTTCGTGCTGACACGGCTGCCGGAGGTCCTGGAGGCGTTCCGCCGGGACCACCCCGAGGTGGATTTGGAGCTGACGGTCGAGCTCTCCGGCACGCTGCACGAGAAGCTGGCGGCGGGCCGCCTCGACCTGGTCCTGGCCAAGCGGCGCGGCGGCGACACCCACGGCCGTCTGGTCTGGCACTCCACCCTGGCGTGGATCGGCGCACCCCGGTTCCGGCTGGACCCCGGCCGCCCGGTTCCGCTGATCGTCTTCCCGCCGCCGGGCATCACGCGCGCCCGCGCCCTGGAGGTCCTGGAGGCGCACGGCCGCTCCTGGCGTGTCGTCTGCACGAGTACGAGCCTGAGCGGCCTGATCGCCGCGGCCCGCGCGGGCCTGGGCGTGATGGCCCACACCCGTGGGCTGGTCCCGCCGGGCCTGGTCCCGCTTCCGGCCCGGGCGGGGCTGCCGGACCTCGGGGACGTGGACTTCGTCCTGCTCCACGGCCATCCGCGGGGGCCGGCGAAGGAGGCGGCGGACGCCCTCGCCTCGGCGATCCTGGCGGGCGGGGACCGCCTGCACGGCCAGGGCGCGGCGTGAACGGCCGTGGCGCGAACGCCGTGGCCCGAACGCCCCGGCGTACGCACCCCCGCGTGAGCGGCTCGTACAGATTCCGTGGAGATTCGCGGAGGGCGTGCTGACCGTGGAGTCAGGAACCGGGTGGGGCGCGTCTGACCTGTAGCGATGCCGGGGTCCCGGTACGCCGAAGCCCTCCCGTCGCACCGGTCCGTGGGGTACCGTCACCCACCGCTGTGCGGAGCGCCACAAGGAGCAGCCATTGCGCGAGTTCTCTGTCCCCCCCATGGTGACGGCTCCCCTGGTCGGCGGGCTGGCCGACGCCGTGTTCGACCACGCCGTGGACGATCCGCACCGCGTGGCGCTCGGCCGCAAGGGCGCCGACGGGCAGTGGGGCGAGGTCACCTCCCTGGAGTTCCGCGACGAGGTGCTGGCGCTGGCCAAGGGGCTGATCGCGCACGGCGTACGGTTCGGGGACCGGGTCGCGATCATGTCCCGTACGCGCTACGAGTGGACGCTCTTCGACTTCGCGCTGTGGACGGTGGGCGCCCAGTCCGTGCCGGTCTATCCGACCGCCTCCGCCGACCAGGTGCACTGGATGCTGCACGACGCCGGGGTGACCGCGTGCGTGGTCGAGCACGAGGACCACGCCATGACCGTGGGCTCGGTGGTCGACCGGCTGCCGAGGCTCCAGCGGCTGTGGCAGCTGGACGCGGGCGCGGTGGCCGAGCTGGTGGCGGCGGGCGCCGGCATCGACGAGGAGGTGGTGCAGCGCCACCGGCGGGCGGTGACGCCCGAGTCGATCGCGACCGTCATCTACACCTCCGGGACGACGGGCCGTCCCAAGGGCTGCGTGCTCACCCACGCCAACTTCATGTTCGAGGCGGACACGCTGGTGGACCGGTGGGAGAAGGTGTTCCACTCCCGGCCGGGCGATGAGGCGTCGACGCTGCTGTTCCTGCCGCTGGCGCACGTCTTCGGGCGGATGGTGGAGGTGGCGGCGGTCCGCAGACGGGTGAAGCTCGGCCATCAGCCGGTGCTGACGGCGAGCGCGCTGCTGCCGGACCTGGCGGCGTTCCGTCCGACGTTCATCCTGGCCGTGCCGTACATCTTCGAGAAGGTGTTCCACGCGGCGCGCCGGTCGGCGGAGGCCGCCGGGAAGGCGGCGCCGTTCGACAAGGCCGTCGAGGTGGCGGTGCGCTACGCCGAGGCGCTGGAGCACAAGGCCTTCGGCCTGGGCCCGGGCCCGTCGGCGGCCCTGCGCGTGCAGCACCAGTTCTTCGAGAAGCTCGTGTACGGCAAGGTCCGCGACGCCCTCGGCGGCCGGGTGCGGCACGCGATGTCCGGCGGCTCGGCCATGTCCCGGGACCTCGGCCTGTTCTTCGCGGGCGCCGGCGTGACCGTGTACGAGGGGTACGGGCTGACCGAGTCCTCGTCGGCGGCGACCGCGAACCCGCCCGAGCGCACCAAGTACGGCACCGTCGGGCAGCCCGTCCCCGGCACGACGGTGCACATCGCGGACGACGGCGAGATCTGGCTGCGCGGCCCGCACGTCTTCTCCGGGTACCTCAACGACCCCGCCGCCACCGACGCCGTGCTGAGGGACGGCTGGCTGGCCACCGGCGACCTCGGCGCGCTCGACGAGGACGGCTATCTGACCATCACGGGGCGGAAGAAGGAGATCCTGGTGACCTCGGGCGGCAAGAGCGTCTCGCCGACCGCCCTGGAGCAGCGGATCGGCGCCCATCCGCTGGTGGCGCAGTGCGTCGTGGTCGGCAACGACCGCCCCTACGTCGCGGCGCTGGTCACCCTCGACCGGGAGGCGGTGGACCACTGGCTCGCCATGCAGAACCGGCCGCCCCTGCCACCGGCGGAGCTGGTGCGGGACCCGTCGCTGGAGGCGGAGATCCGGCGGGCGGTGGTGGCCGCCAACACGGCGGTGTCGCAGGCCGAGTCCATTCGTACGTTCCGGATACTGGCGCATCCGTTCACCGAGGAGCACGGCCTGCTGACGCCGTCGCTGAAGCTGAAGCGCAGGGCGATCGAGACGGCGTACGCGGGTGAGATCGACGCCCTCTACCCATGACTCGGGGGGCTCCGGGGAATAGGTTCGGGCAGGTGATCGTTGCACCCGCACGTACCTGGAAAGAAGACGACGTGAGGAACAACCGCTCGTGAGCAAGGCCCCCTCCATCACGCTCAACAACGGCGTCTCCATGCCGCAGCTCGGCTTCGGCGTCTGGCAGGTCCCGGACGACGAAGCGGCGCAGGCGGTGGGCACGGCCCTCGACGCCGGTTACCGCTCCATCGACACGGCCGCGATCTACGAGAACGAGAAGGGCACCGGCCAGGCCATCGCCGCCTCGGACCTGCCTCGCGAGGAGCTCTTCGTGACGACGAAGCTCTGGAACAGCGAGCAGGGCTACGACTCGACGCTGCGCGCCTTCGACGCCTCGCTGGGCCGGCTGGGCCTGGAGTACGTCGACCTGTACCTGATCCACTGGCCGCTGCCGTCGAAGGACCTGTACGTCGACACGTACAAGGCGATCGAGAAGATCCACGCGGACGGCCGCGCCCGGGCCATCGGTGTCTCGAACTTCCTGCCGGAGCACCTGGAGCGCCTGATCGGCGAGACGTCGATCGTGCCGGCGGTCAACCAGATCGAGCTGCACCCGCACCTGCAGCAGGCCGAGAGCCGCGCGTACCACGCCCGCCACGGCATCGCGACCGAGGCGTGGTCGCCGCTGGGCCAGGGCAAGGGCCTGCTGGAGGCCCCGGCGCTGGTGGCGATCGCCCGCAAGCACGGCCGCACCCCGGCGCAGGTGGTCCTGCGCTGGCACCTCCAGCTCGGCAACGTGGTGATCCCCAAGTCCGTGACGCCGTCGCGGATCCGGGAGAACATCGACGTCTTCGACTTCGCGCTCGACGCCGACGACCTGGCGGCCATCGCGGCCCTCGACGAGGCGCGCCGCCTGGGCCCGGACCCGGCGACGTACGACGTCTGCTGAGCGCTGCGGCGCGATGACGGCGCGGCCGCGGATGCGGCCGCGCCGTCGGCTTCTCACGTGGTGAGCAGGCGGTTGAAGAACGACCGGTACTTGCGCAGCGCCTTGCGCAGGTCCTCGGTGTCGACCTCCTCGCCCCGGTTCCACTGGGCTTCCAGGTCCTTCTTGTGGTCGGCGAAGGTCGAGGCCAGCTGCTGCATGACGTCCGCGACGAGCGCGTCGGCCTTGTGGACGGCCTCGCGCGGGTCGTCGACGAACTGCGCCTGGACGCCCTGCCAGCGCTCGCGGAAGCTCTCCTCGTTCTCCGGGGTCAGCAGCCGCGGTGCCTCTTCCTCCTCCGCGCCCCCCGAGGCGGGTGCGGTTTCCGCTGCCGCGGATCCTTCGGCGGCTCCTTCGGCGGTTCCTTCAGCGGCTCCCTCGGTATGCGCCGCAGGCGCGGCGCTCTCGCCGGGGAAGGCGGGAATCCCGGTCGACTCCTCCTGCGGCGGTGGCTGCGGCTGCGCCAGGTCCTCGGTGGACAGGCCGCTCTCGGTGGGTTCCGGCAGGTCCTCGCGTTGCATCTCTCCTCCCTTCACCTCTGCCCGTGGTCGGACAGCAACTCGTCGAAGAGGGCGCGGTAGTGCACCATGGCCCCGCGCAGCTGCTCGGTCGTCGCCTGGTGCTTCATGCTGAGCTGGTTGACCTCGTGGGCGGCGCGGTAGTGCTCGATGGTGCGGCCGTGCTCGACGGAGAGGTCCCTGATCCGCTGGGTGAGGTCCTCGGTCGGATAGCCGCGCTCGCGCATCAGGGACGCGACCAGGAGGTCCGCGTCCTGCACGGCGTCCTCCGGACGGTCCACGAACTCGCCCTGCACGCGCTGCCAGTCCCGGGAGTAGCGCTCCCGGGCATCGCCCGTCAGTGGCCTGATGTCCAGCTCGTCATGGCGTTTCTCGCGCTCGCTCAGATCCCGCTCGGCGGCGCGCCGGCTGCCGGTGTCCTCCACCGTGCGTTCGTACTCCGGGCCGAAGCGCTGGCGGAGGCGTCGGCGGCGTGCCATGAGGAAGGCTGCTGCGGCAACGACGGCGAGCACCACCACGATGGGAATGATGATCGCCAGGAGGGTCCCTGTTGACATCGGACCGACCCCCTTATTGCTGGCCGGTATGCCTCCTCCAGCGTAGCCCCACCCGCACCGGAGCAGTGGGATGAAATGATTGTCATGGGGCGCCGGTCGTTAAGGTAAGGCCCCATGACCGAAGCCGTCCCCGAGCGCGGGCACCCGCGCGAGCGTTCGCGTCAGGGTCCGCGTGAGGGTTCGCGGGGAGCCGCGCCGTCCGCGATACCGACGCCTGTCCTCGTCACGGGCGGCGTTTCGCTGCTGCTGATCGCGGGGCTCGCCTTCCCGGCGCTCTCCCATCCCGGGTTCCGGGCGTGGCAGACCATCTGCGTGGCGCTCACCGTGCAGGCGCTGCCGTTCCTGCTGTTCGGCACCGTGATCTCGGGCGCCGTCAACGCCTTCGTGCCCGCACGGGTCTTCAGCCGGGCCCTGCCGCGCAACCCCGCGCTCGCCGTGCCGGTCGCGGGAGCGGCCGGCGTGGTGCTGCCCGGCTGCGAGTGCGCGTCCGTACCGGTCGCCGGGAGCCTGATCCGGCGGGGGGTGACCCCGGCCGCGGCGTTCGCGTTCCTGCTGTCCGCGCCCGCCGTCAACCCGATCGTGCTGGTCTCGACCGCCGTCGCCTTCCCCGGGCAGCCGCAGATGGTCGCCGCCCGGCTGGTCGCGTCGCTGGTGACGGCGGCCGTCATGGGGTGGCTGTGGCTGAAGTGGGGCAGGGCGGAGTGGCTGAAGATGCCCGCCCGCCACACCGGGCACCGGCCCGGGCACAGCCGCTGGGAGGAGTTCCGCCTCGGCTTCCAGCACGACTTCCTGCACGCCGGTGGCTTCCTGGTGGTCGGCGCGATGGCCGCCGCCACCTTCAACGTCCTGGTCCCGCGCTCCGTGCTGGCGCTGTTCGCCGACTCGCCGTGGCTGTCGGTCCTCTTCCTCGCGGCGCTCGCCATCGTGCTCGCCGTCTGCTCGGAGGCCGACGCCTTCGTCGCCGCCTCCCTCACCGGCTTCTCCCCCACCGCGCGGCTCACCTTCATGGTGGTGGGCCCCATGGTCGACGTGAAGCTCATCGCCCTCCAGGCCGGCACCTTCGGCCGCGCCTTCGCCGTGCGCTTCTCGGCGGCGACCGCCGTGGTGGCCGTGGTGTGCGCCTGCCTGACGGGATGGTGGCTGCTGTGAGACGCCACGTCCAGGCGGCCCTGCTGCTCCTCGCCGGGTCGGCCGTGCTGCACATCGCGCTGTTCAGCCAGCTCTACCTGCGGTACGTGAAGGAGGGCCTGCGGCCGTACCTGATCGCCTCCGGCGTCCTGCTGCTGGTCCTGGGCGTGATCGGCGCCGTACGGGACGGACTGCCGTTCGCGGCCCGGCGCCCGGACGACGAGCCGGAGGAGGAGGCCGCCGAGTCGGCCCACGGGCACGACCACCAGGGCGGGCCGCGCGTCGCCTGGCTGCTGTTCCTGCCGGTGCTCGCGCTGCTGCTGTACGCCCCGCCCGCCCTCGGCTCGTACACCGCCTCGCGCGAGACCGGCAACGTGATCGCCCCCGTGTCGGAGTTCCAGCCGCTGCCGGACGCGGACCCGGCGCCGCTCGCCCTCTCCGGGTTCATTGCGCGCGTGCAGCAGGACCGCGAGCGAAGTCTCGCCGGCCGTACGGTGCTGATGACCGGGTTCGTCACCCCGATCCCCGGCGCCAAGGACGGCTCCTGGTACCTCACCCGGCTCGTCGTGAGCTGCTGCGCCGCCGACTCGCAGACCCTGCGCGTCCGCGTCCACGGCGCCCCGGCCCCGCCCGCCGACACCTGGGTGGCGGTCACCGGGGCCTGGCACCCGGGCGGCGAGCTGGGGACGGCCACGGCGGCGGTGGCACTGGACGCGCGGAGCGTGCGGCGGACACCGGAGCCGATCAGTCCGTACAAGGACACGCCACCCGTGCCGTGACGTGCCGTGACGGTGCCGGGAGCGGTCAGCCCCGGCGGGCGGTGTGCACCGTACGGGCGGTGAGCAGGAACAGGTCCGGCCGGTGGTGCAGGCCCTGCGGGTCCGCCGGGTCCAGCAGGCGGTCGAGGGCCGCGCGATCCTCGGGGCTCAGGCGTTCGCCGAGGGTGTGGCGGTGCCGGGTGAAGTGGGCGAGGACGTACTCGCGTACGGGGTCGGTGACGGGCGCCGGGACGTCGTGGAGGAAGGAGCGCGTGCCGCTCGGCGTGAGGCCCGCCCCGGCGAGCAGTGCCCGCCAGTCGTCCACCTCCTCCTTGGCCCCGGGCAACGCCGCCCGCATCTCGGCGAACCAGTCGGCGTGCGCGGCCTCCATCCGGGCCTCCAGGCCGGGGCGCCCGATCCCCGTGTGCTGCGGCAGGTGCCGGCCCGCCAGGCCGCTCTCGGCGACCGCGAGGACGCCGCCGGGGCGCAGCAGGCCCGCCAGGTCCGCGACGGCGGCGCGCTGGTCGCCCAGGTGGTGCAGGGAGCCGGCCGCCCAGATGAGGTCGGCCGGGCCGAGCGCGGCGATGTCGTCGGGGAGCTGGGCGTGGAGCGTGGTGACGCGGGTCAGGCCGAGGCCGGCCGCCCGGTCGCGGGCGCGCTCCAGCAGCTCGGGCGTGGCGTCCACGGCGACGACCTCGGCGTACGGGAACGCCTCGGCGAGCAGGCAGGACAGCACGCCGGGGCCGCTGCCGACGTCGAGGACGCGGCGTACGCCGGTCGGCGGGGCGAGCTCGCCGAGCCAGGCCGCGGCCTGGCGGTACAGCGGGGTCTGGAGCTCCGCGCCGCGCTCCAGGAGCGGCAGCATCTCGTTCCAGTCGATGTCGGTGGCGGTGTCGGTGTCATGGTGGTGGTGAGGGCTCATGGGGACAGCGTGCGGTGGGGACGGCGCCGGGGCGAGCTCTGTTGCCGTTCCGGCAACGCGGCCCGCCCCGCTCGGCTCGTCGTGCGCGGTCCGCGGTCGCCCGGTTCAGTTCGCGGCGTGGGAGGGCGCGATGGCCTCGACCCGGGACGCCAGTTCGAAGTCGCGTTCGGTGATGGCGCCGCCCGCCGAGTGGGTGTTCATGGTGAGGCCGACGGTGTTGTAGCCGAGGGTGAGGTCGGAGTGGTGGTCCAGCTCGTCCTGGATCTGCGCGATGTGGACGACCATCGCGGTGGCGGCGAAGTGGGTGGAGAGGCGGTAGGTGCGGGCGATCCGGTCGCCCTCCTGCGACCAGCCGGGAAGCTCGCGCAGCCGGTCCTCGATCTCCTTCTGCGACAGCGGCTCAGTGGGCATGTTGGGCCCTCCGTTTCGTTGCGGTACGGACGATGACGACGTGGACGACGTGACCGTGACGATACGGTCCGACGCCACCGGCCCGTGGTCAACACGTGGGTTACCGTCTGCGGTATGACAACTCTCGCGACCGGTACCGGAATAGGCCCGCTGCTGCGCGGCTGGCGTGAGCGGCGGCGGCTGAGCCAGCTGGAGCTGGCTCTGCGCGCGGACTCGTCGGCCCGTCACATCTCGTTCATCGAGACGGGCCGCGCGCGGCCGAGCGAGGAGATGGTCCTGCGGCTCGCCGACCATCTGGACGTACCGGTCCGCGAGCGCAACGCGCTGCTCCTGGCGGCCGGTTACGCCCCCCGGTACGCCGAGACGCCTCTGGACGACCCGTCCCTCGGCACCCTGCGCGAGGGCATCGAGCAGCTGCTCGCCGGGTACGACCCGTACCCGGCGCTCGTCGTGGACGGCTCGTACACGGTGGTGGCCGCCAACCGGGGCATCGCGATGCTGCTGGACGGGATCCCGGAGCACCTGCTGACACCGCCGATGAACGCCATGCGCATCACCCTGCACCCCCAGGGCCTCGCGCCCCGGATCCGCAACCTGCGCGAGTGGCGCGGGCACCTGCTGGCCCAGATGGAGCGTCAGATCGCCCTGGCCCGCTCGGAGCCGCTGCGGCGGCTGTACGACGAGGTCTCGGCGTACCCCCTGCCGGAAACGGCCACAGACCCGGGCGACCGCGAGGACCCGAGTCCGTACCCGTACTTCGCGCTGCCGATGCGGATCGAGCACGACGGGCACGTGCTGTCCTTCGTGTCGTCGATCTCGACGTTCAACACGCCGATGGACGTGACGGTCGCCGAGCTGGCCATCGAGACGTTCCTCCCGGCCGACCCGGCGACGGTCGCGTACCTCCAGTCGCTATAGTGCGGTGACCGGCGAGCTGGTGATGGTGGAACGGCACCGGGCTTCGGTTTCTTCGACGCTCTAGATGAAGATGCCGGTCAGGACCAGTGCGACGCCCAGCACGAAAACGATGGTCGTGCTGCGCCACAGCCACCTCGGCATGGTCTCGTGGTGCAGGCGCGAGCGGGCCACATCCTCCTTGACGCCGACCTCGAAGCGGTCCGGAAACCGGCTGTGCCGGACGATTGGATAGACAACGCCTACCGCCATTTCCGGGGTGAGGCGCACGTACTTCTTCTCCCGGACGGTGTGACCATCCGGCATCTCAACCTCGAACACGGCTTCGGCACGGATGTCACCATCGAACGGCCTCAGAGACACGATGAGTGCCTCGGCCTCCATGCCGGCGTCCTCCAGGCTCCGGAGCCTCCGGGCTTTGGCGCGTTCGCTGGGAACGGTGGATATGTACATGTAGGCGAGATAGAGGCAGACGCCGCCGAGGAGAACGAGCACGCCTTTGACGATCAGCATGCGCTGGACAGTACGGCAGACACCTTCCCGGTCAGAGCAAGCACGAGCGGGCCGCCGTGGCGCGCAGGGCGGACCACTGGAGGGCGGCGAACCCGGCCACGGTGGCTGCCTGCATCGGGATCCACAGTGCTCCCGCGGTGCTGGGCGACAGCCAGGCGACGAGCGCGACGGCGCTCAGCACCGCCCAGAGCACATTGGCGTCGACGACCAGCTTGACGGCCGTGGCGGACGGCTGCGGCCGGGAGGCCAGGTAGCCCACTCCGGCGGCGAACGCGGTGAGGAACAGGCCGACTTCGAGCAGCAGCGCCGCGTCGACGCCGAGGAGCCGGGCGAGGGGCCGGGAGGCGAGGGCGTACGCCAGGCCGTTGGCCCCGGTGACGACGGCGTCGAGCGCGAGGAAGCGGCGCAGCATGGTCTGCGGCTCGGTGGTACGGGAGATGCCGGCGAGCAGGGCCTGGGACATGGCGGAGCCTCCATCGAGGTCGGGGTCGAGGTCGATTGCGAGGGCGTACGGAGGGATCCGGAGCCCGAGGCCCGGGGTCCGGCCGCAGTGCGGCGGCCATCGGTGATGAGGCCTCCAACCTGCTCCGTCACCAGGTGACCGACCTGGACAGCTACATGCACATGCGCGCCGCCGGCGGCAGCTCGGCGAC